>DASRNZ010000114.1:0-3620 GCA_035647155.1 Thiopseudomonas sp.
TGTTTAAATCAAAATCAGCAAAGGCAGGCATTTGGTTTTGGCCTTGCTGCATACCTTGTCCTTGGCCCATACCACGACCTTGCCCTTGACCCATACCGCGGCCTTGTCCCTGTTGCATGCCTTGCCTTTGGTTCATGCTACGGCCTTGACCCTGGCCCATTTGTTGTTGCTGGTGTGCGGCAAACTCGTCTGGAGAGATAAAGCCGTCGCTATTGGTGTCGATGTCGCCAAAAGACAGTGCATCAACTAAACCACGCATCTGGCGGCCTTCTTGAGCGCGCTGACTAATGCGAGCAGTACGTGCTTCGGTAAACTCGTTTTTAGTGATTTTACCGTCGTTGTTTAAATCAAAATCAGCAAAGGCAGGCATTTGGTTTTGGCCTTGCTGCATACCTTGTCCTTGGCCCATACCACGACCTTGGCCCTGCTGCATACCTTGTCTTTGGCCCATACCACGGCCTTGGCCTTGCTGCATACCTTGCCCCTGACCCATACCACGGCCTTGTCCTTGATTCATACCTTGACCCATGCGCTGGTTCTGCTGTTGCGCTTGGTTTTTCCCTTGGTTTGGTGTTTGTTCTGCTGCTGATGCGTAATTAATAGAAACTGCTAATACACTGACTAAAAACGGTGTCACTAATCTTTTTAAATTATTCACAATATACTCCTAATATAAAGCCGTATAGAGGGCATAACACAAAGCCACTATAAATGAATTAAACGTTCAGGCTTCAGACTAAAGTCTAGCATTTTTCAGTTGTTGAGCTGTTGATTCGCATCACTTTTGCAGGGCTCGACACTGTAAACAGCCTATGTGATGCCTTGGGTTTTCAATACACATCCTCCAAATAACGGCCCTGAGCCTTTAGCTTTTCGACACTGGTATTTAACGGTTGGAGAATTGTGTCAAACACCTGACTGACACTGCTGGCCATGCCCCGTCCACCGCAGACCAGCACTTGCGCGCCTTTTTCAATCAGCTGGCGTAAGGCGACTTCATCGGCAAGGATGGCGTCTTGCACATAGGCTTTTTCTGCAGCCCGTGAGAAGGCGGTGTTTAAGCCAGTGAGGCGGTTGTCGGTGAGGTAGTTGTTAAGCTCGGGTTCATAGAGAAAGTCTGACTCTGGATTACGCCCGCCCCAGTACAAGTACATGGGGTTGTGCGCGGTGTTTTTGCGGATAAAACCCGCCAATGGGCCAATGCCTGCACCAGCGCCTACCAGGATAATCGATTGCGCCCCGCCGGTTGGACGAAAACCTGGGTTGTGCTGAATAAAGCCGGCAATGCGATCGCCAGGCTGCAGACTGTGCAGATAGCCGGAGCAGAGCCCATTGGCCAGTTTACGTACACAAATTTCCAGTTGCCCATCTGAGGACGATGAGGCAAGCGAATACAAGCGGGCGCTGTGGCCGTTGGGTGGAGTAATACCGATGAGATCACCGGCTTCGAAGTCTAACGCCTGATGTCGATTACGAAAGGTTAGGATCTGCCACAGGTTGCGATCCTGTGGCACCGCTTTAAAGCGCAAGATGCTGGTTGGCGCATTTACAGCAACGCCGTAATCCGCACGCTCAACCAGCTCGAAGGTTAGAGTGGCAGCAGGCGCAGGGTTGTGGGTGAGCTTAAGCGCCAACTCCAGATGTGTGCTGATTGCTTCACCCCAGTGCCGAAAGGCTGTGGCGGAACAGCGATTAATCAGCGTCACAGGATGCAGACGCGGTAGGCCTTTGCTGCTAAGGGCGCTGTCTACATCCAAGGCATACTGACAGAATTTTGGAAACTGCTGATCACCAAAGCCGAGCACTGCATATTGCAGCGGGTTAGCGGCCTGAAAGTTTTCCAGTAGGGCGATAAACTGACGCGCAGAGGCGGGAGCATCGCCGTCGCCGTAGGTTGAAGTTAAAATAAATAGCGTTGAGGCGTGAGGGTAGTGTTCTGCGAGGTCATTCATAGCTGCGCAGTGCACCCGTTTGCCCGCTAGGTTCAGTTGACTGTGCAGGTCTTGGGCAAAACCCCAGGTGTTATTGCCTTCCGAACCCACCAAAATAACGGTGTCAGCTTCTGTGCTACTGACACTTTCGATCTGGCCCAGAGCAGAAGAGCGGCGTTGCCACCAAATTTGCACCCCGGTAAAGGCCAGCACTGGCACTGCCAGGACGGTCAAGCCAAGCAGCAGCGCCAACCACCACAGGCCTTCGCCGGTATGCAAGATGGTCATCCAGCGCTGCAACGTACTGTGGGTCGAGTGTTGCTGAAATTGCAGCAGTGCGCCATTGGACTGATCCACAAACCCTACGCCTTGAGTGATGCTCAGTGAGTAGACGTCAGTGGGGTCATTCGGATAGGGGAAGACCAGCTCGCGCAATTGGTTGATATCTACGTTTTGTAGCGCGCTCAATGAACCCACTGCTGCTGGTGTGCCAGCTGAGACTTGGGTTGGAAAGGCTGGCTCGGCAAGACGTGCTTCCGGTAAAAGCTCAAAACGTACGGCAGACAGATAGCTGCCAGTCAGTGCTGAAAGGAGTAAACCAAGCACGGCAAAGCGAGCAAACTCAGCATGGATTCTTTGCCTGCCTGAGCCGGCAATGGGCTGCAATATCGATCTCCAGCCGCCCATCCGGCGAGCCAGTAGGAAAAGACCAGACAGGCAGATCAGCAGCATCAGTGCTGCTAAAATCCCGGCCAACATCCGCCCCGAATCACCCAGCAGAAAAGAGCGGTGCAAGTTCTTAACCCAGCGTTGCCAAGCGGAAGGCTGGTAGGCCGCTATGGCTTGGCCGTTTATAGGGTTCACCAAGACGGCTGCTGGTTGGCCGTTAGTGTTGTGATAAACAATGATTTCGCCGGCAGCTGAACGTTTAATTTGTTCAGTGCTGGGGTAGTTGGTCAGGATGCGCTCAGCGAGCTCAGCAATGCTGATTTCACCCTTGGCTGGAATGGTCGCGGCTGAGCGCTCCAGCGCCGGCACTATGGATAACACCGCACCGGAGATCGCCAGCACCAGTAATAACACGGCGGCGACCAGTCCGGGTAAGCCATGCAGCTTGCGCAACATAAGTAAACTCCCTTTAATTATTTAAGCTGGTAAACAAAAGAACGCACATAGCCGCTGCCAGCCACTGATTGGCCAGAACCGGCAGAAGTCAGGGGCACTACCACATCAGCACGGTTATCGCGCATGTCTTCCACGGCGCTGTCCACCCGCACTTGGTACCCGGCATCGATTAAAGCGTCGTCAACTTCTAAGGTGACATTGAGGGTGCGACCACTGGTGACGCTGGCGCCGCTGATCCCATCGTATTCGGCTTGCTGCAGGCCGCTGCCGCGAGCCCAGTCGCGTAAGTGTTTGTAGTATTTGCTTTTTTCACCGGCAATCCACAGAGTTTTATGATATTTGCCAGCCTCATCGGTAAGGTAGAGGGCTAGGTAAGCACCGTCACCACCAAAATCGTTGAGTTGGGTGCTAAAGGTGACTTCCCGCGCCTGTGCTTGGGCTGGCAAGCTTATCGCAGCGGCTAGGCCAAGTGCACATAGTGTCTTTTTCATGGTGGTATCTCCGTAAAGCGTTTTAATGGCAAGCGGTAACAAAAAACCTCTTGCACAGCGATTTAGTGTTACT
>DASRNZ010000115.1:0-6598 GCA_035647155.1 Thiopseudomonas sp.
AGGGCTTGGAATAAGAGAATGGACGTGTGAGTGCGGTGTCACTCACGATCGCGATGTAAACGCGGCACGTAACATTCTCGCGGTCGGGCATGGCCGTCTAGCAGTAGGAATCCCCGTCCTTTAGGTCGGGGAGGATGTCAACGAGAGAGGAGTGCGCAGCACAGAGACTGACGCGCGTAACACTCAGTGATGCTGGCTGAGCTGGCTGAAGAGACGCAGACTCGCTTTAGATAAAGATTCACCCTGCGCAACATTGGCTGCAACGCAGGGCTGAATCAGATTTGATTAAGCGTTGGCTAAATACTCGGCCATATACTCATCAAAGCTGCACTCATCTTGCGCTTCAATCACCGCTTGCGCTTGATGTGACTGTTCGGCCAGCTGCTGATAGTGTGCGGTTTTATTGCTATCCAGTTCCGGCTTGCTCAGCGTTTGCGTATGCTGCAGGCTTTGCTTTAATGAAAACTGACTGAAACTGCACTGTTGCTCGCGCATACTGGCGAGGACTTGTGCTGAAGGCGTTAGGTCAGGATTATTCAGCTTCTCAACTTGCTTGCGTAAAGCTTCACTGTGCTCGGTGGTGGCATAGCTGCTATCGAGCAATTGCGCGCACGCTTGCATCTGCTCCAACAACTCATGTCCCCAATCTTGCATCGAGATCGATTCTTCGCCGCGCTGCAGTTGCAGATTGGGCTTACGACCTTGCTTGACCACCGCTAAGAAGTTTTCCGTTGCAGCAGGGCATTCAGCTTTGCTCAGTAGCGGGCTGTCGTGCAGGGCGCAGAAGAGTAAGAAGGTATCTAAAAAACGCGCTTGCGGTAAATCAATGCCCAAGGGTAAGAAGGGGTTGATATCAATGCAGCGTGCTTCTACATATTGCACACCACGAGCAATCAAGGCTTCAGCCGGACGCTCATCACCGATGGTGATACGTTTCGGGCGCATGGTTGAGTAGTACTCGTTTTCAATCTGCAAAATATTGGTATTGATTTGCAGCCACTCATCGCCTTGTTTACTACCGATTTTTTGGTAATCAGGATAAGGCTTGCTCACTGCACAGATTAAACTGTCGGTGTAGCTGCTCAGATCGTTATAGCAGGGCGTGATACCGGCTTGCGCATTACTTTGATAACCCAAGTCGCTCATACGCAAACTGGTTGCGTAAGGCAGGTAGAGGGTGTCTTCATCAAAGCGTTCGAGCTGATGTTCACGACCGCGTAAAAAACTGATATCCAGTGCCGGTGATGCGCCAAATAAGTACATCAACAGCCAGCTGTAGCGGCGAAAATTACGAATTAAGCCGATATAGCGTGCTGATTGGTAATCGATAGCTGAGCGCTGATCACCTTCGGCCTCGCGCAACAATGTCCAAACTGAATCGGGCAGGGAAAAGTTGTAGTGAATCCCCGCAATACATTGCATGGTCTTGCCATAACGCAGTGCTAAACCTTTGCGATAAACGTACTTTAATTGGCCGACATTAGAGCTGCCGTATTCCGCAATGGGGATCTGCTCTTCTTTTGGCAGATGCCCGGGCATGGACGGGCTCCAAAGGACTTCTTGATCGATATTGGCCACAGTAAAACGGTGGATATCTTCAAGTTCGGCTAAGGTTTGCGCTGAATCTGGGAGGGCATCAGTAATAAACTCTAATAGCGCCTCTGAATAGTCGGTGGTGATACTGCCATGGGTGAGAGCAGCGCCAAGCGCTTTTGGGTGTTGGCTTAACGCTAAGCGGCCGTTGCGCTCCACGCGTAAACTTTCACGCTCAATGCCATGCAGGCAGTGCTTGAGCTGGGCTAAAGCTTCGGGCTGGCTAAGCAGCGCCAGGCGACGAGAATATGTATCGCTCAAGGGAAATTCCTCAATAGGGCATTAGGGCAATATGGGGGCAGTTATCAGTGAGTGCAAGGGCGCAGGCCGACTTTTTATCAGCTCTGCGTAAGGTTTGCTGCAAATAACTGCGCGATATGTATTATTTTTTCTTTTTAATATGTCCGGCGTTGGCAAATAAAGCAGCCATGGCGCTGTTATTAGGTGCGGGTTTGTCGTTTTGGCTGTGGCGTTCGCTGCGCGGATTATGACGCGCTGCTTGCGGACGTGCAGCAGGCGCAGGTTTTTCACCTGGCGTATCACTCATGCGCATGGATAAGGCAATGCGCCCGCGAGGAATATCCACTTCCATAACCTTTACTTTAACAATGTCACCGGCCTTTACAACTTGGTAGGGGTCTTTAACAAAACTTTCCGACAACGCAGAAATATGCACTAAACCATCCTGATGCACGCCAATATCGACAAAAGCACCGAAGTTCGTCACGTTAGTGATCACGCCTTCGAGCACCATACCCAGTTCCAGATCTTTTAAGCTTTCCACGCCATCTTGGAAGGTGGCTGTTTTAAACTCAGGGCGTGGGTCGCGTGCGGGTTTATCCAGCTCCTGCAAAATATCAGTCACTGTGGGTAAACCATAGGTTTCATCGGTGAATTTCTGCGGATCCAATTGCTTAAGAAACGCTGAGTCACCAATTAATGAGCGAATATCACGGCTGGTATCTTGCGCAATACGCGTGACCAAGGGGTAAGTCTCTGGGTGCACGGCAGAAGCGTCCAATGGGTTTTTACCATTCATCACGCGTAAAAATCCGGCTGACAACTCAAAGGTTTTCGCCCCTAAACGCGGGACTTTTTTCAATGCAGCACGGCTGATAAACGCGCCATGCTCATCGCGGAAAGCGACAATGTTTTTCGCTAGCGTGGCATTTAAGCCAGAGATCCGCGCTAATAAAGCTGAAGATGCGGTATTCACATCAACACCGACGGCGTTAACACAGTCTTCTACCACCGCATCCAACGAGCGCGCTAATTGCGACTGTGAAACATCATGCTGATATTGACCGACACCAATGGCTTTTGGATCGATTTTCACCAACTCTGCCAGTGGATCTTGTAAGCGACGCGCAATGGATACAGCGCCGCGTAGCGATACATCCAAATCAGGGAATTCTTTTGCGGCAAGTTCTGAGGCGGAATAGACCGAGGCACCCGCTTCGCTGACAATCACCTTGCTCATACGCAGCTCAGGCAGCATTTTGACCAGCTCAATGGCTAACTTATCAGACTCACGGCTACCGGTGCCGTTACCAATAGCAATCAGTTGCACCTGATGTTTAGTACAGAGCTGAGCTAGCGTGGTGAGGGTTTCATTCCACTTGTTGTGTGGCACATGGGGATAGACGGTAGTGGTTTCTAACACCTTACCTGTCGCATCGACCACGGCAATTTTGCTACCGGTGCGTAAACCCGGATCCAGGCCCAGAGTGCAACGTGGCCCAGCCGGTGCGGCCAGTAATAAATCATGCAGGTTGCGCGCAAAGACATTGATGGCTTCGGTTTCGGCTTGCTCGCGTAATTGACCAAACAGATCGGTTTCTAAATGACTGGAGAGCTTAACGCGCCAAGTCCAGCGCACCACTTCTGCCAGCCATTGATCGGCAGGACGATCTTGATTTTTAATCGCAAAGTGTTGAGCAATCACAACTTCACAAGGATGCATGGTGCCGGGTACTTCATCACCCAGACTTAAGCTCGCAGTGAGAAAGCCTTCATTGCGGCCGCGAAAGATGGCCAGTGCGCGGTGTGATGGCACATTTTTAAAGCGTTCATCGTGTGTAAAATAATCGCTGAACTTTGCGCCATCGTTTTCTTTGCCAGCAATGACCCGTGCACTTAAACGCGCATCCTGCTGCAGCATTGTGCGTAAACGTTCTAATAAAGCCGCATCTTCAGCGAAACGCTCCATCAGAATATATTTAGCACCTTCCAATACCGCTTTTTCATCGGCAAAACCGGCCTCAGCATCAATAAAACGTGCGGCCTCGGTGTGCGGGTTGTGACTGGGATGGTTAAAGAGTAAATCCGCCAGTTCACCTAAGCCCGCTTCTAAAGCAATTTGCCCTTTAGTGCGGCGCTTCTTTTTATAGGGTAAATACAGGTCTTCAAGACGGGTTTTAGTATCAGCTTGTTGGATGGCATGCTGCAGTTCTGGCGTCAGTTTGCCTTGCTCTTCAATCGACGAGAGGATGGAAACGCGGCGATCATCCAGTTCGCGCAAATAACGTAAACGCTCTTCTAGATTACGCAATTGGGTATCGTCTAAACTGCCGGTGATTTCTTTACGGTAGCGTGCGATAAATGGCACGGTGGCGCCTTCATCAAGTAAGGCAATAGTGGCGGTCACTTGTTGTGGGCGAACACCCAGTTCGGTGGCAATACGAGAACTTATGCTATCCATCAGGCTACCTACATCAGTCAAAAAAGCAGGTTAAGCCTGCATTAAAAGATCAATTATAGGGGAAATCACCCAGCAAACCAGCGCTGTCTCTGTTGATGAAAAATTTGCTAACAATGCCTAGTGCACATGGCTGTCGTGATTGCGGCATACTAGCTCTCAGACATATTGATTAAAAAGGTAAATAAAGCATGAGCGTAGTTGAAGGTGAAAAAATCCTCATTGTCGATGACGATGAACGCTTACGCCGTTTACTTGAGCGCTTTTTAACTGAGCAAGGCTTTCGAGTGCGCGGTGTGGAAAATGCTGAGCAAATGGACAGGATGTTGGCGCGTGAGCTGTTTAATTTAGTGGTGCTGGATTTAATGATGCCGGGTGAAGACGGTTTATCTGTGTGCCGCCGCTTGCGCGAGGGTAATAATCAAATCCCTATTATTATGCTCACCGCTAAAGGTGATGAAGCCAGTCGCATTCAAGGCTTAGAATTGGGTGCGGATGATTATCTGGCCAAGCCGTTTAATCCACGTGAATTATTGGCGCGGATTAAAGCGGTGCTGCGTCGTCAATCGAGCAGCGTGCCCGGCGCACCCGGTAGTGAAGAAGCTGACGTGACCTTTGGTGATTACAGCTTGTCACTGGCGACCCGCGAGCTGAGTAAAGGTGAGCAAGTGCATATGCTCACGACCGGTGAGTTTGCGGTACTCAAAGCCTTAGTCGAGCATGCGCGTGAGCCGCTGACGCGCGATAAGCTGATGAATCTAGCACGCGGCCGTGAGTGGGATGCTTTAGAACGCTCCATTGATGTGCAGATCTCACGTTTGCGTCGCATGATTGAGCCTGATCCATCCAAGCCTCGTTATATTCAAACGGTCTGGGGTGTGGGGTATGTGTTTGTACCCGATGGTAGCGCATGAAAACTTCCTTGCTGTACCCGCAAAGCTTTTTTGCCCGCACGCTATGGATGGTGTTGCTGGCAGTGCTTTTTTCTAAAGCGCTGACCCTGATTTATTTGATGGTCAATGAAGATGTGTTGGTTGACCGTCAATACAGTCTGGGTGCTGCGCTGACCTTGCGTGCGTATTGGGCCTCGCCTGCGATCGAGCGTCCTGCTATCGCCAAAGCAGCAGGCTTGCAGCTGGTGCAAGAGCATGAAGTGCCCTTAGGTGAGAAACATTGGCCTTATAGCGATATTTTTTCTGAGCAAATGCGTGCCGAGTTGGGTGCTGATACGCGAGTGCGTATTCGTGCGCAAAGTCCGCCATCTTTGTGGGTGAATGCACCCAGCTTGGGGCCAGACTGGATTCGTGTGCCGCTCTATCCACACCCTTTACGCGGGCAGCGAGTGTGGAACTTGGTGGCATGGTTTCTTGGAATTGGTTTGTTATCCACCGGCGCAGCTTGGGTTTTTGTCCGGCAGTTGAGTGCACCGTTAAAACGTTTAGTGATTGCCGCTCGCCAGTTTGGACAGGGGCGTAGTGTACGTTTGCCGGTTGATGTCGACACGGTCAGTGAAATGGCGGATGTGTATCGCGCCTTTAATCAGATGACTGATGACGTTGAGCAGGCCGGACGTGAGCGTGAATTGATGCTGGCTGGCGTATCACATGATTTACGCACACCGCTGACGCGCTTGCGCCTATCGCTGGAATTACTCGATAGCGATAATGAGCTGACCGAAGATATGGTGCGCGATATTGAGGATATGAATGCGATATTAGATCAGTTTTTAGCCTTTATTCGTGACGGTCGCGACGAGCCATTGGAAGATTGTGATCTCAATGAGTTGATTAGTACCGTAGTTGCCCCATATAACCAACAAGGGCATGCCATCCGCTTGTGCTTGGAAACTATGCCCTCGTTATTGTTACGTCGAGTTTCAATCAAACGCATGCTGGTGAACTTGCTGGAAAATGCGCTACGTTATGGCGGTCAAGGTGTTGAAGTGGCCGCATCTGTGGTGCAAGGCGAGGAGCTGTCGTATGTGGCGATCAGTGTACTGGACCGTGGCGCTGGGCTTGATCCGGATGATTTACAACGTATTTTTAACCCCTTTATTCGTGGTGATCAGGCGCGTGGCGGCCAAGGCACAGGCTTAGGTCTGGCTATTGTGCAGCGTATTGCTGCGCAGCATGGTGGCAGCGTTAAATTACATAACCGCGCTGGCGGTGGTCTTGAAGCAACTGTTTGTTTGCCGGTTAAAGCGCATGCCGCATTAACCGAACAGCACAGTGCTGGATAGAGTATTTAAGGGTGAGTGTCAGTTATGAGCAGTGAAACGCCAGATAAAGTTCGTTTGGATAAGTGGCT
>DASRNZ010000116.1:0-24203 GCA_035647155.1 Thiopseudomonas sp.
CTGTTAAGCGCTAAACAAGGCCTGATTCTGGTATTACACCTGAAGTCAGGCCTTTTAGTATCTACGCCACCCGCGGCTGTACAGCGAGCCTGATAAGCACTTTTAGCGGCAATCAGTAAACAGACCTAAGGGAAATAAGACATAGCCAGGACGGCTCAGACAAAACGCAGCAAACCCAATCAAATCAGGGGCTTAAACTGTAGACGAAAAAAAAGAGCCTTTCGGCTCTTTTTCTTTTAGCTTGACGCCAAATTTGGAGCGGGAAACGAGACTCGAACTCGCGACCCCGACCTTGGCAAGGTCGTGCTCTACCAACTGAGCTATTCCCGCAAAAACTGGCGTCCCCTAGGGGACTCGAACCCCTGTTACCGCCGTGAAAGGGCGGTGTCCTAGGCCACTAGACGAAGGGGACGCATCCTTCAGCTTCTTAAAGCTTGCAACTTCCGAAGCGTTTGCTGTTTGCAGTATTGCTTGGAAGTGGTGCGCATATTACGGATGAAACTACATTCCGTCAAGCACTATTATGAAAATAGTGTGTATTTTAATGTTTTGGCGTCTTTTCTGGCATAAACATCAACTGAATCTCATGATTCCAGTCAAAATCCTCACCCTTCTCTAAAGCTGCATAACGACGATCTTCTAGCTCTTGATATTTTTCAATCTCGTCATCCGGCATAAAGTGTAAACAGTCACCGCCAAAGAACCACAACAGATCACGTGGCACTAAATGCGTAATTTGCGGATAGCGCTGAAACACCTGGCTGATAATATCCTGACCGACATACAAGTCTTCAGTACTTTCACGCAAGTCCACCACCATCTCATCAAAACGCTCTAAAAAAAGCGCATGGTGATTTTCTGGCACCACTTCGGCATCGGCAACCGCGACCAAAATTGTGCGCAAATGTGCTAATAACTGTAAATGCTGTTCGACGTGCGGCGTGGTCATAACGATATCCCCTTAAAAACAAGCCGCGCAGTATAAAGCCTGCACGGCATTAACCCAATCACTAGCGCGCATTCAGCGTCGCTCTATATATTAATCAGCAGCCTGTTCCAACAATCGTAAGCCAACCCACTGCTTAGCAAACTGCGCCGCGCAACGGCCATTACGATTACCGCGCGCTGAAGCCCAACTGATAGCCTCTTTGGCGGCCACTTCATCAAACTGCCATTTTAATGCCGTAGGCCGGGCATACTCAGCAATCCAGTGCTGTACCACGGCCAGATAATGGTCTTGATCAAATGGATAAAACGACAGCCACAGACCAAAACGGTCTGATAGCGCGATTTTATCTTCAACCGCTTCACTCGGATGCAGCTCACCACCATCACCCTGCTGCCAGTTTTGATTATCGCTGTGCTGCTCAGGTAGTAAGTGGCGACGATTGGACGTGGCATATAAAAGAACGTTATCCGGCGCACGTTCTAATGAGCCATCGAGCACACTTTTTAAAATGCGGTAGTCACCCTCGCCTGCTTCAAAAGACAAATCATCACAGAAAACAATAAAGTGCTGCGGCAAGCCGGCTAAAGATTCAACAATCATCGGTAAATCGGCCAACTCATTGCGCTCAACTTCAATCAAGCGCAAGCCTTGCGGTGCGTACTCAGCCAACAACGCACGTACGAGCGAGGATTTACCAGTGCCGCGCGCACCCCATAACAACGCATGGTTGGCTGGAAAGCCGCGCATAAACTGTTGGGTATTGCGCAATAATTGCTCAGTTTGACGCTCGACACCCAATAAGTCGGCTAAGCGAATATCCGCACCCAACGCAATCGGGCGAAAGAAACTGCTATTACCTTTGCGCTGCCAACTGGCCGCATAGACTGTATTCCAGTCAACTGGCTCAGTCGGTTTAGGCAACAACGGCTCAACTTGTTGTAAGACTTGATTGGCACGCTGTAAAAATTCATTTAATAATTCAGACACAAGGCTCTCCTTATGGTTTTTACCGCCACCTGCTAATAAGAAGCTGATCAAACAGCTTAAGCGGGCTGCAACTGCAAGGCTACGGAGTTAATGCAGTAACGCAAACCCGTGGGTTCAGGGCCATCTGGAAATACATGACCTAAATGCGCATCACATGACGAACACAGCACTTCAACGCGCTGCATACCGTGACTGCCATCCGTGCGTTCAGTGACTGCTGCTGGAATAATCGGCTGCGAGTAGCTGGGCCAGCCACAACCTGCGTCAAATTGATGCTGTGCGTCAAATAATGGCTGAGCACAACACACACAATGGAACACGCCACTGAACTTAGGCGACTGATATTCACCGGTAAACGGCCGCTCTGTACCCCCTAGACGGCAGACACGAAACTGTTCATCGGATAACTCTTCACGCCATTGTTCTATGGGTTTTTCAACTTTTTTCATCATATTCTCCAATTAAAGGGTAGCCATAAGCTTAACGCTCCCTTTCACCTTTGCCAGCACAGTCGTATGATAGGTATCTTTAAGTGCTTCTATCAGGCTTGCAATTTAAGCGCAGCTATAGAGTGCACGGGCGACCCATCTGACAGCGCACAGTATTGCACCCCATCGGCAGACCGCCCCCTTATTGACCAATTTTATTCGGGATACTCAACATCATGCAGTTCAGCAAATCGAACAAGCTCGCTAACGTCTGTTATGACATCCGAGGCCCAGTACTTAAACACGCCAAACGTCTTGAGGACGAAGGCCACCGTATTCTTAAGCTCAATATTGGCAACCCTGCACCCTTTGGCTTTGAAGCGCCAGAAGAGATTCTGCAGGATGTGATGCGTAATCTGCCAACTGCCCAGGGTTACAGTGACTCCAAAGGCTTGTTCAGCGCACGTAAAGCCATTATGCAGTACTACCAGCAAAAAAATGTCGAAGGCATCGGTGTTGAAGACATTTATTTGGGTAACGGCGTATCAGAGCTGATTGTGATGACTCTGCAAGCGCTGCTCAATAACAGTGATGAGGTATTGGTACCCGCGCCGGACTATCCTTTATGGACGGCAGCAACCAGCTTGGCTGGCGGTAAACCTGTGCACTACTTATGTGACGAGCAGGCTGGCTGGTTCCCTGATATTGATGATATGCGCTCCAAAATCACCAGCAATACCAAGGCCATTGTCTTAATTAACCCCAATAACCCAACAGGTGCGGTGTACTCCAAAGAAGTCTTGTTGGATATTTTGGAATTAGCTCGCCAACATGACTTGATCGTTTTCTCTGATGAGATCTACGATAAAATTTTATACGATGACGCTGTACATATTTGCACCGCATCATTGGCCACTGATGTTTTATGCCTGACCTTTAATGGTCTGTCTAAATCATACCGCGTAGCGGGTTTCCGTTCGGGCTGGGTGGCGATCTCTGGCCCTAAACACCGTGCACGCAGCTATATTGAAGGCTTGGATATTCTCTCCAATATGCGTTTATGTGCCAACGTACCGGCGCAGCATGCCATTCAAACGGCGCTGGGCGGTTACCAGAGCATCAATGATTTAGTCTTGCCCAACGGTCGTTTGCTTGAGCAACGTAACCGCACTTGGGAGCTACTCAATGATATTCCTGGTGTCAGCTGCGTTAAACCTATGGGGGCACTCTATGCTTTCCCAAAAATCGATCCGAAAATCTGCCCTATTCATAATGATGAAAAATTTGTGTTGGATTTATTGCTCTCGGAGAAACTGTTGATCGTACAAGGCAGCGCGTTTAACTGGCCATGGCCGGATCACTTCCGCGTGGTGACGCTGCCTCGTGTAGACGACCTAGAACAAGCCATTGGCCGCATTGGTAATTTCCTGAAAACCTACCGCCAGTAAGCCTGTATCAATCCAGCTAGTGACCATAAAGGCCTGCCACTCTGTGAGCAGGTCTTTAATAAAACTTTAAATTTAACTGCTTCATTTGCTGTAAATATTCTACAATAGCCAAATACAATCTATTTGACACAGTTTGCAACAATCCTCCCCTTGAAGCGCATCCGCGCAACCCCTATATAGTTCACCTGATTACACTTTTGGAGTTTCTCGCACATGATGCGTATCTTTTTGTTCTTAGCAACTAACATCGCGGTACTGTTAATTGCCAGTATCACCCTCAGCTTGCTGGGTGTTGACCGCTTTACCGGCCAGAATCATGGCGACTTATTGATTTTCTGTGCGGTATTTGGCTTTGCCGGCTCCTTTGTTTCGCTGTTCATTTCTAAATGGATGGCCAAGCGCAGCACTGGCACTCAAGTGATTGATCAGCCTCGCACGCGTCAAGAGCAGTGGCTGATTCAAACCGTTGAAGAGCTGTCTCAAAAAGCAGGTATTGGCATGCCTGAAGTGGGTATTTTCCCGTCACCACAGTCCAACGCATTTGCGACTGGCTGGAATCGTAACAGCGCTTTAGTTGCAGTCAGCCAAGGTTTACTGGACCGCTTCTCGCAAGAAGAAGTCAAAGCTGTTTTAGCGCATGAAATTGGTCACGTGGCCAATGGCGACATGGTAACCATGGCGTTGCTGCAAGGCGTGGTGAATACCTTTGTGATGTTCTTTGCCCGTATTTTTGGTGACTTTGTTGATAAAGTGATTCTGAAAAACGAAGAAGGCCGCGGTATTGGCTACTTTGTTGCTACCATTTTCGCAGAGCTGGTGCTTGGTATTTTAGCCAGCACCATTACGATGTGGTTCTCGCGTCGCCGTGAATTTCGCGCCGATGAAGCTGGTGCAGACTTAGCCGGTACGCAAGCCATGATCAGCGCTTTAAATAGCTTACGCGCTGAACAAAACCTTGAAGCCGATATGCCAAAAGCCTTAACGGCATTCGGTATTAATGGCGGTCTAAAAGAAGGCTTGGCAGGTTTATTTATGAGCCACCCGCCTTTAGAAGTTCGTATCGCAGCACTGCAACAACGCGGCTAATACAGCCCAATAAAAAAGGCCCAGTCCGCGATACGTACTGGGCCTTTTTTATGTATAAACCTCAGCCACTTCACAGATTATGGCTGCAGGGCCAGCTGAGTCAGTCCCTGAGTTAAGGTGCTGCGCAGAGCTGGCGTATTGCAGGCTGAGTCTTTTGCCATGGCTATATATAAAGATTGCGTCTCTACCGCAGGCTCAAGAACTTCAAAGCGCCGCACTAAATCATGCGCCAGCACGTACTCCTGCATCGCCTCTTGCTCGGCAACCACATAATCCGCCTTACCATCCACTATTTTATTGATCGCCACTGCTAGGCTATCAGCAGTGCGTACAGGCCACTGCAAAAGCTGCACCTGCAGATCAAAATCAATTAAAGGCTGCAGCGGTAGCACACGCAGCCCTCGCAAGCCCGACAGCTCAGGCCATTTTTTTAGCGTGACATGCTCACCGGTACGCACCCATAAGTGATAACTTTTCTGAGCATAAGCAGGTAATAGATAGGTCAACTCTGGATCTTTTTCAGGCAGCGGGCTAACACCTATAATCAGATCTGCACGGCCACTGCGTACTTCTGTTAGCGCTTGCTCTTCTTGAGCTGCCAGTACTTTAATCGTCAAGTGTGTTGTGCGCGCCAACGCTTGTAAAAAATCAGTGCTGAATTGACGTTGCGATGACTTCTCTGCATCGGCAGTTGACTCAGTTGTCGAAGGCTTAGCAAAATAACTCGCAGCCACTAAGGTTTCACAGGCTTGCTGCTCAGCCAACACAACTGAAGGTGCTATATAACTGAATGCTGCGGCCATAGCGCACACTACCAATCGCCTGCTCATAACGCTCCATTGTATGTATTGATCTATTCAAGACGTTTATATTACACCGCCTGCAGTCAATAAGCGCTATAACAACTGACATAGTCACCGATACAGCGCCCATCTGAAAATAGAGTCTATGCCTGACACTAACTCCTGATATTCAGGCATAAAAAAACCCGCTAAAAAGCGGGCCCTTTTACAAAAAAGCAGCCTTACAGCGCTTTTTCTAACTCTGGTACAGCGTCGAATAAATCCGCCACTAAACCATAATCTGCCACTTGGAAAATCGGTGCATCTTCATCTTTGTTGATCGCAACGATCACTTTAGAGTCTTTCATACCAGCCAAGTGTTGAATCGCACCTGAAATACCTACAGCGATATACAGCTCTGGCGCAACAATTTTACCTGTTTGGCCCACTTGCATATCGTTCGGTACAAAACCTGCGTCAACAGCAGCGCGCGAAGCACCCACTGCAGCGCCGAGTTTGTCAGCAATACGATTGAGCATTTCAAAGTTTTCGCCATTCTGCATACCACGACCACCCGAGATGATCACTTTGGCAGCGGTCAACTCAGGACGGTCAGATTTTGCCAGCTCTTCGCCAACAAATGCAGAAATACCTGTATCACCACCAACGGTCACAGCTTCAACGCTCGCCGAACCACCTTCAGCGGCTACAGCATCAAAACCCGTTCCACGTACAGTGATCACTTTAATTGCGGCATCAGATTGCACAGTAGCAATCGCGTTACCAGCATAGATTGGGCGCTTAAAGGTATCAGCGCTTTCTACCGCAATAATTTCCGAGATCTGATCAACGTCTAATAACGCAGCCACACGAGGCAGAACGTTTTTACCTGTTGTCGTCGCAGCGGCCAGAATATGTGAATACTCTTTACCCAACTCAGCAATCAGCGGTGCAACATTTTCAGGTAGTTGATGCGCAAAAGCCGCATTATCAGCTGATAACACTTTGCTTACGCCATCAACTTTTGCAGCAGCTTCAGCTACAGCAGCGCATTGTGCACCGGCAACCAGTACATGAATATCGCCACCAATTGCCTTGGCCGCAGCCACTGTGTTCAGGGTAGCAGCACCCAGAGCAACATTAGTGTGCTCAGCAATAACCAAAATAGCCATTAAATTACCTTCGCCTCGTTTTTCAGTTTTTCAACCAGTTCAGCCACATCTGCAACTTTGATACCTGCACTGCGTGCTGCCGGTGCTTCGACTTTCAAAGTTTTAACTGTGGACGCGGTAGAAACGCCTAAAGAATCTGGAGTGATTGTTTCCAGCGGCTTTTTCTTAGCTTTCATAATGTTAGGCAATGATGCATAACGTGGCTCATTCAAGCGCAGGTCAGTTGTTACAATAGCCGGTAAATTCAGTGCAACCGTTTGTAAACCACCATCAATTTCACGTGTCACGTTAACTTTATCGCCATCGACCTCTACTTTAGAAGCAAAAGTACCTTGCGCATAACCTGTTAACGCACCGAGCATCTGACCGGTTTGATTGTTATCACTGTCAATCGCTTGCTTACCCAGCATAATCAACTGTGGCTGCTCTTGATCCACTACAGCTTTAAGCAGCTTAGCAACAGCCAGTGAGCTCAATTCTTCTGCAGTTTCGACCAAAATCGCACGGTCAGCACCCAAAGCAAGCGCAGTACGCAGTTGCTCTTGAGCGGCAGTAGGGCCAATGGACACTGCAATAATTTCAGATGCAATACCTTTTTCCTTTAAGCGGATGGCTTCTTCAACACCAATTTCGCAAAAAGGGTTCATAGACATTTTAACGTTGGCGAGTTCAACGCCTGTGTTATCCGCTTTTACGCGGACCTTTACGTTATAGTCAACCACTCGTTTGACAGCTACTAGAACCTTCATGGTTTCCTCGTTATCTCGGGTGAATAAATAATAGTGCCAAGACAAGCTTGGCTTGAATGATGCAGTGGGTCGAATATATAACCAACCGATCTAATAAGTACACAACTTTTGCTATCTTGAACGTAACGCCTAGGTCGGTCAAGACAACAATTGCGCCTTTTTTACTTACATTTGGCTATCATCCTAGCAGGCTTTTAAAAAATTCAAACGATCGTTTGCATTTGAACACCCTGTAGTGATAGATATAATGCACAAAACAATTACGATATAAACGAAAAACCCAAGCCAAAATACAATAAAATAATGTACAACAAAATAATGTACAGCATCTGTAGGAGATAACTTGTGGAACGCGAATTTATGGAATTCGATGTCGTCATCGTCGGTGCAGGCCCATCGGGTCTATCCGCCGCATGCCGACTCAAACAAAAGGCTGCAGATGCAGGTCAAGAGATCAGCGTATGCGTCGTAGAAAAGGGTTCCGAAGTCGGTGCTCACATCCTATCCGGTGCGGTTTTTGAAACGCGTGCACTTGATGAATTATTCCCCAACTGGAAAGAACTGGGTGCGCCACTCAACACGCCCGTTAAGCGTGACGACATCTATTTATTAAAAGATGCTGAAAAAGGACAAAAAATTCCAAATTTCTTTGTGCCCAAAACCATGCACAACGAAGGCAACTATATTATTTCACTGGGTAATCTGTGCCGCTGGTTAGCTGAGCAAGCAGAGAACTTAGGTGTAGAAGTGTACCCAGGCTTTGCTGCACAAGAAGCCCTAATCAACGAAGATGGTGCTGTTTACGGTATTTTAACCGGTGATATGGGTGTGGATCGTGACGGTAACCCTAAAGACGGTCTCTACACGCCGGGCATGGAGTTACGTGCAAAATACACACTGTTTGCCGAAGGTTGCCGCGGCCATATTGGTAAGCAACTAATTGATCGCTACAAGCTTGCTAGCGAAGCAGATGCCCAGCATTACGGCCTTGGCATTAAAGAAATCTGGGATATTGATCCCGCTAAACACGAAGAAGGCTTAGTGGTGCACACCGCAGGCTGGCCGCTGGATAACGACAATCCAGGTGGTTCTTTCCTCTACCATATTGAAAACAATCAAGTGGTCGTCGGTTTAATTGTAGACCTGTCCTACAGCAACCCGTACTTATCTCCTTTTGATGAGTTTCAACGCTATAAACATCACCCTGTTGTCAGCCAGTACCTTGAAGGCGGTAGCCGTGTCGCCTACGGAGCACGCGCTATTACTAAAGGTGGCCTTAACTCGCTACCAAAAATGGTCTTCCCAGGCGGTGCTTTAGTGGGCTGTGACTTAGGCACACTCAACTTTGCTAAAATCAAAGGCAACCATACCGCGATGAAGTCCGGCATGTTGGCGGCTGAAGCCGCAGCTGATGCCATTATTGCAGGACGTGAAGGTGGTGATGAGCTGAGCGCTTATGTGGATGCATTTAAAGCCAGCTGGTTATACGACGATCTCTTTACCAGTCGCAACTTTGGTCCTGCGATCCATAAATACGGTGCAGTCTTGGGTGGTGCATTTAACTATATCGACCAAAATATCTTTGGCGGCAAAATCCCATTCACCCTGCGCGATACCACCCCTGACTATGCCAAGCTTAAGTTGGCCTCTGAATCGAAAAAAATCGCCTACCCAAAACCCGATGGCAAATTAAGCTTCGACAAACTCAGCTCGGTGTTCTTATCCAATACCAACCATGAAGAAGTCCAACCCTGTCACCTGAAACTGACTGATGCCAGTATTCCACTGGGTAAAAACCTCTCCATGTACGATGAGCCGGCACAGCGCTACTGCCCTGCTGGCGTCTATGAAATCGTTGCTCAAGAAAACGGGGAGCAGAAATTCCAAATCAACGCACAGAACTGTGTGCACTGTAAAACCTGTGATATTAAAGACCCTGCGCAAAATATCACTTGGGTCGCTCCAGAAGGCACTGGTGGCCCGAACTATCCAAACATGTAGTCTGTTATAGCCTTTAAAAGCCCTCCTTACGAGGGCTTTTTTACTTCTAAATAGAATATCAACATTACTTTTAATTCTTTTACAGCATAACAAGCACGCCCTATAGTGAGCACCCTCTACTCATTTTCAAAGGGATCGCGATATGAAACGCTTGTTCACTGCATCACTTTTTGCCATCGGCTTTAGCGCAGCAGCCACGCTGCAAGCAGCACCACTGCTCAACGTTTCCTATGATGTGATGCGCGATTTCTATAAAGACTACAACCCTGCTTTCCAAAAACATTGGCAAGAGCAAGGCAATAAGCCTGCACAAATCCAAATGTCGCACGGCGGCTCAAGCAAACAAGCACGCTCAGTGATTGACGGCCTGCCCGCTGATGTCATTACCATGAATATGGCCACAGATATCAATGCGCTATATGAGCACGCTAAATTAATTCCAGAAAACTGGGCTGAACGTTTACCCAATAACAGCGCGCCCTTTACCTCAGCAACCGTATTAATCGTACGTAAAGGCAACCCAAAAAACCTGCAAGATTGGCCTGACTTAATTAAAGATGGCGTACAAATTATCGTACCCAACCCGAAAACATCCGGTAATGGTCGCTACACTTACTTATCCGCCTGGGCTTATATCTTAAAAAATGGCGGTAGCGAACAAGAAGCTAAGGACTTTGTTGGCAAGCTGTTTAAACAAGCGCCTGTTTTAGACACCGGCGGCCGTGCGGCAACCAGTACCTTTATGCAGAACCAAATCGGTGATGTATTGGTCACCTTTGAAAACGAAGCAGAAATGATCGCACGCGAGTTTGGTCACGGTGCATTTGAAGTGGTTTACCCCAGCGTTAGCGCTGAAGCTGAGCCGCCCGTAACCATTGTCGATAAAGTGGTTGATCGCAAAGGCTCGCGTGTGATTGCTGAAGAATACTTAAAGTTCTTATGGTCTGATGAAGCCCAGCGTATTGCCGCCAATAACTACTTACGCCCACGCAACGCAGAGATTCTTGCAGAATTTGCTGACCGCTTCCCTAAAGTTGATTTTATGCCCGTCGAAGCCACATTTGGCAGCTGGCCTGAGATCCAAAAAACCCACTTTAATGATGGCGGAATCTTTGACCAAGTGTATGCAGATCAGCAGTAACCATTGGGTTTGTGCCGCTGTTTAAGTCGCTAACCCAAGATTTATTACAGGTCTGCGCGCAGCTATACGGGTCAATCAGCACATCGCTAGTGCAGCGAAACCTGTAGCCACGGATGGCCTAGTACCTGAATCGCGCCAGAACCATGCGCTGAGGAAAAAGCAGCACGAGCGAGGTACGTCTACACACACCTTGCTCAATGCTTTTATTACAACACTTAAAAACTCGATGTGCGCCGTGCTTCGGGCTGGATGTTTGTCCCTCGACGAACCCATTCAGGATTCAGCTCCGACGCTCCGCCATCCATGGCTTAACTCATCACACCCAACTCGCAGCACTGATTGATCGTATGTATATGCACTATTGCAGTGGCAGGACACACTGATCGCAAACGACTCAACGCTCGATGGTTATTTCTTTTTCACATATAGAACTAAATTGTGATCGACCATCTCATAACCCAAATCGTCAACAATTTGGTGCTGACGTCTTTCAATCTCTTCGTCAAAAAACTCAAAGACCTCACCCGAATCAACACACACAATATGGTCGTGATGCTCACCATCATCCAGTTCAAAGACTGCGTGCCCACCATCAAAATTATGGCGCATCACCAAGCCTGCTGACTCAAACTGAGTCAAAACTCGGTATACCGTTGCCAACCCAACATCTTCACCCGCATCCATAAGGGTTTTATACACATCCTCAGCACTCATGTGGCGAGGCTCACATGATTCAAGGATGTGCATAATTTTAACACGCGGTAAAGTCACCTTTAAACCCGCTTTACGTAGTTCAATATTCTCAGCCATATTTGTTTTCTCACTAATGCGGTTTCGCTGAAGAGCACAATGCAGGTATGATCAGCGTATCTGTTACCTATTAACGATAGTGGAAGTCCGTCTCCAATGCAAAATAGAACACGTCTTATTCGCAGTTTCACTCTTGCTAGTTTATTAGTACTCGCTGGATGCTCATTCCCTGGCGTCCATAAAATCGATATTCAGCAAGGTAATGTTGTCACTCAAGATATGGTTGACCAGTTACGCCCTGGCATGACTACACGCCAAGTGCGCTTTATCATGGGCACACCACTGATCGCTGATACCTTCCATAGTAATCGCTGGGACTACTTATACAGTATCCAAGTGGCTGGCGGTAAACGCCAACAAGAACGTATCAGTTTAACCTTTGACGAAAATAACCAGCTGCAAGGTTTAGGCGGTGACTTTGTCCCCGGCATCAGTCGTGACCAAGCCATTTTAGGCCAAACACCGACTGTTGATAGCGCCACAGGCCTGCCTGAAACAACGCTTGCACCTCAGCCAACCACACCTGAAGAGACTGTCCAAGCGCCAGCACCGGGCTCATTGCAAAAGCAAATTCAAGATGAAGTTGATGCGATGGAAACAGCACCCGTACCAACTTCTCGCATAAAAGATAGCGAGCGCTAATTCACTCAAGCGCAATAAAAGTAGTAGAGTCGCATTATTGCGCGGCCTCTGCTGCTTTTGCTTGTGCTGCACGCTCTGCACGTTGTCGACGCACCTCTTTAGGGTCAGCCAGCAGCGGTCGATAAATCTCCACACGCTCTCCTTCCGCTAAAATATGCTCTTCAGGCCGTGCAATCGATTTGCCAAAAATTCCCAATGGGCTTTGTGCCAAATCTAAACCAGAAAACTCTTTATCCAACCCAGAACGCATTGCCGCATCACGCGCATGCGTACCTTGCGGCACCTGTAACTGCACAATTTTTTGTTTATGCGCTAAAGCATAGGCCACTTCTACTGTAATCATCGGCTTACCCATAGATTTCTTTGGCGCGCTTACAAAATGCATCGACCATTGTATTAGCCGCCTGAGTAAATAAGGGGCCCAAAGTGGCTTTTATAATGGGACCTGCGTAATCAAACTCTAAATCCAGACTGATTTTACAGGCTTTTTCGCCTAAGGCCTTAAACTCCCAGACACCGTGCAACTGACTAAAGGGCCCTTCTTCTAAGGCCATAGTGATACTTTCATTGGCTACCAAAGTGTTTTTAGTGACAAAGCGCTGCGCGATACGGCCTTTAGCAATCATCAATGCCGCACGCATGCAGTCATCGGTCTGCTCAAGCACTTCACTGGCTGAGCACCAGGGTAAAAACTGCGGATAGCTGGGAACATCATTAATCAAATCATAGAGTGCAGCGGCACTGTAGGGTAATAAAGCAGAGCGTTGAATATGCGTGGCCATAGTAATTCTTTATCCACCAAGTAAAATCGTTTAAAAAAACCTGAGAAGGCACTGACTTCAGCAATCACTTTACTCTTCACACAAGCGAGTGTGTGACATGCCCAATCCCTAATCGCAGGCTACATAACGCATTAAATACTAGGCTATTGTCGTGCATTCACAGCCACCTCTCAAGCAAACAGTAAAGATTCCTTAGCAGCCACTCGCCAGATGCACAATTACGTCTTATAATCACTTTTATGGCTAAACATAAAAAACAACCTAAAGGCACCATCGCGCTGAATAAAAAAGCGCTACACGATTATTTTGTTGAACAGCGTGTTGAGGCAGGTATTGCTCTAGCAGGCTGGGAAATCAAAAGTTTACGTGCAGGCAAAGCGCAGTTGGTGGACAGTTACGTCTTACTTAAAAATGGCGAAGCATGGCTGATGGGCTGTCATATCAGTCCGCTCACGGCTGCAAGTACACATGTGATTACTGACCCCACGCGCACGCGTAAGCTTTTGCTGCACCGCCGGGAGCTCGATAAGCTACTCGAAGGCGTGCAACAAAAAGGCTACACCTGTGTAGCCTTAGCACTCTACTGGAAAAACCATCTGGTTAAATGCGAAATTGCGCTGGGTAAAGGTAAAAAAGATTACGATAAGCGCCACGTCGAAAAAGAACGTGACTCCAATCGTGAGATGCAACGCGCTTTACACGACCGTAGAAAAGATGGTTAACCTTCTACACTCCTAAAGCAGACAGCAAGGTCAGCGTACTAAGGCGCTGACCAACCGGCTTTCTCTAATACCTTAAGCAGGCTCTGTTCTGTTTGCTCCCCTTGTAACTGACTCACAAGCTGACCTTGCGGATCGACAATATAGGTCGCTGGCAAACCTTGCGCTGCTGGTAAATTAAAGCGCAGGGCCGGATCATCACTCAATACTGTAAAAGCAATGCCCAGCAACTGGCTATCGGCAAGTAACTCCTCGCCTTGCAACTGATCGTAATTCACCCCTAACACTCGCACCCCCTTATGCTGCAACCTATCCTGCAAACGATTGAGCTCGGGTATTTCTTTGCGACAGGGCGCGCACCACTCAGCCCAGTAATTAATCACCAACCACTGCTCTGCCACGAAAGACTCTGGCACAGCCACGCCATATTGATCCATGCCTAAGGGCTCCGCTCGATCACAAGCCGTTAAAACCAGTACAGATAAAATTATCAGATATTTTTTAAACATAGTCTTCTCTGCTGTGCAGGCATACGCCTTAAAGGATTAGCCTGCTAGAATACTGCATGCGTTTTCTGGAGGTTATTTATATGTCCGATATCACTTTGTACCACAACCCTCGCTGCAGTAAATCTCGCGCAGCTTTAGCTTTACTCGAAGAGCGTGGCATCCAAGCCACGATTATTCACTATTTAGACACACCGCTCAATGCACAGCAACTGAGCTCTTTATTAGGCAAACTCGGCCTCAGCGCACGCCAACTGATGCGCAAAGGCGAAGCTGTTTACAGCGAAATGAATCTAGATCAGCAAAACCTAACTGAAGCCGAACTGATTGACGCCATGGTGCAAGCACCTATTTTAATTGAGCGTCCAGTCTTAGTTGTGGGTCAGCGCGCTGCGATTGGCCGTCCATTAGAAAACCTAATCGAGATTTTGTCATGACCACTCCTTATATTTTAGTACTGTATTATAGCCGCCATGGTGCCACTGCAGATATGGCGCGCCATATCGCCCGAGGCGTAGAACAAGGCGGCCTGGAAGCTCGCATGCGTACCGTGCCGGCGGTTTCCAACGAGTGCGAAGCCGTTGCCCCAGAAGTGCCTGCTGAAGGCGCGGTCTACGCCAGCCTAGATGATTTAAAAAACTGCGCAGGTTTAGCGCTGGGCAGCCCCACTCGCTTTGGCAATATGGCTGCCGCTATGAAGTACTTTTTAGACGGCACCAGCAATCTATGGATGACCGGCGAACTGGTGAATAAACCTGCAGGCGTCTTTACCTCAACGTCCAGTCTACATGGCGGCCAAGAAAGCACTTTACTGAGCATGATGCTGCCTTTACTGCACCACGGTATGCTGATTTGCGGTCTGCCTTATAGCGAGCCTGCTTTAATCAACACCCAAGCGGGTGGCACGCCCTACGGCCCAAGCCATGTTGCCGGTGCCGACAGCAAACGCCCACTGGATGAGAATGAAATCAGCCTGTGTCTTGCTTTAGGCAAACGCTTGGCGCAATTTGCGCAGCAGTTGGAGACGCCCCGTGGCTAAAAGAAGCCCTAAACCGCTGCCAGAACTCAGCTGGTTCGAACCACGTTTACGTATCAGCCGTTTACTGAGTTTATTCTCATTAGCAGGGCTGGCCGTGCTGCTGGTTGCTTGGAATCTGTTTTTTATCGAACGACCCGACGCTCCAGGTTTAGGTGCTTTAGCCATTATAGTCATTGCCCTAACACCTCTGACAATCATTGCGCTGGGAATGATCTTAGGCTCAGAAAAAACACATATCTGGGCCTGTATTTTAATTAACATTTACTTTGTACATGGCGTGGTTGCCAGCTTTTCGCCTGTTCAAGCCTGGCTGGGTTATACCGAAACCTTCTTAAGCGTTCTGCTATTTTGCAGTGCATTTATGCATACGCTGTGGAGTTTTAAGTACAACCGCAAAAAAGCGGGCGAAGTGTAAAAACCCCCAGCAACAAAAAGCCGCTTTGCGACTCACCCCTCCCACAAAAGGGGTCAGTTCATCCAAAGCGGCTTTTTTATGACACAACATATACTGAGAAGAACTTATTTCTCTAAGTATTTTTCCACATCCAACGCAGCCATACAGCCTGCGCCCGCAGAAGTGATTGCTTGACGGTAGACATCATCTGCCACATCACCTGCAGCAAATACACCCTCAATGCTGGTTGCGGTTGCGTTACCTTCACGCCCACCCTGGACCACCATATAGCCGCCTTTTAACTCCAACTGGCCTTCAAACAAGCCGGTATTGGGCGTATGACCAATTGCAATAAATACACCATCCACAGCCAACTCGTGCTTGCTACCATCGTTATTGAGTAAACGTACGCCAGTGACACCCATATCATTGCCCAGCACTTCATCCACCTGCGCATTCAGTGCCAGCACGATTTTGCCTTCTGCCACTTTGGCATGCAGTTTATCTTGTAGGATTTTCTCTGAACGGAAAGTGTCGCGGCGGTGAATCAAGGTGACTTTGCTAGCGATATTGGATAAATACAGCGCTTCTTCAACCGCAGTATTACCACCACCGACCACTGCCACTTCTTTATTACGGTAGAAAAAACCATCGCAGGTGGCACAGGCAGACACGCCCTTACCCATAAAGGCTTCTTCAGACGGCAAACCTAAATAACGCGCGCTCGCACCGGTAGCAATAATCAGAGCATCACAGGTATACGTACCGCTATCACCGATCAAGGTAAAAGGTTTGCTTTGCAATTGTGCTGTATGAATATGATCAAAGACAATCTCAGTTTCAAAACGCTCTGCATGTTTTTGCATACGTTCCATCAGCGCTGGACCGGTTAAACCTTCTGGATCACCCGGCCAGTTATCCACGTCTGTGGTCGTGGTCAGTTGGCCACCGGCTTGCATTCCGGTAATCATCAAAGGCTTTAAATTAGCGCGCGCGGCATAGACTGCAGCACTGTAACCCGCAGGGCCAGAACCCAGAATAAGCACGGAAACATGACGAACTTCAGACATATATAACTCCTAACAAGGGATTTAAAGGCAAATAATGTGTCATAGGTTACAGTTTTCCGGTTCGCTAAACTAACGCAAACCTCTAAACTATAGAATAAATGCAGATTACAACACTTTATGGCTGTTTGACTCTGCTCATATTGTCTACCCATGCCACATCTCGTACCACTCGCACAGGAAACACCTTATGTCTGCCCAACCTTTTGGCGGCCCACACTATTTAACTGCGGGCTTTAAAATGATTATGCGTCCAGGTTTACGCATGTTTGTTCTATTACCCTTATCAATCAATATCGCCGTATTTTTCGGATTAATTTATTTTGCCGTACAGCGCTTTAATGGCTGGGTTGCGCAACTGATGCCGAATCTACCCAGCTGGCTGTCCTTTTTAGATTATATTTTATGGCCTATATTTGTGCTGCTGGTGTTGCTGATTATATTTTTCACTTTCACCACCATTGCCAACTTAATTGCCTCACCCTTTAACAGCTTTTTAGCGGAAAAAGTTGAAATCATTGCCCGCGGCGAAGATCACTTTCCTGCATTCAACTGGACTGAGTTGCTGGCGATGGTGCCACGTACCATGGCGCGAGAAATGCGCAAACTGGGCTATTTTTTACCGCGCGCACTGGGCTTGCTGATTTTATCTTTTATTCCCGGCGTCAATATTATCGCAGCACCATTGTGGGTGGTGTTTAATATCTGGATGATGGCGGTGCAATATATTGACTACCCTGCCGACAACAATAAAGTCAGTTGGACAGTCATGCTGGAATGGTTGCGCAGTAAGCGCTGGCTGAGTTTAGGCTTTGGTGGCATCACCTACTTAGCCTTAATGGTGCCGCTGTTTAACCTGATTGCGATGCCTGCAGCGATTGCTGGAGCAACTTTACTGTGGGTGGATCATCGTAAGATTGATGCACCGATTTAAAACACAACAGCCCGCGCCTCTTTGCGAGTGCGCGGGCCTGCTTGAATATTAAAGCAATTGATCCAGCTGTAACTGGCCATTATCCAACGGCGGACACCAGTAATAACCACCAGTAGTCGGGCGACTGAAGCTAAATAAGCCGTCAACGATACCGTCATCTAAACCAATCATGCGGCGCAACAGCATATCGTATGAATCCAACGTACTACCAAAGGCCACAAACACTAAACCGGCCTCATCCCCATCGATATAAGGCATGGAACGACGTACCACAAAGGCTTCAGGATCAAAGTCTTCTTGCGCAGTGCGTTTCACATGCGCAGATTCTGGTGCATCATCCAGCTCTTCGTTATCACTTAAACGACGGCCAAAAATATGATCCTGTTCTTGTTGTGGCAAGCCTTTAAAACCGGCTAAATCATGCACCCAATGCTGAACTGCAGCATAGCTGCCACCCGGCGCTTGACTGTCAATTGCCGCATCAATCGCTGCTTGTTCAACAGGATTCTCGGTACCGTCTTCATAACCGGTCAAATCATGGCCAGTCTTATAACGAAAGGCTTCAGTCACTTGCACTACTTTTAAAGCCGGTGCGACAGCGTCAATCAGCTCATTGGTTCGGTGTAATAACTCACCGCGGTCATCGCCGCGCAACCAGCACCAGAGTGCATGCTGGGTTGAAGGGATATCAATACCATTGGCACTCAACGCTGGAAAGGAGCGCAGTTTATCTTGCTGTACATTCAGCGCTTGCAGCAGTGACTGACCAAAACCAATCACGGTCGCATCACCGTCCACCATTACCGCTAAACGGCGCAGTGCCGCTGCTAAGTGCTCAGTGGACTCCAGTGTAAAAAACACATGACGCGCTAAAGGTGGCACTGGATCAGCCAGAATACCTGCTTGATACTGAATCATATATTGCTCCTTATTAGCCGACATCAGACGGCGAATAGATTAGGCTGTAAATAAGACACTTGCATAGAGTTTAAAGCATTGTCTAAGTAGCTGACACTGATTGCTGAAACCTTTTCTGCAGGCTCGCAGCAATATGGGCGCACACTTTTTAGCAACACTAGGACTCACAATCCTGAGCAATGAGACTCGCACAGGGTCATCAATCCACTAGCACCTGTCTATATTAAATACAGATGCCGCTGTACTAATCACTGATAAGGTCGATACAGTGTTAGGTAATCAAAGGCGCAGCAATCCATTTACATGTGCCAAAGAACTAATTTTGAAATAAAGACACTAATCTGTCTAGAATAAATACAACACCCTATATGATGCTGAACAAGGAATTGACCATGCTTAAATTTTCTACATCGCGCACGCTGATTGCGACCAGTATTTTTGTATTACTGGCAGGCTGTGCAGGCAACAATCCTTATGAAGGCCAACAAGGCAGCTCTAATAAAACAGCTATTTACGGTGGCTTAGGTGCTCTAGGCGGCGCTGCAATAGGTGCTGCAACATCCAGCAAAAAAGACCGTGGTAAAGGCGCTCTAATTGGTGCAGCGGTTGCCGGTGCTGCAGGTGCGGGCTACGGTTATTACGTTGATAAGCAAGAAGCTGAACTGCGCCGCAGTATGCAAGGCACAGGTATTGATGTGCAGCGTGACGGTGATAATTTAACCTTAGTGATGCCAGGCAACGTGACTTTTGCGACTGACTCAGCAAGTATCTCTGGTAATTTTTACAGCACCTTAAACAACCTGGCGCAGTCCTTTAACCAGTATGATCAAAATACCATTGAGATTATTGGCCACACTGATAGCACAGGCCCTTACCAGCACAATATGAATCTCTCTCAGCGCCGCGCACAAAGTGTGGCTGACTATATGCGTAACCAAGGTGTCAATGGTATGCGTATGCAAGTCAATGGCGTTGGACCAAACCAACCTATTGCAGACAACAACAGCCCACAAGGTCGCCAACAAAACCGCCGCGTAGAAATCAATCTGCGCCCAATTCCTGGTGCTTACCAGTAATAGTCGAGCGACTTTAAACAGCCTCGTTAACCTTAGGTTAGCGAGGCTGTTTTATGTTAAAGTCCCATTAAGCACTCACTGACTGTAAGCCTGCACCATCTGCTCTTTAGCTGATTTAGGTAAGCGTTTAATCGCAATCTCGCGGCGCAAGGCCGTTGATTTATCTGCACATTCCTCGATATACACCAAGGCTTTTGCTGGACTGGTGGAAAAAAACCGTGCGCCCTGCCCTGCACAATGCTGCGCAAAACGCTTATACGCATCCAAGCTGATGCCGCAATACAGCGCTTGATTTTCTGCACGCACTAAATACACATACCATTGTTTTTGTACTGCTATTGTCATATGTCCTCGGGGCTATTAATGGCTTTTATAGCGCAATTTAAGCAATAATCTGTGATATCAATTCTTGATACGGATTAAGCACACTGATGCATATTCATATTCTAACCACGGGTGGCACCTTTGATAAAATTTATCATGATGCCTTATCTGAGTTTACAATTGGCGAGCCGATGGCTGAAGAGTTGCTGGCTGACGCGGGAGTAAACTTAACTTACAGTGTCGACAGTCTCCTTAAAAAGGACAGTTTAGAGCTGACCGATGCCGATCGCGAATTACTGTGCGAACAGGTTAATAACAGTCCGCACCAGCATATTTTGATTATTCATGGCACCGACACCATGACCTTAAGCGCACAACAGCTGGGGGACATCAGCGATAAAACTGTTGTATTCACCGGTGCGATGCAGCCTGCGCGCATGCGTAACAGCGATGCACCCTTTAACTTAGGTTTTGCTATTGGCGCGCTACAATGCTTAGATTCAGGCATCTACATTGCTATGAATGGACAGATTTTTAACGCCCATCATGTGCAAAAAAACCGTCACATAAGCCGCTTTGAAGCCCTTTAAGAAGAGTTACCCATGATTAAAAATGCATTAATTGTTGAATCCCTGAAACCTGCTGATTCCTGTGTGATTTGGCTGCACGGCCTCGGCGCTGACCGTACTGATTTTGAGCCCGTCGCGCGTATGCTGCAGCCACAATTGCCGACCACACGCTTTATTTTGCCACAAGCCCCCAACCAAGCTGTAACCATTAACGGTGGTTATCAGATGCCCAGTTGGTACGATATTTTAGCCATTGCACCGGGTAAACGCTCAATCAATAGCGAACAACTGGAAAGCTCTACTCAGCAATTGATCAGCCTAATGGAACAACAGCGCGACAGCGGCATCAGCCCCAGTCGTTTGTTTTTAGCCGGCTTTTCACAAGGTGGCGCAGTGGTTTTACACACTGCTTTTTTACGCTGGAATGAAGCGCTCGGTGGTGTTCTTGCGTTATCCACCTACGCTCCAACCTTTGAGCAAGTCAGCGCACTCAACCCGCTGCAAGCACAAACCCCTACCCTGTGCATGCACGGCGTGCATGATCCAGTGGTACCTTTCTTTATGGGTCAGGCTGTTCAGCAGCAATTGAACAGCTGGGGCGTTGCTGTGACTTGGTATGACTACCCTATGGAGCATGCGGTCTGCCCAGAACAGATTACGGATATCGGCAACTGGCTCAGCGGACAATTAAACTAAGCGCAGCGCTATTGCAGACACAGTCATAATTTATAAATAGAGTGGGCATCCGCGCTGAACAGTGAAACAATTTCTACAAAGCGCTGCGATGCCTTACACTACTGTTAATTTATAAACTACTGATAAGAGAACGCCGTGCTCAAAGCACTTAAGAATATGTTTAAAAAGGCCCCAGAGCCGACAGCACCGCCGCAAGAAACCGCTGCTGCAGCGCAACCCGCGCAGCCCTCTGAGCCAAAGTCCCAGCCTGTGAGCCAAGCCGCTCCAGAGCAAAAACCTGCAGTTCAAAAACCACGTCCTGCTAAAGCTAAACCTGTGATCCAACAAACACCTTGGGCATTGGCTGATTTTGTGGTTGAACCCGCTGAAGGCAAAACCCGCTTTCATGATTTTGCCCTTGCTCCAGAATTGATGCATGCCATCCAAGACTTAGGTTTTCCCTACTGCACACCGATTCAGGCAGAAGTGTTAGGTCATACCCTAGCTGGCAAAGATGCGATTGGCCGTGCACAAACCGGTACTGGTAAAACTGCAGCCTTCCTGATTTCCATTATTAGCCAACTGACGCAAACTCGCCCACCCGATGAGCGTTATATGGGCGAGCCTCGCGCACTGATTATCGCGCCAACCCGCGAATTAGTGGTACAGATTGCTAACGATGCCATTGCTCTCACCAAATACACCAACCTCAATGTGATGAGTTTTGTTGGTGGGATGGACTTTGATAAGCAACGCAAGCAGTTAGAAGCACGTTATTGCGATATTTTAGTCGCTACCCCAGGTCGCTTATTGGACTTTAACCAACGCGGTGAGGTGCATCTGGATATGGTTGAAGTTCTGGTCCTCGACGAAGCTGACCGTATGTTGGACATGGGTTTTATCCCACAAGTGCGCCAAATTATTCGTCAAACGCCGCATAAAGCTGAACGCCAAACCTTACTGTTTTCCGCGACTTTTACTGAAGATGTGATGAATCTGTCCAAGCAATGGACCACAGATCCAGCCATTGTTGAAATTGAGCCCGAAAGCGTGGCCAATGATTCAGTTGAGCAGCATGTGTTTGCCGTGGCCGGCAGCGATAAATATAAACTGCTGTACAACTTGATTAAAAACAACAACTGGCCACGTGTCATCGTCTTTGCTAACCGCAAAGACGAAGTACGCCGCATTGAAGAGCGCTTGACCCGTGACGGCATCAGCGCCGCACAGATGTCTGGCGATGTAGCACAACACAAGCGCATCAAAGTACTCGAAGACTTCCGTTCAGGCCGTTTGCGCGTCTTAGTGGCTACTGATGTGGCTGGCCGTGGTATTCATGTGGACGATATCAGCCATGTGGTTAACTTTACCCTGCCAGAAGAACCGGATGACTATGTACACCGTATTGGTCGTACTGGCCGTGCAGGTACCACAGGTGTTTCTATCAGCTTTGCTGGTGAAGATGATTCCTATGCTTTGCCAGGGATTGAAGAATTACTCGGCCATAAGATTCAGTGCGAAACACCCACTGAAGATTTATTAGTGGATCCACCGAAAAGCCGCTAAGCCACTAAGCCACTAAGCCACTAAGGCGCTCACCTTAACGCAACAGTTCACACGCTAACAAAAAAGCCAGACTCCTTATTGAAGTCTGGCTTTTTTATGCATCACACGAACGGTTGATCACCAACCTGCATCCGTCGAATACGACGTGTCAGGCTCAGCATCACCAACATAAAGGTTAATAGTATCGGCATTACACCGATATTAAAGAACTTCAATGTGGTGCCCAATGACTCAATCTCATTATTGAGCTGATAACGCACTTCACGTAATTCTTTACGCACCTGCAACTTCTCTTGCAAGAACTGCTGCATGGTAGCTTGCTGCTCTGCGGTCAACTCCAGATCTTGCGCAGGATCGGTCGCTTGCTGTAATTCAAACAGCTTCTCTTCGGTTGCGGCTAAACGCCCTTGCAACTCCTGTTCTTTTTTCTGAAAACGCTCTTGCGCGCTACGCTGTAAATTATCCAGCATCGTGAAAGGGCGATTAAAGTTACCGCGCGAACGAATACTGATTAACGCATCCGAGCCGGATAAATTATCCAAGGCGTTAATGGTAAAGCTGCCGTTATCGGCAAAGGGCTGAGGCAAGCGCTGACCAAAGAAGTCCTGCACACTCACCCACATCCGATCGCTCAACATATCGCTATCAGCAACAATAATCACATTGATATTGTCAGCACTGCGCAAACCTTGCTCACGTCCTTCAAGACCCTGAGCAAAAGCAGTTTGCGCCGGACCACTGACCCGCGCAGCCAGCACATAACGCTCACCGGTCGGTTCCAACTCTGCTAACAGCTCTTCAGGATTTTGCAACATGGCAAAACGCTGCGCACTGAAAGGCATCGCGTATTCAGAGCTGTGTAACAAAGGCGTGAACTGAGTTTTCGCACCTTCTAATGGCTCTAAAATACCCGCTGTGGCGACATTGAGCGCATTCAACTGCGAGGTCAGTACATCACTGCTATCCAACGCTTTTTTCGGCAGTGTTAACCAACCGGGGTGACGCACTGCACGCTGCTGTGGCCCCACACCCACTGACATTGCATAAGCACCATCACCCAACACCTGCCCAGGCAGCATGCGCACGCCCCAGGCTTTAAACAGCTCTGGTAAATCAGAACTCTTATCGGAGGCCATCTCACCTGACGCGTTCATCCCAGTATCGGCTTCACTGTAGGGATCAACAAAGGCTAATAACTTACCGCCCCCTAAGACAAACTGATCCAGCGCGTACTGCGTCGCTTCACTGAGGTTTTTCGGGTGCACTAACAATAAGGTGCTGATATGCGCTGGAATCAAATCAATATCAGCGTTTAAACTTTCCAGCTGAAACTGTTGGCGGATCTCTTCCAAAATTGTCCACGACGGCATAGGACGCCCAGCTTGCATATCAAAGCCACCATTGAGCGGTAAAGCTGATAACAGGCCAAGCACGGGACG
>DASRNZ010000117.1:0-8583 GCA_035647155.1 Thiopseudomonas sp.
AATCGCTACCACTTCTTGCAGCTGAGCTTCGCTTTCTAAAATATGACAGGTCTTGCCGCCCGGTGCGCAACAAGCATCCAGCACCCGTTGACCGGGTTCGAGCAGCAGCAGTCCAGCCGCTAATTGCGCGGCCTCATCTTGCACGCTGACGGCGCCGTCGGCAAAGCCGGGCAGCGTGGTCACGTCGCAGGGTGTGGCTAAGGTGATGCCGTCTTGGCTGAAGGTTGTGGCCTGCCCGTCAATCCCGTACTCAGCCAGCTGTGCTAAATACGCATCACGGCTGGACACACGCTGATTCACTCGCAGAGTCAAAGGTGGATGGCTGTTATTGGCTGCGCAAATCGCTAACCAATCATCCGGCCAAAAGGCTTTGAGTGATTTTTGTAGCCAGCGTGGGTGAGCGGTTAACACCACAGGGTCTTTTTCTAAGATGGGTAGCAGTGTTTCCGCTTCGCGCTGGGCACGGCGTAAGACCGCATTCAGTAAGCCTTTGGCCCAAGGTTTTTTCAGTGCAGTGGCGCAGCCAACGGTTTCAGCAATGGCCGCGTGTGCAGGAATACGGGTATACAGCAGCTGGTATAAACCAATTAACAGCAGGGCTTCGACATCTTGATCAGCCTTGCGAAAAGGTTTGCTCAATAGCTCTAAAGCTAAAATGGATAAGCGCGGCTGCCAGCGTGCGGTACCGAATGCTAATTCTTGGACTAAGCCTTTATCGCGATCGCTCACGCGCTCCAATTGTGTCGGTAAACTGCTGGCCAATGAGGCTTTACCGGCCAAGACCGCCGTCAGTGCACGCGCTGCCGCGAGGCGTGGGTTCATAAACCCAGTACCTGACCGGGTTGGAACAGGTCTTTTTTGCTGTTGAGTAAGTCACTAAAGGCCAGCGCTTTGCCATTGGGTAATTGCAGATGAGTTAGACGCAGCGCTTGTTCACCGCACGCGACCAGTAAGCCCTCACGATCAGCACTGAGAATCTCGCCAGGCTGACCCTCACCGTCTGCCAGCTCAACGGTATGTACTTTTAAAGTTTCACCCGCCAAGGTGGTGTGGCAAATCGGCCAAGGGTACATGGCGCGAATTTGGCAATCCAGCACGCTGGCCGGGCGCTGCCAGTCAATCAGCGCGGCTTGTTTGTTTAGCTTATGGGCATAAGTGGCTAAACCATCCAGCTGTTTTTCAGCCGTTAAACTGCCTTCGCTTAAGCCTTTAATGCTTTGTAAAACAGCGTCAGGGCCGAGCGTAGCTAAGCGATCATGCAGGCTGCCACCGGTATCAGTGGCTTGAATCGGTGTGCTGACTTTAAGCAACATAGGGCCGGTATCTAAACCCGCCTCCATGTGCATCACAGTGATGCCGCTCTCGCTATCGCCCGCTTCAATTGCGCGCTGAATCGGTGCCGCACCACGCCAGCGCGGTAGCAGTGAAGCATGGCTGTTAATACAGCCTAGGCGTGGTGTATCTAGAATCACTTGCGGTAAGATTAAGCCATAAGCCACAACTACCATCAAATCTGCATTGAAGTCGGCCAGTTCTGACTGCGCTTCAGAACTGCGTAAGTTCACCGGCTGTAACACTGGAATATCATGTTCAAGCGCTAGTTTTTTAACGGCGCTAGGGGTGAGTTTTTGCCCCCGTCCTGATGGACGGTCAGGTTGCGTATAAACCGCTACAACGCTGTGCTCGCTATCGAGTAGCGCTTGTAAATGACTGGCGGCAAACTCGGGTGTACCGGCAAACACAATACGTAGAGAGGAAGACATACAATTACCTTGCAAATACAGAAATGGTGTCAGCGCGCAGCTGTGGCTTAATTAAACATTAAGCTTTTTGCTGGCGATGGATTTTTTCAAGCTTTTTCTTAATGCGATTACGCTTCAGTGATGAAAGGTAATCAACAAATAATTTACCGTTCAAGTGGTCGCATTCGTGTTGAATGCACACGGCCAGTAAACCATCGGTGATGATTTCAAAAGGCTCACCATTGCGATCCAGCGCATTAATCTTAACGCGCTGAGGGCGTTCGACGTCCTCGAAAAATCCTGGTACGGATAGACAGCCCTCTTGGTAGAGCTCTGTGTCATCGGTGAGCATTTCAATTTCAGGGTTAATAAACACCTGCGGTTCAGATTTATCTTCAGATAAATCCATCACCAGTAGACGAATATGTTGGTTAACCTGAGTCGCCGCTAAACCGATACCGGGTGCGTCGTACATGGTTTCAAACATGTCATCAATCAGGGTACGAATTGTATCATCGACTTGCTCCACAGGTTTAGCAATGGTGCGCAGTCGAGGATCGGGGTATTCAAGAATATTTAAAATAGCCATATATGTTTGTGATGTACTAATGGAATAAAAGAAGAAAGCACTGCTACTATGATACGCAGCATAATAAAGAATTGGTTGTAAAGCCAAAATTGGGTTTTGGAACTGTCATAAAACGTTCCAATATCGACATATGATAAAGGGATTCACCGCATGAGGAAAACATTACTTGCTCTGTTGCTACTTGCCACTGCGGCAGTACAAGCCCAAGTACAGTTAAAAGAGGGTCATCCTGAGAGTCATATCGTCGTGAAGGGCGATACATTATGGGATATTTCCGGTAAGTTTTTAAGCCAACCGTGGAAGTGGCCAGAGATTTGGCATGCCAATCCTCAAGTGGCTAATCCGCATTTGATTTATCCAGGTGATCGCTTAAACCTTGTGTATGTCGATGGGCAGCCGCGCATTATGCTCAACCGCGGTGCTAATCGTGGCACAATTAAATTATCACCTCAAGTGCGTCGAGCGCCAATGGCTGATGCAATCCCGACCATCCCCTTAGATGCGATTCAGAGTTTCTTAATTAGCAATCGTATTATCAATAGCAAGAAAGAGTTCAGTCGCGCACCTTATGTGGTTGCGGGTGATGCCGAGCGTGTGATCAGTGGTCAAAATGATCGTCTTTATGTGCGTGGCAAGGTGAAGGAATACGCCAATTACGGTATTTATCGCCAAGGTCGTAGCTATATCGATCCAGTCACTCAAGAATTTCTAGGTATTAATGCGGATGATATTGGCAGTGGTGAGATTGTTGCCGTAGAGGGTGATGTCAGTACCATGCTACTGACGCGCACCACGCAAGAAGTACGTGTTGCTGATCGTTTGTTTTCTATACAAAAGCCGATGATTGATTCGACATTTGTACCCAGTGAGCCGAAAAGAACTATTAACGGTGTGATTCTTGATGTGCCACGTGGCGTCTCACAAATTGGCCAGTTTGACGTTGTCACCCTGAATAAAGGTGCGCGTGATGGTTTGGTGGTTGGTAGTGTTTTGGCAGTGTACAAAACCGGTGAAACAGTGCGTGATCGTATCAGCGGTTCATCAGTAAAAATTCCCGATGAACGCTCAGGTTTACTGATGGTTTTTCGTACCTATGACAAGCTAAGCTATGGCTTGGTTTTATATGCCAGCCGCCAGCTGTCAGTGCTGGATAAGGTGAAAAATCCTTAAATAATGTGCAGTTCTAGATTTTAAGAAAAAGCGTCCTTTATCAGGGCGCTTTTTGCTTTTTAGCTGCGGCTGACTACACTGCATACACGCATAACAGGATGTGATGTGCTCTAAAGAAGGATTTTAGGATGATGCAGTGTTCCCCCGCAGAACTGGAAGCGCGTTTACGCTTACACAGTTTGCCTGATATAGGCCCACAACGATTTTATAAACTGCTTGAAGTGTTTGGTTCGGCCAGCTCTGCGCTGAGCGCTCCAGCGTCGGCTTGGCGCGCGATTGGTATGCCGCAAAGCAGTACCGATGCGCGCCGCAGTGAAGTGGTGCGTGAGCAAGCTTTATTGGCTTTGCGCTGGGCAGAGTGCGCAGGGCATCATGTGTTATTGCATGATATGGATGAATACCCTGCCTTATTAAAAGAAACCGCTGGCGCGCCACCGCTACTGTTTGTGCAGGGCGATCCTTATATTTTAGAGAAGCCGCAAATTGCGATTGTCGGTAGCCGTCGTGCTACACCGCCTAGCTTAGATACCGCGCAGCGCTTTGCTCAGAGCTTAGCCAAAGGTGGGTTTGTGATTACCAGTGGTTTGGCCTTAGGCGTGGACGCCGCAGCGCATCAAGGCGCCTTGGATGCGCAAGGTTTAACCATTGCAGTGGTGGGTACAGGGCTCAATCAAGTGTATCCCGCTCGGCATCGAGGTTTGCTGCGCGATATTGTTGAGCAGGGTGGTGCCGTAGTCTCAGAGCTGGCGCTGCACAGTGCCCCGCATGCCAGTCATTTTCCACGGCGCAACCGTATTATCAGTGGTTTAGCCTTAGGTGTTTTAGTAGTGGAAGCCAGTCCGTCCAGTGGCTCGCTGATTACTGCGCGTTTAGCGGCTGAGCAAGGCCGTGAGGTGTATGCCATTCCAGGCTCGATACATTCACCCGGTGCGCGCGGTTGTCATCAGCTGATTCGTAATGGTGCAACTCTGATTGAAACCGTGGGTGATATTTTAGAGTCACTGCAAGGCTGGCAATTGACTGCACCGGCTCAGCAGCCCGCCGTGCAAAAAACCTTGGCGTTTGAGTCTGAGGCTGAGTCAAAACGTCAACCTGAGCACCCACTCTTGCAACTGTTAAAAGCCCAGCCCTTAGATATTGATCACTTGGTTGAGTTAAGTGAATTGCCTTTGCATGAGGTATTGGCGACTTTGACGGATTTTGAAATTAATGGGAATGTGAGTCGTGAAGGTGGTTTTTGGCTGTATCGTAAAGCTTGAACGGTTTAAGATAGTGTTTGCTGATTCGGCAATTTAATACTTGTGAGTTGATTCAATGAGCAATACCTGGCAGCTGCAACAGATCGCACAAAAAATACGTCAGGGTGCGGTGATTGCTTACCCCACTGAAGCGGTTTGGGGCTTGGGCTGTGATCCCTTTAATGCAACGGCTGTAGCGCGTTTGCTGGCGCTTAAAGAGCGGCCCATGCATAAAGGCTTGATCTTAGTCGCAGCTGATATAAGTCAGTTTGACGGGTTGCTTGAGGGCTTACCGCCTGCGCAACTAGCGCAACTTGAAGAGAGTTGGCCAGGCCCTAATACGTGGTTGGTGCCGCATCATAATCGCGTACCTGAATGGGTCACAGGTGAGCATGACACTGTGGCAATTCGTGTTAGTGCGCATCCATTGGTGGCCAAACTATGCCTATTAACCGGTCCGCTGGTATCGACTTCGGCCAATCTCAGCGGTGCCTTACCAGCGAAAAGCCGTTTGCGCATTGAGCAGTATTTTCATGGTCAGCTCGACGCTATACTCAGCGGCGAGCTGGGCCAGAACAGCCATCCCAGCACCATCCGTGATTTGCAGACGGGGCAGGTGCTGCGCGGCGCTTAAGCTGCATATGACTGGCTTAGAGTTGTGCGCGCAATTGCTTTAAAACAGGAGCCGGATTCGGGCGCACGCCAGTCCAGATATAAAAGGCTTCAGCGGCTTGCTCCACCAACATACCTAAACCATCTAGGGTGCGTGATGCACCGTTTTGTTGCGCCCAGCGATTAAAAACGGTGATGTCTTTACCGTACATCATGTCATAGCATACAGTATCGCCAGCTTTAATCAGGCTGTTAGCCAGTGGCGGTAAATCACCGCTGAGGCTGGCTGATGTGCCGTTGATAATAATATCCACAGGCGCATCAATCCAATCATAACCACAGGCGGTCATGGGGCCTAAATCAGCAAACTCACGCGCCAGTTGCTCAGCCTTCTCCACTGTACGATTGACGATGCACACTTCCGCTGGCTGTTGCGCTAAGAGTGGCTCAAGCACGCCACGTACAGCGCCACCGGCACCAAGAACTAAGATGTTTTTACCCGCCAGTTCCACATGGTTATTCAGTAAGTCATTCACTAAACCTGCACCATCAGTGTTATCGCCCAACAGGCTGCCGTCACCCAGCTTCTTTAAGGTATTCACCGCTTTAGCGCGCTTGGCACGCTCGCTGAGTTGATCAGCTAAAGCAAAGGCTTGCTCTTTAAAAGGTACGGTCACGTTAGCACCGCTGCCGCTGCTAAAAAACTCAGCTGCTGTTGCCGGAAAAGCATCCAGCGGAGCCAGCAAGGGCAGATAGCTGATCGCTAGCCCTGTTTGCTCAGCAAATAAGCGATGAATCAGCGGTGATTTACTGTGAGCAATGGGGTTGCCAAATACGCCGTAATATTTCATTTTGCTTGTGCCTCAGCCAACCAGTCGCGGTCTTTTAAGAAGTAATCAGTTAAGCGTGCCTCACGGCTGCCGGCTTCGGGTTTCCAATCATAACCCCACTGCACATGGGGTGGCAGGGACATGAGGATGGATTCAGTACGGCCGCCAGATTGCAGACCAAACAGCGTACCGCGGTCAAACACCAAGTTAAATTCCACATAACGGCCCCGGCGATGCGCTTGGAAATCACGCTCTTGCGCAGTAAAGGGTGTGTGACGACGACGTTCAACAATTGGCATATAGGCATCAGTAAAGGCTTCACCTATGGCGCGCATAAAGGCAAAACAGGTGTCAAAATCCCACTGATTAACATCATCAAAAAACAAGCCACCAATGCCGCGTGGCTCGTCACGGTGCTTGAGATAGAAGTAACGGTCGCACCAGGCTTTATAATCAGTATAAACCTCGTCACCAAAAGGAGCGCAGGCGTCATGTGCGACTTGGTGCCAATGCACACAGTCTTCTTCGACAGCGTAGTAAGGGGTTAAATCAAAACCACCGCCAAACCACCAGATGGGCTCTTCACCGTCCTTTTCTGCCACAAATAGCCGCACGTTTGCGTGTGATGTTGGAATATGTGGGTTTTCTGGGTGAATCACTAATGATAAACCCATGGCTTGGAACGAGCGTCCCGACAATTCTGGACGGTGTGCGCTGGCTGACGGCGGTAAAGAATCGCCATAGACGTGAGAGAAATTCACTCCGCCTTTTTCGATCAGTGCGCCATTAGCTAACACGCGAGTACGACCGCCGCCACCACCAGGACGCTCCCAGCTGTCTTCAAAAAATGTGCCGCCATCAGCTTGCTCAAGCGTAGCGCAGATGCGGTCTTGTAAATCCAATAAGTAGTTTTTTACATCATCAATTGTAGCGGTCAAAATAAGCTCCAAAAAGGGTGTACAGCACCACTTAAAAATACTGTTTGTGTCAATAAATTATGTAATGGAACTAAGCATACCATTATCATCAAGAACGGCTAAATGAATAAGCACAAGCACGCTGCAGTTGTTATTGTTTCGCATTTAACCTAGTATTCGCCCGCCGCATAAGCGGTTTCAGAGAAAATAAAAGGCTATATGGAAAGTTCTTGTATAAGTCCCTGTTGGACTTCATCACATATTAAAGTTAGCGCGTCAGTTGACGGCAGCTTGCGGACTCCAGCCAGAATTTTCTGATAGGTCGTCTCCTCAAGCCGCCTGCTCTTGGCCGCCTGGAGATTTACCATGAGTAACACCCATAACAATCTCGCACTCGTTCTGAGTGATGCAATTCAAAACAATCAATTCGATAACGCACTGGCTGCGATTAAAAGCTTACATTCTGTGGATTTAGCTGATGTGTTAGAGCAGCTGGATCCTAGCGTAGCGTGGCGCTTGCTTGAGCGTTTACCTGAGCGTGCTGAAGTCTTCGCATTTATTGAGCCAGACCAGCAAGTGCGTTTAGCGCGTGAGTTTCCGCGTGCCACTTTAGCTCAGCTGGTCAGCGAAATGCCGGCTGATGAGCGTACTGACTTATTTAAACGCTTTGACCAAAATCAACGTGATCTATTGTTACCTGCGTTAGCGCATGCTGAGCGTGAAGATATTCGCAAATTATCTGCATACGTTGAAGGCACTGCCGGCGCTTTGATGACTTCAGATTACGCCATATTGAAGAAAGATATGAACGTGGCGCAAGCCATGGCCTATTTGCGTGATGAAGCACCGGATGCGGAAACGATTTATCAAGCCTATGTGGTGGATGATGAACGCAAGTTACTCGGTGCAGTATCATTGCGTGATTTGATTTTGTCTGATTTACATAAAACGATCCAAGACTTAATGATCAGTGATGTGGTCAGCTCGCTGGTGACGGATGACCAAGAAGATATTGCTAAGCAAATTGCGCGTTATGACTTGCTGGCCTTGCCCATTACTGATGAAAGCGGGGTGCTGATTGGTATTGTCACCTATGACGATGCCATGGACGTGGTCAGCGAAGAGTTTACCGAAGATATCCACAAATCTGCCGGTGTCAGCACCTTAATTGGTAACTTAAAAGATGCCAGTATTGGTTTGCTCTATCGCAAACGCGTGTTTTGGCTGGTGCTGCTGGTGTTTGGTAACTTATTTTCCGGTGCCGGTATTGCGCACTTTGAAGATATTATCGCGGCCAATATTGTTTTAGTCTTCTTCCTTCCTTTGCTGGTGGACAGTGGTGGTAACGCGGGTGCTCAGTCGGCAACCTTGATGGTCCGTGCCTTAGCCACGGGTGAAGTGGAAATGCGTGACTGGCTCTACTTAATTGGGCGTGAAGCCTTAGTCGCCTTGGCACTGGGTGTGACTATGGCTGCGGCAGTTTCA
>DASRNZ010000118.1:0-12111 GCA_035647155.1 Thiopseudomonas sp.
ACCGGTGCCTAAGCGTATGCGCTGGGGTGCACGTAAAGAAGAATTTGTGCGTCCAACTCAGTGGTTAGTGATGTTGTTTGGTGACGATGTCGTGGATTGCACCATCTTGGCGCAAACCGCCGGCCGTGTTTCACGCGGTCATCGCTTCCATCACAACACTGAAGTGGTGATCAATCAGCCGAGTGATTATGTTGAAGCCCTGCGCCAAGCCTATGTCTTGGTCGATGCTGCTGAGCGTCGCGCCCTGATTGAAAAGCGTGTCAATCAGTTGGCAGCTGAGCAACAGGGTACAGCGATTATGCCTGCCTCATTGCTGGATGAAGTGACTGCGCTGGTGGAATGGCCGGTGCCTTTGGTCTGCTCATTTGAAGAACATTTCCTCGATGTACCGCAAGAAGCCTTGATTATCACCATGCAAGATAACCAGAAGTATTTCTGCTTGCTGGATAGCGCAGGCTCACTGCTGCCGCGCTTTATTACTGTGGCCAATATCGAAAGCCGTGATCCGCAGCAAGTGATCTCAGGTAACGAGAAAGTTGTGCGTCCGCGCTTAACGGATGCTGAGTTCTTCTACTTGCAAGACCAAAAGCAGCCACTGGAAGCCTTTAACGAGCGTCTGAAAAACGTGGTGTTCCAAGCGCAATTGGGCAGTGTTTACGATAAGGCCGTCCGCGTATCGAAGTTGGCTGGATTTATCGCTGAAAAAATTGGCGGTAATGCCGCCCATGCATCACGTGCCGGTTTGCTCTCTAAGTGTGACTTAGCCACTGAAATGGTTGGCGAGTTCCCCGAGATGCAGGGTATTGCCGGTTTGTACTATGCACAAAACGATGGCGAAGAAGGTGATATCGCTCTGGCATTGAATGAGCAATATATGCCACGTGGTGCTGGTGCTGAATTGCCTACCACATTGACTGGTGCGGCCGTGGCAGTGGCAGACAAACTGGATACCTTAGTGGGTATTTTCGGTATTGGTATGCTGCCTACCGGTAGTAAAGACCCTTATGCTTTGCGTCGTGCAGCCTTAGGCATTTTGCGTGTGCTGATTGAAAAGAACTTGGATGTGGATTTAGCCGAGTTGGTGGCCAAAGCTATTGCTCAGTTTGCCGATAAGATCGACAGCCAAGGCCTAGCAGAAAAAGTCCAAGACTTTATCTTTGACCGCTTGCGTGCGCGCTATGAAGATGCCGGCATTGATGTCAGTGTTTATCAAGCTGTGCGTGCTGTGCACCCCATGTCACCGCTGGACTTTGACCAGCGTGTGCAAGCGGTGCAGGCCTTCCGTGCCTTACCTGAAGCACAAGCACTGGCTGCAGTGAATAAGCGTGTCTCCAACTTGCTGGGTAAAGATGGTTACGGTCAAGCTGAAGCGGTACAAGCGCGTCATTTTGATAGCCCTTCAGAGTTCGCTCTGTATGCTGCTCTTAAGCAAGCACAGCAAGCCGTCACACCCTTAGCTGAGAATCGCCAGTACACTGATATCTTGACGCGTTTAGCCAGCTTACATGAGCCGGTGGATGCGTTCTTTGTCGCGGTGATGGTGAATGCCGATGATGAGAATGTGCGCGCTAATCGCCATGCTTTATTAGCACATCTGCGTGGCTTGTTCTTAGGTGTTGCAGATATTTCTGTATTGGATTAATTGTCTGCAAGGCAGCACATAGGCATGGCAGCAGCTGTGCCCATGTGCTTTAAGGAACACACAATGAAGTTAATAGTGCTCGATCGTGACGGCGTGATTAATCAAGAGTCAGCCGATTTTGTGAAAACGGTGGATGAGTTTATCCCCTTACCGGGTGCGCTGGATGCTATCGCTCGATTAAGTCGCGCGGGTTGGACGGTGGCCATTGCCACAAATCAATCAGGTTTAGCGCGCGGTTATTACACTGTGCCAACCTTAGAATCCATGCATCAAGTACTACGTGATGAAGTACAGCAGCGTGGCGGTCATTTAGGCTTGATTACCTATTGTCCGCATGGCCCAGATGATGGCTGCACCTGCCGTAAACCTTTGGCAGGTTTGCTAGAGCAAATCGCTGAGCATTACCAAACATCCATGCAGGGAGTGTGGTTTGTCGGTGATAGCTTGCGCGATTTACAAGCTGCAGTTCCCGTCAATGCACAGCCGGTTTTGGTATGCACCGGTAACGGTGAGAAAACACGCACCAAACAGTTACCGGATAACACCTTAATATTTGCTGATTTATCAGCAGTTGCAGATCATTTACTACGCTAAAGGCCAAAGAGTATGGGCGTTTTCTACGGATTAAGTATCCTCACTTTTTATGTGTTGCTGAGCTTAAGTGCTTTTATTTGGTGTGTGATCAGTTTGTTTGTAGCACCTTTTTTATCTTTCCCAGCACGTTATCGTTTTATCAATGTGTACTGGTGCCGTTTTGGTGTGGGGTTGGCGAAATATTTACTCGGTATTGATTACCGCGTTACTGGTATCGAAAATATTCCCAGTCAGCGCTGTGTGATTCTGTCTAATCATCAGAGCACTTGGGAGACGTTTTTCCTTTCGGCGTATTTTCAGCCGCTGAGCCAAGTATTAAAAAAAGAGCTGTTGCGCGTGCCATTTTTTGGCTGGGCGATGGCGATGCTTAAGCCTATTGCGATTAATCGTGATAATCCCAAACAAGCATTAAAACAGCTGGCCAGCCAAGGTGCTGATCGCTTAGAGCAAAACTGCTGGGTGCTGATCTTCCCTGAAGGCACGCGTATGCCGGCGGGTGAATTAGGTAAGTTTTCTCGTGGCGGTACGGCTTTAGCAGTCAATGCTGGTTTACCTGTTTTGCCGATCTCGCATAATGCCGGTATGTTTTGGCCTAAAGCAGGTTGGGGTAAGAAGCCGGGTGTTATTGATGTGGTGATTGGTCCTGCGATGTATGTTGAAGGCGAAGGTCCGCGCGCCATTGCGGCACTCAATCAGCGTGCCTATGAGTGGATTGCGCAAGCGCAGTTTGATACAGGTGCGTTGAGTGCAGAGAAGTTGGCGGAGATTACGGGGTCGGCTGCTAAGTAGTTGATGTGCTTGCTGAGCATTTGTGCGTGGTGAGGTGCTAGTTGGTTGGTGTTGCTTAACTTTTGCGTGTGGCGCACTGCGCAGTTGTTGTTTTTCCCTTAACGAACCCGTCCGGGGTTCGATGCGGGCGCTTCGCCATCCATGGCTACGCTGGTCACAACAACCGCGCAGTGCTTGTTGACGCTTGGTGTTGATTGCTGGCGTGCAATAAATATTTCTGCGAATGCCTTATGCTGCGCAATAACTGCTGCTTTGGCTTAGTAAGACGAGTTGGGCGTGTGTTCTGGGTTGATTTCACCTTGCACTTCTTCTGGATCGACATCATTGAGCAGTAACATTTCTTTGACTGTTTCAATATGCTCAAGCACCACTTGGTAATGGTCACCGTATTCATATTTGGTGACTTCAATAGCATTGGGCATATAGCTAAAGGCAATTTTTAACGCCTGCAGGGCATCGCTGCTTAATTTATCACTCATAACACACTCCTAAATTGAGGTGGGCAGTGCATCGGCGCGTACTGAGCGCTTCACACCGTCCAAAAAATGCTGTGCAGAGCTGACTCGCCGTAGGTATGCAGTTCAGATGCAGCGTCTATTGATGCACCATGCTAACAAAGATTGCAGGTTTTTAGCAGGCAGTGCTTGCTGTCGATTGGGTGCTGTGGGTGTTTGCCTGTATCCTATTATCTATTTCGTGGTTTTAGTTAAGGTTGATTATTCGCATGTCTCAAGCTCCTTTAGTTTTGGTTGACGGCTCATCGTATCTCTATCGTGCGTTCCATGCCTTGCCCCCGCTGATGACCTCGGCAGGCTTGCCCACCGGTGCGGTGAAGGGTGTGCTAAATATGCTACGCAGCTTGCGTAAGCAGTATCCGGATAGCGTGATTACGGTAATTTTTGATGCGAAGGGGCCGACCTTTCGTGATGAGCTGTTTGTTGAATATAAAGCACAGCGCCCACCGATGCCGGATGATTTGCGAGTACAGATTGAGCCCTTACACGACTGCGTTAAAGCCTTAGGCTTTCCGTTTTTATGCGTGGAAGGTGTGGAAGCCGATGATGTGATTGGTACTTTGGCTTACAGCAGTACTTTGGCCGAGAGTCCAGTGGTGATTTCCACCGGCGATAAAGATATGGCGCAGTTGGTCAATGATCACGTCAGCCTAGTCAACACCATGTACAACACCAAGCTGAATATTGACGGCGTGGTCGAGAAGTTTGGCATTGGCCCTGAGTTGATTATCGACTATTTAGCTTTGATGGGCGATAAGTCTGACAATATCCCTGGCGTGCCCGGTGTCGGTGAAAAAACTGCATTAGGATTGCTGGTCGGTTTAGGTGATATGGATGCGATTTATAACAATATCGACCAAGTGGCGACCTTGCCGATTCGCGGGGCTAAAACCTTAGGCAAAAAGCTCTTAGAGCACCGTGAGATGGCCTATCTGTCACGTGAGTTAGCCACCATTAAATTGGACGTAGAACTCGAGCTGAATATTGATGAGATGCAGATGCAGCCACCGCAAGACGATATCTTGATGGAGTTGTATCAGCGTTTAGAATTTAAAAGCTGGCAAGATGAAATCCGTCGCCGCAGCGGCGCAGCCAGTCAACCTAAAGCCAAAGCTGCTGCCAAGAGCGCTGATGATGTATTTGCGCTCACCGCCACCCATACTGAAGATGCAGCTGTCACGGCAGCCACTCATATTGCAGCTGCAGAAAGTGAAGCCGAGCTTGCACCTGAATATCAAGGCAACTGGCAGACTATTTTAACCCAAGAAGATTTTGCAGATTGGGTTGCACGTTTAAGCAGCGCCAAACTCTTTGCCTTTGATACCGAAACCACCAGTGTGGATGCCCAGCAAGCCCGTTTAGTGGGGATTTCCTTTGCCGTGGCCGAAGGTGAAGGTGCTTATGTGCCGCTGGCGCACAGCTATATGGGCGTACCTGAGCAGTTGGAGCAAGACAGGGTATTAGCAGCCTTGCGCCCACTCTTGGAAGATCCCGCTATTGCTAAAGTCTGCCAAAACGGTAAGTACGATATCAATGTCTTAGCGCGCTACGACATTCAGGTGCAGGGCGTGCGTTTTGACACCATGCTGGAATCCTATGTGCTCAACTCCACTGCTACGCGCCATAATATGGATGATTTGGCCCAGCGCTATTTAGATCGCAGTACCATTCGTTTTGAAGAGGTAGCCGGTAAAGGCGCCAAGCAGCTGACCTTTGATCAGATTAATCTGGATGTGGCTGGGCCTTATGCCGCAGAAGATGCAGAAATCACTCTGTGTTTACACAATCGCTTAAACCAAGAGTTGCTAGCCATTCCATCCTTGCTTGAAGTGTTGGAAACCATTGAAATGCCCTTGATGCCAGTGTTGGCGCGCATTGAGCGTGATGGTGCCTTGGTAGATGCGCATCTATTGGGTCAGCAAAGTTTAGAGTTAACGGCCAAACTGACTGAGTTAGAGCGCAAGACCTTCGACATTGCCGGTGAAGAGTTTAATTTAGCGTCCCCCAAGCAGTTAGGCGTCATTTTATATGAAAAGCTGGGTTTACCAGTGATCTCCAAAACCGCCAAAGGCCAACCCAGCACCGCCGAAGCCGTGTTATCAGAATTAGCAGAACGTGGGCATGAGTTGCCGGTTTTACTGATGGAGTACCGCAGCCTCAGTAAGCTTAAAAGCACCTATACCGACCGTTTGCCGGAGCAGATCAATCCGCTGACTGGGCGTATTCACACCAGCTATCATCAAGCGGTGACGGCCACAGGTCGCTTGTCTTCTAGTGATCCCAACTTACAAAATATCCCAATTCGTACCGCAGAAGGCCGTCGTATTCGCCAAGCTTTTGTCGCGCCGAAAGGCTACAAGTTATTTGCTGCAGACTACTCGCAAATTGAACTGCGGATTATGGCGCACTTAGCGCAAGACCCTGGTTTACTGGATGCTTTCCGCCATAACCGTGATGTGCATAAAGCCACCGCATCAGAGGTGTTTGGTGTTGAGCTGGATGAAGTCACCACTGATCAGCGTCGCAGTGCTAAAGCGATTAACTTCGGGCTGATTTACGGCATGAGCGCGCACGGTTTAGCCAAGCAAATTGGTTGTGATCGCGGCCAAGCACAAATCTACATGGATCGTTACTTTGCCCGCTACCCAGGCGTGCAGGGTTATATGGAGCGCACACGAGAGCAAGCCAGTGCGCAAGGCTATGTCGAAACTATCTTTGGGCGTCGCTTGTACTTGCCCGATATTAAGGCGAAAAATGCAGCCATCCGTAAGGGTGCTGAACGAACTGCGATTAATGCGCCGATGCAGGGCAGTGCGGCGGATATTATTAAGCGCGCAATGATCACCGTGGATCAGTGGCTGGCAGAATCAAAGTTGGATGCGCGAGTGATTATGCAAGTGCATGATGAATTGGTCTTAGAAGTGCGTGAGGATCAAGTAGAGGAGCTGCGTGCTGGCTTGCTGCCATTGATGAGTGCCGGTGCTGCTTTAGATGTACCCTTGATCGTGGAAGCGGGTGTCGGCGATAACTGGGATGAGGCTCACTAAAATATTTCACAACACTGAGGAACTCTTCAGCATTTTGCTGAGTCATAGTATATGAATGGCTAAGTTAGTCGTTGTTGAAACTCCTTGATGTGTTTTATGTTGGCAAATATCCAAGCGTTCTCCCTAGCTGCTTGGACTTAGACTCCGAATCTCTAATTTATTAAGAGGTTTGGAGTTTTTTTTGCATGCGGCAAAGTGCCTGTAAAAGACACTCTACGCATTTCTCTCTGCTTTTTTTAAAATATTCATGTAGTATTTATCTGTATGCACTACATGGCCTAATGGCCGTTTTATTTGAGGCTTTTCCAAGCAGAGTGAGGCAAAAATGACTGATCGCGTTCAAGTCGGTGGCTTGCAGGTCGCCAAAGTTCTATATGACTTCGTTAACACCCAAGCTATTCCAGGTACTGGTCTGACTACAGAGCAGTTCTGGGAAGGCGCAACGAAGGTCTTAAAAGACCTGGCACCGAAAAATCGTGCCCTGCTAGAAAAACGTGATGCCTTACAAGCACAAATTGATGAGTGGCACCTTGCACGTAAGGGCCAAGCTCATGACGCAGTTGCTTATAAAGCATTTCTGCAAGAAATTGGATACTTGTTGCCAGAAGCAGCAGATTTTCAAGCCAGCACACAAAATGTTGACGACGAAATTGCTCGTATGGCAGGTCCACAGTTAGTGGTACCTGTAACTAACGCACGTTTTGCCCTTAACGCAGCGAATGCGCGTTGGGGTTCTTTGTATGACGCTCTATACGGCACTGATGTAATCAGTGACGAAGACGGCGCAGAGAAAGGCAAGAGCTACAACAAGGTACGTGGCGATAAAGTGATCGCTTATGCACGTGCTTTCTTAGACAAATCTGCACCTTTGGCAGCCGGTTCACATGTTGAAACCACAGGCTACCGCATTGAAGCTGGTAAATTGCTTGTAAGCCTAAAAGGCGGCAGCAACACCGGTCTACGTGATGATGCACAGCTGGTTGGTTTCCAAGGTGAAGCCGCAGCACCAACCGTTATTCTGTTAAAAAATAACGGCTTACACTTCGAAATCCAAATTGATGCCAACAGCGTAGTCGGTCAAACCGATGCTGCAGGTATTAAAGATGTATTGGTTGAAGCAGCTATCACTACAATTATGGACTGTGAAGACTCCATTACTGCAGTTGATGCTGTTGATAAAACCTTGGTTTACAGCAACTGGTTAGGTTTGATGAAAGGCGACCTTTCTGAGAGCGTGACTAAAGGCGATAAAACCTTTACCCGTGTGATGAATCCAGACCGCGTTTATAACGGTGTAAATAATGACGAAGTGACCTTGCACGGTCGTTCATTACTGTTTATCCGTAACGTTGGCCACTTAATGACCAATCCGGCAATTTTGGATGAGCAAGGCAACGAAATGCCAGAAGGCATTATGGATGCGTTGTTCACCAGCTTAATTGCTATGCATGATCTAAAAGGTAATAGTTCGCGTCAAAACAGCCGCACTGGTAGTGTTTATATTGTTAAACCAAAAATGCACGGTCCAGAAGAAGCTGCATTTGCCAATGAGTTGTTTAATCGCACCGAAGACGTTTTAGGCCTAGCTCGTAATACTTTGAAAATGGGTATTATGGACGAAGAGCGTCGCACTACAGTGAACTTGAAAGCGTGTATTGCTGAAGCTCAAGAGCGTGTGGTCTTTATTAACACAGGCTTCCTCGACCGTACCGGTGATGAAATTCACACCTCTATGGAAGCAGGTCCAGTCGTTCGTAAAGCTGCGATTCGTGCTGAAAAATGGATTGCTGCCTACGAAGACTGGAACGTTGATACAGGACTGGTCACAGGTCTGTCTGGCGTTGCACAAATCGGTAAAGGTATGTGGGCAATGCCTGACTTGATGGCTGATATGGTTAAGCAGAAAATTGCTCATCCAAAATCGGGTGCAAACACTGCATGGGTTCCGTCACCAACTGCAGCCGTTCTGCACGCTACGCATTACCACGAAGTAGATGTGTTTGCGCGCCAAGAAGAACTGAAAGATCGTCAGTTTGCTTCACTGGATGATATTCTGACCATTCCTTTAGCACAAAATACTGATTGGACAGCTGAAGAAATTCAGAATGAGTTGGATAATAACTCACAAGGTATCTTGGGTTATGTTGTGCGTTGGGTTGAGCAGAGCGTAGGTTGTTCTAAAGTACCTGATATCAATGATGTTGCCCTTATGGAAGACCGTGCAACACTGCGTATCTCAAGCCAGCATATGGCCAACTGGTTGCGCCACGGTATCGTTACCGAGGAGCAAATCCTAGAGACTATGAAGCGTATGGCTGTTGTTGTTGACCGCCAAAATGCCGATGATCCATTCTACCGCCCAATGGCTCCGAACTTTGACGATAGCATTGCATTCCAAGCGTCAGTGGAATTAGTGCTAAAAGGTCGTGAGCAACCAAACGGTTACACCGAGCCAGTTCTACACCGTCGTCGTCGCGAATTTAAAGCTAAAAATGGCTTATAATTTGTAAAAATGTATAGTGTTGATAAGAAACCGCCTTCGGGCGGTTTTTTATTGGCTATGATTTGTATCAGCACTGTTCAATTGGCTCCAAGCCTGCAAAAATAGCCAACGATTAATAACAATAACACGCCACCAGGTTTGAGCTTGCAACGCTAATGGCCTTCGAGCTGAGGCTCAATCAGAGCTATTGAGCGCAAACTTTAGGATGGCTTACTTGAGTAGGAGCCATGTTTCATGAGCAGAAGTGAAGCCTTTGCAAAAACAGGACGTACCGCTGTGCAACAAAATATCCAAGGCACACTGGAGTTTCTGCAAAAATACCCACCTTTTAACCAGATGGATCCCGTTCACCTCAGTTTTTTAGTGGAAAACTGTCAGTTACGTTTTTACTCTGAAGGCGAAAAAATCATCAGTCCAGAAGACGGGCCGGTTGAGTTTTTCTATATTGTTAAGCAGGGGCGTATCTATGGGGAGCGGCGTAAGGGTCAAGATAGCGGCAAAGAAACTACTTTTGAGATTACCACCGGCGAGTGCTTTCCGATCGCTGCGTTATTAGGTGAGCGGGCCACGCGGACGTCTCATATTGCTGCTGAAGATACCTTTTGCTTGCTACTCGATAAAGCCTCTTTTATTAAGCTGTTTTCTAAGAGTAACGCCTTTCGCGATTTCTCAGTGCGCGGAATCAGTAGCTTATTGGATCACGCTAATCAGCAAGTACAGACTCGTGCTGCAGAAACCTTGGGTTCGCAATACTCGATGGAAACCAGTTTGGCTGAGCTGTCGATGCGCCAACCCATCACTTGTGAAGGCCATTTACCGCTGAATAAAGCCGTGCAATTGATGCATGAGCAGCAAATTGGCAGCCTGGTGATTACCGATGAATCGCAACGACCCAAAGGTATTTTTACTCTGCGTGACTTACGCCGAGTGATTGCTGATGCCAATGCCGACCTGCGTCGGCCGATTGCTGAATTAATGACGCCAGATCCGTTTTACTTGCCACCGCATGCCACGGCTTTTGATGCAGCCTTAGCTATGACGGAACGGCATATTGCTCATGTATGTGTGGTGCAAGACGGCATTTTAGTGGGTGTAGTATCTGAGCGTGATCTATTCTCATTGCAGCGTGTGGATCTGGTGCATTTAGCCCGTGCTGTGCGTCATGCTGTATCTATTGAGCAGTTGGTGCAGATGCGTGATGAGATTCGTTCGCTAGTCGATCGCATGATTGCTCACGGCGCTAACTCTGAGCAAATGACCCGTCTGATTACCTTGCTCAATGATCATATGGTCTCGCGGGTGATTGAGTTGTGCATTGAGCAGCACGGCGACCCCGGTGTTGAGTTTACTTGGCTGGTATTTGGCAGTGAAGGTCGTAAAGAGCAAACTTTATACACAGACCAAGATAATGGAATTTTATTTGAGGCCAGTAGCCAAGAAGAAGCCAATGCGATACGGCAAAAACTGTTACCTCTGGCGCGTGAAATCAACTTAGCGTTGGAAGACTGCGGCTTTATGCTGTGCAAAGCCAATATTATGGCCGGTAATGCTGACCTGTGCTTATCACGCCAAGAATGGTCACGGCGCTTTAGTAAAATTGTCCGTGAAGCGAGTCCGAAAAACTTGCTCTACTCAACGGTTTACTTTGATTTACGGGCGATTTGGGGACCGATTGAAGGCTGTAAAGCCGTGCGTCGCGAGCTGCTGTCGATGATTCATGGTAATGATATGTTCCAACGCATGATGGCGCAAAGTGCGCTGCAGAATAAGCCACCCTTGGGTGGATTGTTTCGTGATTTTTCCTTAGACAAGAAAGGTGCGGAAAAAGATACGCTGGATCTAAAGATTAAAGGCTTAGCGCCCTTTGTCGATGGTGTACGTGTACTTGCTCTGGCGCATGGCGTGGATAGTAGCAATACGTCAGAACGTATTCGTCAGTTGGTCAGTAAAGGTGTGATTGAGCGCTTGGATGGCGATGCCTACGCTGAGGCCTATCACTTTATTCAGTTGATTCGTATGCAGCAGCATCAGCAGCAGGCGCGCAATGATTTGGCCTATAGCAATCGTATTTATCCAGATGAGCTCAATCACTTGGATCGTCGTATTTTACGTGAATCATTCCGTCAGGCGCAGCGTTTGCAGGCCAGTTTGACCTTCCGGTATCAGCTGTGAAAATCTTTAAATGGTTGCGTAAAAGTCCCGAGCTGCGCGAGAAAGATGCATTACGTTTAACTGCATTAACGCCATATATTGCCAGTGAAAAGCCGCTGCAGCAGTTGCGTTTTGTCGTGGTGGATTTAGAAACCAGTGGCTTAAACACCCTTAAAGATAAGATTTTATCCATTGGTGCAGTGACTATTGAAAACTCGGCGATTGCCTTAGGTAATCAATTTAGCTGCACGCTACGTCGTGCCAATCATGCGGTCAGTGAAAGCGTATTGATTCATCAAATACCGCCCAGTGAAGTTGCTGCTGGAATACGTCCAGAGAAAGCGTTATTGGGGTTGATGGAGTACGTCGGTAGCAGTCCGCTACTGGCGTTTCATGCCAATTTTGATCAGCGTATGTTGGTGCGTGAGATGGATGATGCTTTTGCCTATGATTTGCAGCATGCATTTTATGATGTAGCTGAAATTGCGCCGCTACTCTACCCCGAGCACGGTATGCGCAAGCCTGGGCTGGATGATTGGGTCAAGTTTTTCAATCTGCACGTGCTACAGCGCCACAATGCCAGTGCAGATGCATTGGTCACGGCAGAATTGATGTTGATCTTACTCAAGCGTGCGGCTGTGCAAGGCATCCATACCTTGGCTGAATTGGATCTTAGTCTGCAAAATTGGCGTCGGCGTCAGCAGAGTATGATCTAGGCGTTATTGAACGATTATCAGTTTCGCGAAAGACCTCGTACTTTTAGTGCGAGGATGGATAGCGAGGGCGGCGCAAGCCGCCCCTTAATAGACTGCTAAAGTATTGGCGCTAAGGGTAAGTACTGGTATTGTATACAGCATGATTAAGCACACC
>DASRNZ010000119.1:0-5607 GCA_035647155.1 Thiopseudomonas sp.
TCCATGGACTGTCGTGATCTTCACGCTCTCGACTTCCATCAGTACTAGAGCTTAATAGCTTATCCGTATCCAATCCTTCCTGATCCATGTCAGTGCGATCCATCGCAACCTCCTTGTTACATTAAAGGTCCCTCAACAGCAGCAAAAATAAGCAGCACCGCATTCCAGCAGCACTGTGCCTAATTTACATAAAATAAGTATAGACAAGAATTTAAAAAATGTAGGTCTCAACTCAAAATCACAACAACCGCTGCTAATTAAACCAATGTAAAATATCATTAAAGATAACCTACACCCGCAGGCACTCTTTAAAATCAATAAAGAGACAAAGGCTACCTGATACCTAAGGACACCGATTTCTGCTCATCCAACGGATAATGTGCCCTTTACTGGCCTCTACGGTAAACTCTGGCCCTATCAACGCTACCGTCTCTGCGTCTTACGGTACGCTTCGCTGCTTTGTGACTAGAAAGGAACATCTGTGCGCCATTCCGCTGACAATAATTACCCTGCCCAACATAAACCCAACTGGAAAATCATTGCCGGTTTGTGGCCTTATCTGACCGAGTTCCGTGGTCGGGTGATTCTTGCCATGGGCATGCTGATTCTTGCCAAAGTGGCTACTGTCTCTACGCCGATTGCGCTCAAATACATTATTGATTACCTCGATCAAAACCGTGGTGTCGATATGCTGCTGTGGATGCCGCTAATGCTGGTCATCGCCTATGGTGCATTGCGCTTTGGCAGCACTCTATTTAGCGAACTGCGCGATGCTATTTTTGCCCGAGTTGCCGAACGCGCCATGCGGCGGGTATCGCTGCGAGTGTTTAAACATCTGCATGAGCGTGAACTGGCGTTTCATTTGGATCGCAAAACCGGCGGTCTGGCGCGTGATATCGAACGCGGCACCACCGGCATCAGCTTCTTGCTGCGCTTTACCTTATTTAATATCGTACCGACACTGCTAGAAATCGTGATGGTGGCGAGTATTTTATTGATCGCCTTTAACGTCAGCTACGTGTTTGCCATCTTAATCTCGGTCGTGGTCTACGTGGTCTTTTCCATTAAAGTTACCGAGTGGCGCATCGCCTTTGTCCGCGAAGCCAACAGCCGCGATAACCAGTCCAACTCCCGTGCCATCGACAGCTTACTAAACTATGAAACCGTCAAGTATTTCAACAACGAGCGTTTTGAAGCAGAACAGTACGATCAAGGCCTAGAAAAATGGGAGCAAGCCCGTCTAAAAAACCGCTTATCCATGGCGGCTCTGAATACCGGACAAGCCTTTATTATTGGCGTCTCACTCATTGTGATTATGAGCATGGCAGTGCGCGAAGTGGCCGCCGGACAGATGACACTGGGTGATTTCACCATGGTCAACGCCTACCTTATCCAACTCTTTGTGCCACTCAATGCTCTAGGGTTTGTCTACCGAGAAATCCGCCAATCACTGGTCAATGTCGAGCGTCTGTTTGGGCTGCTGGGCGATAAGCCAGCGATTGAAGATGCACCTGATGCTCAAGCTTTAGCCCTCAGTTCAGGCCAAGTCGAATTTCGTGATGTGCACTTTAGCTATAACGCCGACCGCCCCATCCTTAAGGGTGTGAGTTTCAGCATCCCTGCTGGCCACACCGTGGCGGTGGTAGGTGCCAGCGGCGCGGGTAAATCAACTCTAGCGCGGCTGCTGTTTAGGTTTTTTGATATCAACAGCGGCAGCATCAGCATCGATGGCCAAGATATACGCAGCATCACGCAGGACAGCTTGCGCACCGCCATCGGTGTAGTGCCGCAAGACACCGTACTGTTTAACGATACCTTATATAACAATCTGGCCTATGGCCGTCCTGGGGCGAGCGAAGCCGAAGTGCACCACGCCGCCCAACAGGCTCACCTAGAAGGCTTTATCAGAAGCCTGCCTGAGGGTTATGCCACTCAAGTCGGTGAGCGTGGCCTCAAGCTCTCTGGCGGTGAAAAGCAGCGCGTGGCTATTGCGCGTGTCTTGTTAAAAAATCCGCCGTTACTGATTCTTGATGAGGCGACTTCATCTTTGGATTCAATTTCCGAGCAAGCAATTTTAGACGCGATCAACGCAGTGAAAACCAAACGCACCACACTGGTGATTGCCCACCGTTTATCCACAGTCCGCGATGCTGATAGCATTTTAGTCATGGATCAAGGTGAGATTGTCGAAAGCGGTAGCCACAGTGAACTGCTAGAAAAAGACGGTTACTACGCCAAACTCTGGTTGCAACAGCAGCAAGATATCTAAATCGACACTGCTACGCGGGCATAAGCACCTTCCCGACAGTTAAACGCCTATAGCCACCTGTGAGAATGCTATGTGCTGCGTTGATATCACGGTCGTGACTCGTAGAAGAAAATGCGGAGCGCAGCCAGAACGACTGCACTCCAGAGGGATTTAAGCTTACTCGCTGGTTTGATTGATATGCACGGTACGCTGCGGGAATGGGAAGTTAATACCTTCGCGATCAAAGGCTTCTTTCATCTCTTCTTGGAAGGCAAAAGTCACACCCCAAAAATCAGCACTTTTGGTCCACATACGCAACGATAAATTGACTGAATCATCACCCAAAGACGCCAAATACACCACCGGCGCTGGATCCTGTAATACACGCTCATCAGCCGCTGCTAAATCAAGCAGAATCTTACGCGCATGCTTAATATTATCGCTGTAATCAATGCCCACCTTGATCTCTACACGGCGGGTTGGCTTGCGTGAGTAGTTAGTCACTATGCCATTGGAGAGCGATCCATTGGGTAGCACAATCACCTTATTGTCCGCGGTACGCAGCAAGGTGTGGAAAATCAAAATACTTTCCACTGTACCGCCCACGCCTTGCGCCTCGATATAATCACCGGCGCGAAATGGACGTAAAAATAGAATCAGCACGCCACCGGCAAAGTTCGCCAGACTGCCCTGCAAAGCCAAACCGACAGCCAAACCCGCTGTACCAATTAAGGCTAAGAATGAAGTGGTTTGAATACCAATCATACCGGCGACACTGAGCAGCAACATAATACGTAGCAGCGCAAGACTCAGCGAACTTAGAAAACCAATCACCATCGCATCGGCATGACGGTTTTGCAGAAAACTAACCAACCCCTTAGTGACACGATTAATCAGCCACCAACCCACTCCCAGCGTAATCAACGCCAAAAGAATATGACTGCCGTGTTCCACTAAAAGCGGTATCCAGTTGGCTTTAATACCTTCAAGCCAAGTTTCAAGCGTAGCGTCTTGCATAAGAAATCTCTGAATAAATAAGTGTGCGGGTTATTCTACATAACTCATACAAGGATGAAAGTATTGTTTGAGCCTAATGGCTTAATGCCACAAATTACTCAATATCCAAGCGCTAGAAAACACTATAGATACCCAACAGGCCCAATGCTGGCCTATAAAAATAGAGCGACACATGGCACAGCGCTCAAACTGAACGACCTTGATCTACCGAAGAGAAAACATTTTTTGCTCGGAGCAGCACACATATAGCAAGCGCTACGCCAGCCAAAACAGCCCCATGACAAAACCTGTATCATCTGCATTCAAGCTTTTAACACTAACCTGATTGAGTTTGCACCATGAACGCCGCCAAACGTTATGAAATCTTCCGCCGCTTTCAAGAAGACAACCCCAAGCCCGAAACCGAGCTCAACTACAGCTCACCCTTCGAGTTATTGATTGCTGTGATCCTCTCGGCTCAAGCCACGGACGTCGGCGTCAACAAAGCCACCGACAAACTCTACCCCGTCGCCAACACCCCAGAGGCGATCTACGCTTTGGGTTATGACGGCCTGTGTGAGTACACCAAAACCATCGGTCTCTACCCCACCAAAAGCAAAAACGTGATTGAAACCTGCCGTTTACTGATCGAGCGCCACAACAGCCAAGTCCCCGATACCCGCGAAGAACTTGAAGCCTTACCTGGCGTCGGTCGCAAAACGGCCAACGTGGTGTTGAATACGGCATTTGGTCAAGTCGCGATGGCAGTGGATACGCATATTTTCCGCGTCAGTAATCGCACTAAAATCGCCATGGGCAAGAACGTTTTAGAGGTGGAAAAGAAATTACTTAAAGTCGTCCCCAAAGAATTTATCCTCGATGCACACCACTGGTTGATCCTGCATGGACGCTATGTTTGCCAAGCGCGCAAGCCCCGTTGTGGCAGTTGTAGAATCGAAGATTTATGCGAATTTAAAGATAAAACATCAGACGATTAGTTTTAACGATCGACATACAGCAAATCCATTGAAAAATACTTTTTTACCTGGAGCCATTTAATGGTTATAAGGTGCGCCAACGGAAACTCCCGTATGCGAGGCTCAAATCATGAGTAAAGAAGATTTAGAAATAGATGACGATTTCATAGCAGAGGATGCGGAAGAGATTGAGGAGGAAACCCCTGCTCAAGCTGCAAAAAGCAACCTCAGCAAGCGCCGTACCATCGACAACCTACTCGAAGAACGCCGCTTGCGTAAGCAACTCGCTGAATACGACTACGATATAGACTGATATATCCCAACGCACCACAACACCTGTAAGGCGGGCATTGATGCCCGCCCTATAAACTCCATACGACCTGCAAACAACCCCCTCAGGTAAGAGCTGGCCACGCCTGCGACATGGGCCATACACATACGCAAAACCACTCAAAAACAAATGATACCGCACGGTTAAGCAGCAGATCTGCAGGCTATCGCAGGGCTGCTAGGCAGCGGTCGTAGGCATGGCCAACTCCTACAAAAGCATGATCATCCTGCATACATATACGCGATTATATATCCTGCAAACAACGCCCTAGGGTAAGAGCTGGCCATGCCTGCGACATGGGCCATACACATACCCAAAACCATTCAAAACAAATGATACCGCACGGTTAAGCAGCTGATCTGCAGGCTACCGTAGGGCTGCTAAGCAGCAGTCGTAGGCGTGGCCAACTCCTACAGGAGCATGATCCAGGACACATGCAAGAGCATGATCATCCAGCACACATACAAGAGTATGATCATCTAGGGCATATGCAAGAGCATGATCATCTAGGGCATATGCGCGATGATCACGCTATTTTAATGGTGTTAGAACCCTGCATACTGCAAGTAACCGCTGGTGATTTGATCGCCCCAGATTAGCGCGATCCAACCGGCCAAGGCTAAATAGGGGCCAAAGGGGATGGGTTTACTGAGGCTATTACGTTGCACGCGCAGAATAATCACGCCCAGCACTGCGCCTACTAACGACGATAATAAAATCGTTAACGGCAAGATCTGCCAGCCGCCCCAGGCGCCGAGTAAGGCCAGTAGTTTAAAGTCGCCGTAACCCATGCCGTCTTTGCCGGTAACGGCCTTAAACAGCCAGAAGATTGACCACAGACTCATATAGCCAATCACCGCGCCCCAAAAGGCATCGCTCAAGCTGACAAACATCCCAAAGCTATTTAGAATCAAACCCAACCACAGCAGCGGCAACACCAATACATCAGGCAAAATCTGATGATCAGCGTCGATCAAACTCATGGCCAATAAACCCCAAGTCAGCACCAGCATCGCCAAGGTGTCCCAGCTCACGCCGTACTGCCAGGCAATCAC
>DASRNZ010000120.1:0-15350 GCA_035647155.1 Thiopseudomonas sp.
GACAAAAATAATTCTACAAATTTACATTCGTTGAATAACTTGTGGTGCTGATAATCTTTTTTGACTATCAAACATCTATCACAAGCACCCACACGAATTGCTTGATTCAAATTGTTAAAGAACGTTTTCGCTAAGTCTTTCGATCTTAGCGAGGAGGCGTATTCTACACTTCCCCAAAGTATCTGTCAAGGTTTGCCTTAAGAAACTTTAAAGCTTCTTGAAACTCCTTGTTAGCGCTGAGCCTCTTACGTTGCTCGTTGCCAGGGTGCGTATCTTACAGCGTTCCGCTACCCTGTCAAGCTTTATTTTTAAGATAATCTCCTTAAAAATCAAACTCTTACGTTAAGCGGTGAAACCTTGTTTGCCTAACGAGGTGCGCATTCTACAGCAGAGGCGCACCCTGTCAATAGCACTTATCAAATAAAGCTAAAATACTTTCAAACACCGCTTTACTGGCGGCTTTTTTGCTTACGTATACGTAATACATACTGCACTGGACCAGATAAAGCGTATACAAGAAACAAAAGCAGCAGGATTCTTGGCGGATCACTAAAGACTACAGCAAATGCTAAGACTACAACTAGGATAGCAACAAAAGGCACACGTCCTTTGAGATCTAAGTCTTTAAAGCTGTAATACTTAATATTACTCACCATCAACATGCCAGCAAATGCCACAAGCGCTGCGAATAAAATAATCACTGCAACCGATAGATCAACAGCGCCTACACCATTATCGCTTAACGCCCAGACAACACCTGCAACAACACCTGCAGCTGCTGGACTAGCTAAACCAATAAACCAACGCTTATCAACCACACCAATTTGCGTGTTAAATCGCGCCAAACGCAAAGCAGCACATGCTACATAGATAAAGGCAATGGTAAGACCCACCTTACCTAACTCTGACAGCGCCCACTGATAAGCAATGATTGCGGGCGCTAAACCAAACGCAACCATATCGGATAACGAATCATACTCAGCACCAAAAGCACTTTGCGTATTCGTCATTCGAGCAACTCGTCCATCCAGACCATCCAACACCATAGCAACAAACACAGTCGCTGCCGCAACAGTAAAGTTGCCATTAATGGCGCACATAATTGAATAGAACCCAGCGAACAGGTTAGCCGTGGTAAACAAGTTGGGCAGTAAGTAGACACCTCTATGCCGCACTTTTCGACCTTCGTTATCATGGCCTTCTTCGATATGCTCATCTATAGGTAACAAACTCTCAATCGATGATGCATCATCATGTTCTTCAGGACGCTGATTCATAATCTTCCTTAAGCTTCTTTAAGTAATGGCCAATTTATCTGACAAGGACGATATTTTATACTAAATAAGTACTAGAAACGAAAAACGCGGCCTAAGCCGCGTTTCTCAATTGTTAGAAACAATCAGTTTTTTGATTGATCAACAATTTTGTTAGCTGAAATCCAAGGCATCATAGAGCGCAGTTTTTCACCAACAACTTCAATGCCGTGCGCAGCATTGTTACGACGGTATGCAGTCATTGAAGGATAGTTTGTTGCACCTTCAGTGATAAACATTTTCGCATATTCACCATTCTGAATACGCTTCAGAGCATTACGCATCGCAGCACGCGACTCATCGTTAATGATTTCTGGACCAGTCACATACTCGCCGTACTCTGCGTTATTAGAGATTGAGTAGTTCATGTTCGCGATACCACCTTCGAACATCAGGTCTACAATCAATTTCAACTCATGCAAGCACTCAAAGTACGCCATTTCTGGAGCGTAGCCCGCTTCAACCAATACTTCAAAGCCCGCTTTAACCAGCTCAACAGTACCGCCACACAGAACAGCTTGCTCACCGAACAAGTCAGTTTCTGTTTCATCTTTAAAGGTGGTTTCGATAATACCAGTACGACCACCACCCACACCGCTCGCATAAGACAGAGCAACGTTTTTCGCATTACCTGAAGCATCTTGGTAAATAGCGATAAGGTCTGGAATACCACCACCTTTAACAAACTCTGAACGTACAGTGTGACCTGGCGCTTTTGGCGCAATCATAATAACGTCAAGGTCAGCACGTGGCGTCACTTGGTTGTAGTGCACAGAGAAACCGTGAGCAAAGGCCAAGGTTGCGCCTTTTTTCAGGTTTGGCTCTAATTCTTCTTTGTACAACTGACCCTGGAACTCGTCTGGAGTCAGAACCATAATAATATCAGATGCTTTAACTGCAGAAGCAACATCAGATACTTTTAAACCGTGCGCTTCAGCTTTCGCGATTGAAGAAGAACCAGCACGTAAACCAACAGTGACATCAACACCTGAATCTTGCAGGTTGCATGCGTGCGCATGACCTTGCGAGCCATAACCAATAATGGCTACTTTCTTGCCTTTGATAATGGACAGATCACAATCTTTATCATAATAAACTTTCATAAATCGCTCCTAATATTGAAGAGTCGGTGCTCTTCATAGTTAATTCAAAGGCTTAAAACTTTATCACCACGCGCAATACCGGTTACACCGCTGCGCACCACCTCTAAAATAGAAGCAGGTCCAATCGCTTGGATAAAGCTATCCAACTTATCGGTTGTGCCCGCTAGCTGTACGGTATACAGGCTTGGCGAAACATCAACAATTTGACCCCTGAAAATATCAGCAGTCCTTTTAATCTCTGCACGCTGAGCGCCGCTAGCTTTAACCTTAACCAGCATCAGTTCACGCTCAATATGTGCACTTTCAGACAAATCAACCAACTTAACCACTTCGATCAACTTGTTGAGGTTTTTTGTGATTTGTTCAATCACTTCCTCTTTACCTACTGTAGTCAAAGTAAGACGTGACAGAGTTGGATCTTCTGTCGCAGCAACAGTCAGGCTTTCAATATTATAGTTACGCTGAGAAAACAGGCCAATCACACGAGATAAAGCACCGGGTTCATTTTCTAAAAGCAAAGAAATGATATGTCTCATGATTATGTCCGCTCCGTTTTGCTGAGCCACATATCACGCATTGCGCCATCACGTATTTGCATTGGATACACGTGCTCACTGGTATCAACTTGAATATCTAGGAAAACCAAACGATTTTTCATCGCAAAGGCTTCTTCCATTTTTGGCTTCAGGTCTTTTAAGTCTGTGATACGCATTCCCACATGACCATAGGCTTCAACCAACTTAACGAAATCAGGCAATGATTCCATATAAGAGTGCGAATAGCGGCTGTTGTAGACCATATCCTGCCACTGACGAACCATGCCTAACGCACCGTTATTCAGGTTAATAATCTTAACTGGCAAGTCATACTGCAGACAGGTGGAAAGCTCTTGAATATTCATCTGAATACTGCCTTCACCGGTCACGCAGGCAACGTCATCATCAGGGAAGTTCAGCTTAACGCCCATCGCTGCAGGAAAACCAAAGCCCATCGTTCCTAAGCCACCGGAGTTAATCCAACGGTTTGGCTTATTAAAACGATAGTACTGAGCAGCAAACATCTGGTGCTGACCCACATCCGAGGTCACGTAGGCATTACCACCAGTCACTTCACTTAACGTTTCAATAACTGCTTGCGGCTTAATAATAGTGCCATCACCGCTATCGTACGGGAACAGCTTACCGTTACCGCGCCACTCATCAATTTGCTTCCACCAGCTAGCAACAACATCTTGATTAGGCTTAGTAGCGATATCTTTTAATGCAGCTAGCATGTCATTCAAAACGCTATCTACCGGCCCAACGATGGGGATATCAGCTTTAATCGTTTTAGAAATTGATGCTGGATCAATATCAATATGAATGATTTTTGCATTCGGGCAGAACTTCGATGCACCATTAATGACACGGTCATCAAAGCGCGCACCAATAGCAATCAATACGTCACAGTGGTGCATAGCTAAGTTAGCGGTGTAACTACCATGCATACCCAACATACCGACAAACTGGCGATCATCACCTGGGTAGCAACCCAAACCCATCAAAGTATTGGTCACAGGCACATTAAGCAGCTGAGCAATTTCAGTCAGTTGCTGTGAAGCACCCCCTAAAATCACACCACCACCGGCGTACATCATTGGACGCTTAGCAGCTAAAAGCATCTCTGCAGCTTTGCGAATCTGTCCTGAATGTCCGCGTGTAGCTGGAGCATATGAACGTAATTTCGCTTTTTTCGGATAGCTGTATTCAAACTTATCAATCGGATTAGTCATATCCTTAGGGATATCAATAACCACTGGACCAGGACGACCTGACTCAGCCAAATAGAAAGCTTTTTTCATCACTTCAGGAATCTCTGAAGGATGCTTAATAATAAAGCTGTGCTTAACGATAGGACGCGAGATACCGATCATATCGGTTTCTTGGAAAGCATCAGTACCGACCATGCTGCTATCAACTTGGCCAGAAACCACAACCATAGGAATCGAGTCCATAAAGGCCGTAGCAATACCTGTAATAGCATTAGTCGCACCAGGACCTGAAGTCACGAATACAACACCTGCTTTACCAGTTGCACGCGCATAACCATCAGCCATATGCGTTGCTGCTTGCTCATGACGTACTAAAATATGTGTCAGAGCAGGCTCTTTGAATAATGCATCATAGATATGCAGTACGGCTCCACCTGGGTAGCCATAAATATATTTAACGCCTTGGTCGCGCAATGAGCGAACAACCATTTCTGCGCCGGATAAAAGTTCCACAGTAACACCTCTAAAACGCCAGAATAGCGCCCTTCATCAAGGGCAATCTGATTGTAGGTTGCTGTTATTTGTAGCATGGGCGACGGTGATTGCCGACTACCCTGCCGCCGAAAATAAGCAGCATAGAGAAACCCGAATGTCTAAAGATTCCTCCCCCAGCGCGAGGTAACGCGATACGGGTATAACGGGCGGCACGGGTACGCACCTCATCAACTCATACTGTAAGCGCCTTTTTGAGGCAAACATTACAGCCATCTATGAATTGTTCGTATTCAGCAGCCGCAAGTCAAGCACTACGAGTCATTTCTCTCGAATCTTGGGCCATTTCATGTATATGATAGGTATTTATAGGGCTTGAGTGCAACCTTAAGGTTGCTATATCAAATTTTAAGGTATATTTGGCGATAATATAAATTGCTTCTATCATCAACTTTATTCACATACGGTAAAGGATATTGCATGCGCGGTTTCGTACAGATTGCCAGTTTTTTGCTACTGTTCAGCTCACCGCTACTGGCTGCACCCGTGTATACATGGGTCGACGCTGAGAACGTAACTCATTTTTCTTCTGAACCTCCCCCGCAAGAAACAGCTAAAAAAATTAACACGAGTGTCTTTCAACCTCAGCCACTCGAGAAAATTGTGACTGAAGACTCTCAATTCAGCACAAAATCACAAGCAGAAATAAATAGCGAAGTGCGCAAGCAAGTCGCTACAGAAACAGCCGAGCTCAAAAAATATTGTACTGAAATGCGCTACAACCTCGCGCAACTGGAAAACAACCCCAGAATACTAGCCAATGTGGACGGTCAACCCACACGCCTAAGCGAAGAAGAGCGTCAAGCACGCATTACCGAAGTAAAACAAGCGCTGAGCAAGCACTGTGCCGACCTGAAGTAGCACAGCCCATCAGCGCCTACGCATTAGTGCAGTCTATGCGGCGATACAATCGCTACATCAATACGCTTTAAACAGCCCAGCAAGCACGTCACTGTAGACAGTTGCTCGCGATACACCACTTCAGCCATTTCATAAATTGCACATTGACTGGGCAATGCTTGTCCAGTTTGAATAATGCTGTGCATGCGCGGTATAAAAACCCATTGCAGCCACTGTGGAAACTCTAAAGTATCGACACAGAATGGCTGCTGACTCTGTAGAGCCTGCGCATCCGGAACCTGTTGCTCCCACCAACCCAGCTCTCGCAACTCATCTTCGAGCTCAGACAGCAATGCGATTAAGTGCAATTGAGTGTGTGCAGTCATTACAAGTTCACCCTAGCACGGCGCTGCGCTTCTTGTGCGCCAGCCGTATTACCTTGTTGGGCGCGTGCCCGAGCGATTAAATCCCATAAACCTGCCTGTAATGCTGGCAGACCATTGCTGTAACTTAAGCCGCGCTGAGCTAATTGCTCGGCCTGGCCTGCATCACCCTGAGCTAAACGTACTTCTGCTAAACGATATAATACTTGCGGCTCACGCGGAGCGATGCGCTGAGCACGCTCAAGACTTGACGCCGCACCATTATAATCGCCACTATCCTGTTGCGCTTTTGCTGTCGTCAGTAGCGCTAACACAGGCCCTGCTAACTGCTCATCTGCAGCAAGACGGGCTTGATCACCAATAGGCATCGATGACGTTGTAGCACCCGTACTGGGTGTGCCCGACTGAGAGTCAGTATGATAAACCTGTATGCCACCAATCGGAGCACTAGGTATCGCATAGGTTTGCACGGCCTCGCTCGCACCTTGCGGTACAACCGTGACAGTGCTCTGTTGCGCAGGCGCTGTCGATCCTGCCGCCTGGCGCGCTCGATTATCACGCATTGCACCAGGTGTTAGCGGCCCACCACTTTCAACAACAGGTATAGCTCTGTGCTGCGAGCCAGCACAACCGGCTAATAGCGTTGCCAGTGCAATTAAGATGACTGCATGCTTACTCACATCAATTCCCCATACATATTAATTTAACCAACTACGAATCCAGCTTTTAACAGACTCAACAGGTTCTGTTATCGGATCTGGCTTATCACAGGATTCACCCGCGATAGGTTCACTGCCGCGAATATACGGCATTTGTACCGCTCCCGGACAGCCTTTAGCACTGCCAAGACCAGAATAGGCGTCCACCCAAGCCATGACCACATTTTCAGGCAGCGACATATTCAACGAAGATGGGCGCGCTTTTTCCATAAAATTCGCCCAGACTTGCAAAGCGCCGCTTGCACCGGTCAAGGGTGTTTTACCATTATCATCGCGCCCCATCCAAACCACAGCCAATAAGTCTTGGCCAAAGCCGGCAAACCAACTGTCGCGCAAGTCGTTACTGGTGCCTGTTTTCCCCGCCAAAGCTACGGAAGATGGAACTCGGTTATACACCGACCGACCTGTGCCTTCAGTCATCACGCGGCGCATCGCTTCTTTGGTTAAGTAAATTGCTCCTGCATCAAAGCGCTGCTCAATGCTGTACGGATAACGCCCAAGTGGCTCGTCATTTGCAGTTAACACGCTACGAATAGCGCGCAATGGCGTATTAAAGCCACCATTTGCAATGGTTTGATACATCCCAGCCACTTCAATGGGAGCTAAACTGCCCGCACCCAACAACATCGATGGGTAAGCTGGCCAATCACGCTCAACGCCCAACTTACGCACTGTTTGTAAAACCCGCGGCACGCCCATTTCCAAGCCTAACTTAGCCGTGGATAGATTATACGACTGCGCCAGCCCTTGATATAAAAACACTGTTCCATGCTCTTTACGATCGTAGTTCTGCGGCGTCCAAGCTTTACCGCTGCGGCTCTTTACAGAAAACGTTGCATCTTCAATATAGCTGGTCAAAGTGTATTGATTAGGCTGTTCTAGCGCAGTTAAATAGACCGCAGGCTTCACCAATGAACCAATTGGACGTACTGCATCTAAAGCTCGGTTAAAGCCTGCATAGCGTGGCTGGCGACTGCCCAACAAAGCTAACACTTCACCTGACTCAGGGTTACTAACCAGCATTGCTGTTTCCACTTGATCAATCTCTCGACGACCCGCCAACTGCTTATAGGTTTGCGCCAATGCATCTTCAGCCTTACGCTGCACAATCGGATCAAAACTGGTAAAAATACGCAGTCCTTCTTCGGTTAAGTCTTGATCACGGTAGTCTTCACGAAGTTGACGCTTCACCAGATCAACAAAACCTGGGTAGGTGGTATTAGCCAAACTGCCCTTTTTAGTAATACCCAATGGACGCTTTTTAGCATGATTGGCTTGCTCAATATCAACAACGCCCTGCTCAAGCAACACATCAATGACTAAGTTACGGCGCTCAAGAGCACGCTCAGGCTGGCGTCGCGGATTGTAATAAGACGGCCCTTTGACCATCCCAACCAATAAAGCCACTTGATGCAATTTCAGCTCAGCTAGAGGTTGACTGAAGAAATACTGACTGGCCAAGCCAAAACCATGCACAGCGCGCTGGCCATCTTGACCTAAAAAGACCTCGTTAAGATAAGCCTCTAAAATATCTTCTTTGCTGTAATGCAACTCAATCAGCAAAGACATTAAAGCTTCAGTGGCTTTACGAGTGACCGTACGCTCATTACTCAGAAAGAAGTTCTTCGCCAATTGCTGAGTTAAGGTACTGCCGCCTTGACGCACCGAGCCTGAGGACGTGTTGACCCACATGGCTCGAGCAATGGATTTGGGTGATACGCCATGGTGCTTATAGAAGTCTCGATCCTCCACAGCAATCAGTGCCTGGGGTAATAAGTCTGGCACTTGATCCAAACGAATTAAAATCCGATCCTCTTGATGCGCTGGATATAAACCACCGATCAATAAAGGCTCAAGACGTGCCACTGCAAGGGAGCGTCCATTCGTCTGGGCAAGACTGGCCACACTATTTCCAGAGAAACGAATACGTAATGCTTGCGCAGGCTCTGCACCTTCATAGAATTGAAAGCCTCGCGTATGCAGATCAATGGTATTACCGTTAACAGACACCGCTCCAGCACTGCTGGCTGACGGCTCATTACGGTAACCCAATGCATTTAATTCAGTTATAAAATCATTTTTATTCAGCTTTTGCCCAGCAAACAATTCTAAGGGCCGCGCATAGACTTTTGCGGGAACAGTCCAACGTTTACCCGAGAACTTCTCTTGCACAATGGCATCTAAATAAATAAGTACGCCCGCAAGCAGCACAGCGGCGACAATAGAGAGCTTGATAAATAAGCCAAGCCAGTTACGAGAGGCTTTAGCTTTACCCTGCGTTTTTGGCTTTTTAGTCGGTTGTGGTTTTCGTTTTTGAGTCATACTGTTAATTATACCCAGTTTGTTTCAGATCAATATGCATGTTGTTATAGTTTGCACAGCTGCATACAGTTGCCATAATGCAGATATTATTTTATTACTTTCAAGGATCACCTGTGACTCAAGCTCTGATTGCCGCCCTACAAAACCCTGCGATCTTCCCGCATCCAGTTGAAGACTTCCAGGTCATCGAAACGCATATTTCGTGGGTTATTTTAACTGGCCCTTACGCTTATAAAATTAAAAAAGCTGTGAACTTTGGCTTTTTAGACTTTACTGATATTGATGCGCGCAAACACTTCTGTAATGAAGAAGTGCGCCTCAACCAACGTTTAACCGAAGGCCTTTATCTGGAGGTTGTTGCCATTACTGGCTCAAGCGACGCTCCTCAGTTAAACGGTGACGGCCCAGCTATTGAATACGCGGTTAAAATGCGCCAGTTCCCGCAAACCCAATTACTGGGTGATATGCAAAAACGCGGCGAACTTTGCGAAACTCATATTGACGCATTAGCAAAACAAATTGCCCGTTTCCACCATGAAGCACCCCGCGTTCCAGCTGAACATGCGCTGGGCGATCCGTACGCAATTATGGCACCGATTCGTCAAAATTTTGAGCAAATCCGTCCCTTACTCAGCGAACCCGCTGATTTACAACAGCTTGATGCACTCGAAGCTTGGGCCGAAGACGGCTTTACCCGTTTACTCCCCTTATTAGAGCTACGTCGCCATAATGGTTCAATCCGTGAGTGCCATGGTGATATTCACTTAGGCAACGCAACCTTGCTCGATGACGAAGTTGTACTCTTTGACTGCATTGAATTTAACGAGCCGTTTCGTTTAATTGATGTAGCATCTGATGCTGCTTTTTTAGCGATGGACCTTGAAGACCGTGGTCTAAAGCCTTTGTCGCGCCGTTTTATTAATGCCTGGTTAGAGCTGACTGGCGATTACCAAGCCATGCCGTTGATCAACTTCTACAAAGCCTATCGCGCCATGGTGCGTGGCAAAGTGAACTTGTTCCGCTTGGGCCAAGAAACTGACCCCGTACAACGTGCAGTGATTGTGCGCCAGTACCGCAGTTATGCTAACTTGGCGGAAAGCTATAGCGCCATTCCGTCACGCTTACTGGCTATTACCCATGGTATTTCCGCAGTAGGTAAAAGCTCAGTAGCGATGCGTTTAGTTGAAGCTCTAGGCGCGTTGCGTTTTCGTTCTGACTTTGAACGTAAGCGCTTATTTGGCGAACAAGATGGCGAGCAACAGAATACTTTAGGCGGCGGAATTTATAACCCTAACGCCAGTGCCGCCACCTATCAGCGTCTGCATGCATTAGCAGCTGATGCCTTGCAAGCAGGTTTCCCAGTAGTGATTGACGCCACTTACTTAAAAACTGATCAGCGCCATGATGCTTGGCAAATTGCAGAAAGCACCGGCACTCCCTTCCTGATTCTTGACTGCCAAGCACCGGATGAAGTGGTTGCGACCTGGCTGAAACAACGTCAAGCCGAAGGCTTAGATCCATCAGATGCCACTGCTGATGTGATTTTAGCTCAGCGTCAACACTTAGAGCCACTGAATACGACCGAGGTTGCGCAAAGCTACCGTGTGGATACGCATGATGCAGCCACTCTGGATAACCTGATTAACCAGATTCGCAAGCGTTTACCGGGTTTATAACCCTTAGATTCTGGGCTGCGCTGTAATAAGCGCAGCACAGATATCACTTAGAGTTCCAACCAGTCCGCTTGCACTGTCGCTTTATTTAACGCCAACCATTGCAAGGCAATAATACTCGCGGCATTATCAATCCGACCATCTTGTACAGCTTGTAACGCAGCCGCCAATGGCCACACATGCACACGAATATCTTCGCCCTCCTCTGCCACACCAAACACCCCACCAACCCCTGCAGTTGAGCAACGCCCAACATATAAATACACACGCTCATCCGAGCCGCCTGGCGATGGGTAATAGGTCATTACAGCAACTAACTCATGCAATTCTAAATCAGCTTCTTCACGCGCTTCGCGGCGTGCCACTTCTTCTGGCTGCTCATCGGTATCGATTAAACCTGCAACGATTTCCAACAACCACGGTTCCGAGCTTTTATCTAAAGCACCAATACGAAACTGCTCAACTAACACTACAGAATCGGTATGCGGATCATAGGGCAACACACAGACGGCATCTGGGCGCACAAATAACTCACGACTAATCGTTGGCCCCATGTTGCCAGCAAACAAGCGGTGCTGCAGATGCACACGATCTAAGCGGTAAAACCCTTGAAAACAGCGTTTACGCTGCTCAATCAGCACATCATCTTCACGATTCATTACGCGCTCAGGCATATCATTCTCCAACAAAAAAGCGGCCCATTTAGGCCGCCTTTTATACCATTGTGGGTTTAAACCTGCTTATAGATAATCGAGCCTTCTTCACGGAAACGCTCAGATTGCTCTTTAAAACCCGCCTCAATGGCGCGCTGCTCATCGGTTAAATCGTTATCTTTGGCGTACTGACGCACTTCTTGACTGATTTTCATTGAGCAGAATTTCGGCCCACACATTGAACAAAAGTGCGCTACTTTAGCGGACTCTTTCGGCAAGGTCTCATCATGAAACGCACGTGCGGTGTCTGGATCAAGGCCTAAATTAAATTGATCTTCCCAGCGAAATTCAAAGCGCGCCTTACTCAAGGCATCATCACGGATTTGTGCCCCCGGATGCCCCTTGGCTAAGTCGGCAGCATGTGCGGCAATCTTGTAAGTAATAATGCCGGTTTTCACATCATCTTTATTGGGCAGGCCTAAATGCTCTTTTGGCGTCACGTAACAGAGCATCGCGCAACCGTACCAAGCAATCATAGCCGCGCCAATGCCAGAAGTAATATGATCGTAACCCGGGGCAATATCGGTGGTTAACGGGCCTAATGTATAGAACGGCGCTTCATCACAGCACTCCAACTGCTTGTCCATATTTTCTTTAATCATATGCATCGGCACATGGCCTGGGCCTTCGATAAAGCATTGCACGTCATGCTGCCAGGCAATCTTGGTCAATTCGCCTAAAGTTTCTAGCTCGGCAAACTGAGCGGCATCATTAGCATCAGCAATCGAGCCGGGGCGCAGACCATCACCCAAGGAGAAGCTGACATCGTAAGCTTTCATGATTTCGCAGATGTCTTCAAAATGGGTATAGAGAAAGTTTTCTTTATGGTGAGCTAAACACCACTTAGCCATAATCGAGCCACCACGCGAGACAATGCCAGTCACTCGCTTGGCGGTCAGCGGCACATAGCGCAGCAAGACACCGGCATGAATGGTGAAGTAATCAACGCCCTGCTCAGCTTGCTCAATTAAGGTATCGCGAAATATCTCCCAAGTTAGATCTTCAGCCACGCCATTCACTTTCTCCAGCGCCTGATAAATCGGCACAGTACCGACTGGAACGGGCGAGTTACGAATGATCCACTCGCGGGTTTCATGGATATTCTTACCGGTCGAGAGATCCATAATGGTGTCGGAACCCCAACGAATCCCCCAAGTTAGCTTGGCCACTTCTTCTTCAATGGATGAACCCAGTGCGCTGTTACCAATATTCCCATTAATCTTCACTAAGAAATTACGGCCGAGAATCATTGGTTCAAGTTCAGTGTGGTTGATATTGGCAGGGATAATCGCGCGACCGCGGGCAATTTCGGAGCGGACAAACTCGGGGGTGATTTCTTGAGGAATACTGGCGCCAAAGCTTTGCCCAGCATGCTGGCTGTCGAGCAAACCTGCTTCGCGCGCTTTTTCTAACTTAAGGTTTTCGCGAATCGCCACATACTCCATTTCCGGAGTAATGATGCCTTGGCGTGCATAGTGCATTTGCGTGACGTTTTTACCGGCTTTAGCGCGACGTGGATGACGAATTGAAGCAAAGCGCATGCTCTTCAACTCAGGATCATCTAAGCGCTCTTGAGCAAAACTTGAGCTTAAACCACGCAAGACTTCTGTATCGCCACGCTCCTCAATCCAACTGCTACGCACATCAGCCAAGCCTTTACGCACATCAATTTTTACGTTCGGGTCACTGTACGGCCCGGAGGTGTCGTAGACAAATACAGGTGCATTTTCTTCAATGCCTTCATCCGTTTCAGTTGGTGTTAAGCTGATTTCACGCATGGGTACGAGAATATCGGGGCGTGAGCCTTGAATATAAATTTTACGAGAATTGGGAAAGGGCTGAATCGATTGTTGATCGACTTGCGCGGTAGCACTGAGGTGCTGAGACAGAGTTTGCGTCATTCTTATGGTTCTCCAAAAAACACGAAAAAAAGTGTCGGGGGAACCAGCGGACATAGGCAGGCCTACCTTGCGGCAGACTTATCTTGTTTCCTACGCGAGTATTAACTCGATCAGGTTCAACGGGACCCGGATTAACCGATCTCAGCTCTCTTTAAGAGCACCCCGACAAGAAGCAGCCAATAGCTAAACACTGTGCAACCTAAACTGCAAGCACATGCGACCCAGTGCTAAGCTGTACAGCATCTGAAACAATCTTAGCGCACGCTTGACCGATTTAATGATCAGCCGTAGCCTTAAGCCGTTTTCTCTATGTAATTTAGGATATTCATGATGCGCTTACTGTCGCTCACTTTTGCTATTGCTACAGTGCTAGGCTCAACTGCTTATGCAGCGCCCAGCACATCAAATAAAGTTAACCTGCTGGAGGTCTATCAACTGGCCGTTGATAACAATGCGGATTTAGCCGCAGCCCATGCAGACTACAAAGCGCAAAGTGAGCGCGTACCGCAAGCTCGTGCTGGCTTGCTACCACAACTGGGTGCCGGCGCTAGCAATAGCAGCAGCCGTAGTAAAGTTGATACAAATATCGGCTCGCAAAGTGCATCACGCAGCGCCTTGGTCTATCAAGCCAGCCTTAGCCAACCGTTATTTCGATTAGACCGCTGGTACCAATTACAAGCTGCACAAGCGACCAACGAGCAGTCCGCTTTAGAGCTCTCAGCCATTGAGCAAAACCTTATTCTGCAAAGTTCTGAAGTGTATTTTTCTGTGTTGCGCGCACAAGATAACTTAGCCGCCAGTCGCGCCGAAGAATCTGCTTTTAAGCGCCAGTTTGATATGGCCAGCGAGCGCTTTGATGTCGGTCTTTCAGATAAAACTGATGTCTTGCAAGCACAAGCCGCTTATGACGCCGCACGCGCGAATCGCATGGTGGCTGAGCGTATGGTCAGTGATGCATTCCAAGCAGTCATCACCTTAACCAATATGGACTTAGCTGCGCTCGAAGGTGTAAAGCACAGCCTACCTGTGATGCCGCCGTCACCCAACGATGCAACAGCTTGGGTGAATACCGCCACTGAGCAAAACCTGCAACTGCAAGCCATTAACTACGCTGTACAAGCAGCACAAGACAGTGTTAAACAACGTAAGTCTGGCCACGCACCCACAGTGGATGCAGTCGCGCAATATCAAAAAGGCGACAATGACGGTCTAGGCTTTATCAATAGCGGGATGACTGGCATGCCTCGCTACAATAAAGCTGAGCAAAGCAGTATTGGCTTACAACTCAACATTCCGCTTTACACTGGTGGCATGACCAGTTCGCAAGTGCGTGAAGGCGTATATCGCTTAGATCAAGCCGAGCAGGTGCGTGAAAGCTTACGCCGTAGCACAGTACAAGATGCGCGCAATTTCCACCGTGCAGTCAATACTGACGTTGAACAAGTGCAAGCACTCAAGCAAGCGATCATCTCCAGCCAAAGCGCAGTCGAAGCGACGCAAATTGGTTATGAAGTAGGTACGCGTAATATTGTTGATGTACTGGATGCTCAGCGTTATCTGTATGCCGCAGTGCGCAATTACAACAATGCGCGCTATGACTACATTTTAAATAATTTACGTTTACAGCAAACAGCAGGCACGCTCAGCCCAGATAATCTACAAGCCTTATCGGCCTATTTAAACCCGAACTACAATCCAGACAGCGATTTTTTACCACCGGATTTAGATAAAGAGATCGAAGCGAATTTACGTCGCCGCTAATTGATACGAGGCTGACTGTTGATGCAGTCAGCCTCGTTCACGCACACCGTTATCAGTCTGCGCTGACCACGCTTAAGCGCATGGATAAATCGACCGCTTTAACATCCTTAGTTAAAGTACCCAGCGAAATATAGTCCACACCGGTTTCGGCAATCGCACGAATGGTCTGCTCATTCACGCCACCGGATGCTTCAAGTTTGGCTTGACCAGCATTGAGCTCGACTGCGGTACGCATATCCTCAAGACTCAATTCATCCAGCATAATAATATCAGCGCCAGCAGCCAGCGCCTCACGCACCTCTTCGAGGTTTTCCACTTCA
>DASRNZ010000121.1:0-12823 GCA_035647155.1 Thiopseudomonas sp.
GCGTTACACAGAACTTAAAGATATCATTGCGATCCTGGGTATGGACGAGCTGTCTGAAGAAGATAAGCAGTTAGTAACCCGTGCACGTAAAATCCAGCGCTTCCTGTCTCAGCCATTCTTTGTGGCCGAGGTCTTCACTGGTGCGCCAGGTAAGTACGTATCGCTGAAAGACACCATTCGTGCTTTCCAAGGTATCTTAAATGGTGACTACGATGACCTACCAGAACAAGCGTTCTATATGGTTGGTACCATCGAAGAAGCTATTGAAAAAGCGAGCAAAATGTAATTTGTGATCCTTAATGGTGAGCAATATGGCAGCGGGTGCATTAGCATCCGCTTAGCCTAAAAACTGAGGCGATTTATATGGCCACAACAGTCCAGTGTGACATTGTTAGCGCAGAAGAAGAGTTGTTCTCCGGTCGAGTCGAAATGGTTATTGCTCATGGTCACATGGGTGATTTGGGTATTTTACCTGGCCACACCCCACTGATCTCGACAATCAAGCCGGGCCCTGTCCGCGTGATTAAGCAAGGTGGTGGTGAAGAGGTGTATTACATCTCTGGCGGCTTTATCGAAGTGCAGCCAACCATGGTTAAGATCTTAGCAGATACGGCAATTCGTGCTGCTGACCTTGACGAAGCTTCTGCGCTTGAAGCAAAAAAGAAAGCTGAACAAGCATTAGTGAATCAGTCAGCTGATTTTGATTATGCGTCAGCAGCGATACGTTTAGCAGAAGCGGCAGCGCAACTGCGTACGATCAGCGAGTTACGTAAAAATATTCGTCGATAAGCCATTGGTGCTTCATCGCAATAGTAAAAAAGGGTAGCCTGTAGCTACCCTTTTTTATTGCTTATTTTTTGATATTAAATCACTCACAACCTTATAAGGATTTATAGCATGTCGCTGGATATTGTTATTCTCGCTGCCGGCCAAGGTACGCGTATGCGTTCGGCTTTACCCAAAGTACTGCACCCGATTGCCGGACAGTCAATGCTAGGGCACGTTGTGCAAACTGCACGTCGTTTGCAGCCCGATAGTATTCAAGTTGTAATTGGCCATGGTGCCGAGCTGGTGCGTGAGCAATTAGCCGCTGATGATGTGACCTTTGTTATGCAGAATGAACAGTTGGGTACCGGTCATGCCGTGGCTCAAGCTGTACCGTATTTAAAAGCAGATAACACCTTGGTATTGTACGGCGATGTGCCATTGATTGAGGCTACTACATTAGAAAGCCTACTTAAGCAGCTCTCTGCAGACAGCATGGCCTTATTAACGGTTAATCTTGATAATCCTGCGGGCTATGGTCGTATCGTGCGTAATAGCGAAGATGCGGTACAAGCGATCGTTGAGCATAAAGATGCTAACGCTGAGCAGTTAAAAATCTGTGAAGGCAATACCGGGATTTTAGCAGCACCGCGTGTTGCTATAACCGATTGGTTGAGTCGTCTATCGAACAGTAATGCCCAGGGTGAATACTATCTAACCGATATTATCGCCATGGCTGTCGCTGATGGCTTATCAGTCAATACTGAAACAGCCGCTGATGCGATGGAAGTGCAGGGCGCTAATGATCGCCTACAGTTGTCTGAGCTTGAGCGTCACTATCAGCAACGTGCAGCAGGTCGTTTAATGGCCCAAGGTGTCACTTTGCTGGATCCTGCGCGCTTTGATTTGCGTGGTGAAGTGACTGTTGGCCGTGATGTCTTGATTGATGTGAACGTGATCTTAGAAGGCACAGTTGAAATCGCCGATAATGTTTCAATTGGCCCAAACTGTGTGATTAAAGACTCCATCTTGCGTACTGGGGCAGTGATCAAAGCGAACAGTCATCTGGATGGTGCTGATGTGGGTGAAGGTGCTGACTGTGGACCTTTTGCTCGTTTGCGTCCTGGAACTGTATTAGCTGCACGCGCTCATGTGGGTAACTTTGTTGAACTGAAGAATACACATCTAGGTGAAGGCGCTAAAGCAGGGCATCTAACCTATTTAGGTGACACTGATATTGGTGCACGCACTAATGTGGGCGCAGGTACTATTACCTGTAATTACGATGGTGTGAATAAGTTTAAAACCGTGATGGGCGCAGATGTCTTTATTGGCTCAAACAGCTCATTGGTTGCACCCTTGAGTATTGGTGATGGTGCAACGACAGGTGCGGGCTCAACAATTACTGCTGATGTTCCTGCGCAGGCTTTATCCATTGGACGTGGGCGTCAGCGTAATTTAGAAAACTGGCCACGCCCGAAAAAGCTCTAATAGATACAGAGTGATCGAAAGCTGCTTATAGTTATGTACTTTAAGCAGCTTTTTTATTGGGGCAGTACGGTAATCTTACTGGTCACTTGAAAATACTGTTTCTAGCAGAAATTTGCTGGTTGATAGTCCAGTAATCATACAGAACGCCCATCAGTAAAAAACCACCGGTGAATAAGTACAAGACGCCGCTGATCCACTTACCTTGATACATTCTGTGTATACCGAATACACCCAAAAATGTTAAGAGAATCCAGGCCACATTATAGTCAATTCGACCAGTATCGAAACGCATACTGGCTTGGCGATCCATACTTGGAATTAAAAATAAATCGACAATCCAGCCAATGAAAAAAAAGCCTAAGGTGAAAAACCAAATAGTGCCTGTAATGGGTTTACCATAGTAAAATCGATGTGCACCCATAAAGCCAAAGATCCACAGTAAGTAACCGATGACGGGCGTATGGCTATCTGTGTCGTAGCGCATAACGAATATCCTTTGTGTGTTAAGTAGCAGTAAGACTCATATGGAGTCAAATAGTTGCGAGCTTATTTTGTCGCGAACACCTTAGGCTGTTATTCAGTGTCACTTTTAAGCGACTGTTATATAAACTTACGATTATAAGTAATGGATTCTTCATCGTAGACTTGATAAGTGCACTCTAAAAGTGAACGTATATTTGAGTTCTCATCCATATTGCGTGTTGCTAAAAAAATAGGGCTGACCGCAGCGTTATCTAGGATAGGGATGAATTTTAAATTAGGAATCTGAATGCTTTTAGCACTCTGAGGAATAATACAAATACCCTCAGAGGCTGCCACTAAACCCAAGGCTAACTGCACTTCTCGGATTTCTCTTAGGTTGCTTGGGTCGAGGCCATGCTCATAAAAAATACTGCGCACTTGAGTGGAGAAATTAGGTTTAGAGTAGTTTGGAAAAATAAAAATATTTTCATCAATCAAGCTCGATAAATACAAGCCGTTTTTTGTATTAGCAAGATGATGCTGAGAGTGCACCGCAACCATTAATGGTTCATCTCTGAGTAAAATACGATGTATTGCAGGATCAGATATTCTTAAACGTCCAAATCCCATATCAATTTTCCCTTCTTTTAAAGCAGCGATTTGTAGTTTTGTATTCATCTCCTTCAGGTCTATTTTGAGTTGCGGCTGCTGCTGGCGGAATAAATAGATGATCTTTGGTAGTAGCCCATAAAGTAATGAACCCACAAAACCTATTGTCAGTGTCTTCTCTGCGCTGCCGACACGCTGGGTCATGGTTTTTATTTCCTCGGCATGGGCTAAAAGTTTTTTAGCATGCAAATATAGAAACTGACCTACTTCAGTTGTTTTTACTGGTCGACTACCGCGCTCAATGAGTTGTACGCCAAGTGTGCTCTCAAGATTTTGAATTTGGCGGCTCAGTGGCGGTTGTGAAATAAAAAGACGCTCAGCCGCTTTTGTATAACTTTGCTCTTCGACAACAGCTACAAAGTATCTTAGATGCCTCAATTCCATAGCTGTATACCTTTTAAGTATAAAAAGATGCCGAATAAGTGTTAGACAGCAGTGAAAATATTCTATTAGAGTATAGGTAGTCAATACGCACAGCAAGATATGTAGGCGAGTTATGTATAAAAATATAGAAACATTACTGGTCCAGATTCCAACGATTCGTCCGCATAGAATGGCCGTGGCCACAATGCACACGCAAACATTGGTTTTAGTCAAAGTCACAACCAGTGATGGTTTTGTCGGTTGGGGTGAAGCAACAACCATTGGTGGCCTGGGTTATGGCGATGAAAGCCCAGAGAGCATCAAAATAAATATTGAAAGTTATTTTGCTCCGCTGATGAAATCCTTGCCAGCAGCAAATTTAGCTCAAACACTGCATGCCATTAAAAAGAATATTCAAGGTAATCGCTTTGCTAAATGCGCGATTCAAACAGCATTGCTGGATATTCATGCGCAGCGACTGGGTTTACCTTTGAGTGAAGTTTTAGGTGGACGCTTACGTGATAGCGTTCCAGTATTGTGGGTTTTAGCATCGGGCGATACAGAAAAAGATATCGCAGAAGCACAGCAGATGTTGAAGTCTAAAAGACATAATATATTTAAGCTGAAAATAGGCTCACGTACTGTAGAAGAAGATGTTGAGCACGTGCTTGCTATTAAGCAGGCGCTGGGTGCTGATGTATCCATTCGCGTTGATCTAAACCAAGCCTGGACTGAGCTCGAGGCGAATAAAGGTATTCAGCTTCTTCAGGCCGGTGGTGTTGATCTGATTGAACAACCTTGCACGACTGAAAATGATGAGGCTATGGCGCGTCTCACAGGTAAGTTTGATATAGCTATAATGGCTGATGAGTCACTTAAAGGGCCAGAATCAGCCTATCGATTAGCAAAAGCTCATGCTGCTTCAGTCTTTGCTGTAAAAATTGCTCAGTCAGGCGGTCTTTTAGAGAGTTGTGAAGTCGCTCGCTTAGCACAGCTTGCAGGTATCGATTTGTATGGCGGTACTATGCTTGAAGGCCCTGTGGGTACAGTTGCTTCTGCACATGTGTTTTCTACTTTTGAAAACTTAGCCTATGGTACCGAGCTGTTTGGTCCTTTGCTGCTCACTGAACAAATTTTAAAAACGCCGCTTCAATACGAAAATTTCGAGCTCATTGTGCCAAGTGCACCTGGAATGGGCATTGAGTTAGATGAGAGTAAAATTGATAACCTGCGTTTTAAATAACTATTAAATTAAATTTGGAGTTTTTATGATTTTTCACGTACGTATGGATGTAAATATTCCTTTAGATATTGATGAAGAAAAAATCAATGCTATTAAAGTAAAAGAAAAAGCCTATGCACAGGATCTACAAGAGCAAGGTAAATGGCGTCACTTGTGGAGAATTTCTGGCCAGTATTCAAACATCAGTGTATTTGATGTGGAAAGTAATGAAGAACTGCATAACTTATTACAAGGTTTGCCGCTTTTCCCTTATATGGACATTGAAGTGATGCCCTTAAATCGCCACCCATCTTCAATCCGTGAAAACGATATTTAATAATGCTCACATATTCTATTAGCTGCTTATTAAAATAAAAAAGATGCAGTTGATGAGAGATACAGAAGTTGAGCGTCGCCGCGTCTGAGTTTTTGCGCACAGCGATATGCCTGCATTGTGGGTATGTCGCTGTAGATCATAAGAGTGATTCGATAGTGGTTAATGCACTTCATTCAGAGCAAAGCTCAAAAAGTTAACACGTATTTAAATTTATTTTTTGGGAAGCATTATGATTGATAAAACCTCAGCTTCTTTAATCGAAGCACTTTCACAGATTAAAGATGGCTCTACCATCATGATTGGTGGTTTTGGAACGGCGGGTCAGCCAGCAGAGTTGATTGATGGCTTAATTGAATTAGGCACTAAAGATTTAGTTATTGTAAATAATAACGCCGGTAACGGTGATTACGGCTTAGCTAAGCTTTTAAAAACCGGTGCTGTACGTAAAATTATTTGTTCTTTTCCTCGCCAGTCTGATTCATGGGTATTCGATGAGTTATACCGTGCCGGTAAAATTGAGTTAGAGCTTGTTCCTCAAGGCAACTTAGCTTGCAGAATTCAAGCTGCGGGTATGGGGCTGGGTCCTATCTACACCCCAACAGGTTTCGGCACCATTCTGGCTGAAGGTAAGCCTGTGCTAAATCATGAAGGCAAAGACTATGTCTTAGAAAATCCAATCCGTGCAGACTTTGCTTTAATCAAAGCACATCAAGGCGATCGCTGGGGCAACTTGGTGTATCGCAAATCAGCCCGTAACTTTGGACCGATTATGGCCATGGCTGCTGATGTGAGTATTGCTCAAGTTCAAGAGGTGGTTGAGCTGGGTGCTCTGGATCCTGAGCATATTGTTACTCCAGGAATTTTTGTTCAACACGTCGTACAAATTTAACCTAAACCTTAATAGGAACTGGAGTCAAAAAATGAGCTACATCAAATTAACTCGTGATCAAATTGCTGAACGTGTTGCCCAAGATATTCCTGAGGGTGCTTACGTCAACTTAGGTATTGGTTTACCAACAAAAATTGCTAGCTATTTACCAGAAGATAAAGAAGTTTTCTTGCATTCAGAAAATGGTTTACTTGCATTTGGCCCGCCTCCTGCTGCAGGAGATGAAGATCCAGAGCTGATTAATGCCGGTAAAGAGTTTGTCACAATGCTCAACGGCGGTGCTTTTTTTCATCACGGTGACTCCTTTGCCATGATGCGTGGCGGACACTTGGATATTTGTGTTTTGGGAGCATTCCAAGTTGCGCAAAATGGTGATCTGGCTAATTGGCATACAGGCGCACCCGATGCTATTCCAGCTGTTGGCGGGGCAATGGATCTGGCTGTTGGTGCAAAAAAAGTATTTGTAACCACTGATCATGTCACTAAACACGGCGAGCCTAAATTGGTGAGTGAGCTGACCTATCCTGCAACAGGCTTGAAGTGTGTTGACCGCATTTATACTGACCTGTGTGTGATTGATGTCACTGATAAAGGTTTAGTGGTGATAGAGAAAGTTACAGGTTTAAGCTTTGCAGAGCTTCAGTCTATGACCGGAGCTGAATTGGTTGATGCCACTGCTTAAGTTGCACCTATAAGTTGGATGGTTTTATTCAATAAAAGACTTTGCGCTAATTCATAGATACTTCTAAATATTTTAGAAGGTTAAGGATGTTATTCAAAATGAAAAATGCATATATTGTGGACGCAATCCGAACCCCTTTTGGACGGTATGCTGGAAGTTTAGCGTCAATTCGTGCTGATGATTTGGGTGCTCTTCCACTTAAAGCATTGATGAAGCGCAACCCATCTGTGAATTGGCAGCAGGTTGATGACTTGGTGTATGGCTGTGCTAACCAAGCCGGTGAAGATAACCGTAACGTTGGACGCATGTCTGCATTATTAGCAGGTTTGCCGTGTGATGTGCCTGCGACAACCATTAACCGCTTATGTGGCTCGTCTTTAGATGCGATCTCCATCGCGGCACGTGCCATTAAGTCAGGTGAAGCTGACTTGATTATTGCCGGCGGCGTTGAGTCCATGTCGCGCGCACCCTTTGTGATGGGTAAGGCTCGTACGCCCTATGACCGCAGCCAAATAATTGAAGACAGCACTATGGGCTGGCGTTTTGTTAATCAGCAGCTAAAAGAACTGTATGGCGTAGAAACTATGCCGCAAACGGCTGAAAATGTCGCCGAACAGTTTAATGTCAGTCGTGAAGACCAAGATGCATTTGCTTTACGCAGTCAGCAGCGCACGGCTGCTGCACAAATGCGTGGTTTTTTTGCCAATGAAATTATTCCGGTGGAGATTCCACAGCGTAAAGGTGACCCCGTTATCTTTAATCAAGATGAGCATCCGCGCTCTTCTACCACGCTGGAGAACCTGACAAAACTTAAGCCGATTGTGAAGCCTGATGGAACAATTACTGCGGGCAATGCTTCCGGCATTAATGATGGTGCTGCTGCATTACTGATTGCCTCAGATGAGGCGCTGGTACAGCATGGTTTAAAAGCTCGGGCGAAAATCATCGGTGCAACAGTGGTGGGTGTTGAGCCTCGCATTATGGGCTTTGGTCCTGCGTTGGCGATTAAAAAGCTACTTGAAAAAAATAATCTAACCCTTGATCAGATGGATGTGATTGAGCTCAATGAGGCTTTTTCTGCACAAGCTTTAGCGGTAACACGCTACCTAGGTTTGCCGGATGACAGTGAAAAAGTAAACCCAAATGGAGGTGCTATTTCTATTGGCCATCCATTGGGAGCATCAGGTGCGCGCTTAGTTGCTACAGCACTGAATGAACTTGAAATAACTCAAGGCCGCTATGCTCTGTGTTCTATGTGTATCGGTGTGGGTCAAGGTATTGCTTTAATTATTGAGCGTGTTTGAGGTTGGAATATTAAAATGTCAGAATTTAATTTAAACGGTGTCACACTCAATTACCAAACATTTGGTGATGCAGCTCATCCTGCATTAGTGCTGTCCAATTCATTGGGTACTAATTTGACGATGTGGAAATCACAAGTTGAGTTTTTTAAAAAAGACTTTTATGTGATTTGTTATGACACTCGCGGGCATGGTGCTTCATCGACACCTGATGGCCCTTATACCGTCAGTCAGCTTGGGCAAGATGTTGTTAACTTACTTGATTATTTAAAAGTAGAAAAAGCAAGTTTTTGTGGCATATCAATGGGTGGCTTAGTCGGCCAATGGCTGGCTATAAATAAAGCAGAGCACTTCAATAAAATCATTGTCTGTAATACCGCTGCGAAAATTGGCCAGGCTGCAGCATGGCTAGAGCGTGCAGACTTAGTTCGGGAGCAGGGGCTGAGCTCAATTGCTGCTACAGCTGCATCACGTTGGTTTACTGAGGGCTTTATTAAAGAAAACGCAGATGTTATTGCGTCTTTAAGCGCGGATTTAGCTGCTGGCTGCAATATGGGCTATGCCAACTGTTGTGAAGCATTAGCAACAGAAGATTTACGTGAAAGCATAGAGCGCATTTCTATTCCTCTACTGGTTATTGCTGGTCTGCAGGACCCTGTGACGACCGTTGAAGATGGGCAGTTTATAGTGAATAAGGTGCCACATAGTCAACTGTTTGAAATTGATGCTTCTCATATTTCAAATATTGAACAAGCTGATATGTTCAACCAAGAAGTGCTTAGGTTTCTTGTTGAGTAAACTTCTAAAATGCTGAATTTTCTATAGATAGCAGGCATAGCAGGCTGTGCATGGCACGGGCGCTTTTTCTTAAGCATTTAGGTGGCTATTCTGGCTGTATTCAGTGAAAACAGACACAGCTAGGGTAGTCTCTAAGATATAATTTATGTGTGTATTCCTACGCATGTAAAAGAAAGCCTAGCAGACCACCTATTAAGCTCATCGAGCTTTCCCTCTTGATCATCAAAATCCTCTTACTGAAACACAATCGCTAACAATGTATCGTTTGCTACTCTATAGAGAGCTTTGTGCTCTTATAAGCAGAGCATCTTGGCTCACAGATCATTTCCATTTATAGGTTCAGTATGAAGTTTCGAGCATTGTTGTGTGCTGTTTTGCTGTTATCAGGCTGTTCTGGTCTGAAATTTGATGACAGTTACCAGTCCGTTGGGCAAGACAGTCGTGTGCAGTTTATTGTGCTGCATTACACCTCGAGTGATTTGCCGCGCTCTTTGTATTTATTAACAGAGAAAGAAGTCAGTAGTCATTATCTTATCGCTGAACAGCCAGCGACGATTTATCGTTTAGTGGATGAGAGTCGCCGTGCTTGGCATGCGGGTCAAAGTCAGTGGAATGGACGCACCTGGTTAAACTCCAGTTCCATCGGTATCGAAATGGTTAATCAAGGCTATACCGATACGCCAGAGGGCAGGGTATGGCAGCCTTGGAGTGAGGAACAGATTGAGGCTCTGGTGCCGTTATTGAAAGATATTATGCAGCGTCACGGTTTAAAGCCTGAAAGTATTGTTGGGCACAGTGATATTGCACCGCAGCGCAAAGTCGACCCAGGCCCAGCCTTTCCATGGGAGCGTTTAGCGCAAGAAGGTTTAATCCATTGGCCTGAATCAGAAGCAGTGGCGGCGCACTTAGCAGTCTTTACTGAGCAACTGCCTTCTATTGATTGGTTTCAGCAGCAACTGGCACAAGTTGGTTATGGGGTGCCTGAACACGGTGAGTTGGATGATGTCACACGCAATGTGATAGCTGCCTTTCAAATGAAATACCGTCCAGATTTATATGATGGTGAGCCTGATGCGCAAACAGCAGCCATGCTTTTAGCACTGACTACACAAATGAGCCGCCAACCCTAGGAGCATCTTGCATGTTAAATGGCTTATGGCTGAGTTTTTTTATTGTGGCCAGTATTGCAGGATTGGTGCGCTGGTTTGGTGGTGACCCTGGTGTATGGGCCGCTATGGTGGAAAGCCTGTTTAATATGGCTAAGCTCTCTGTTGATGTGATGCTACTGCTCTTTGGTACGCTGACACTGTGGTTGGGTTTTCTAAAGATTGCTGAAAAGGCCGGTTTAGTCGATGTACTGGCTAGATTGCTTGGGCCACTCTTTGCCAATTTAATGCCTGAAGTGCCTCGCGGTCATCCAGCGCTGGGCTTAATTACCCTAAACTTTGCTGCCAATGGTTTGGGCTTAGACAATGCTGCAACGCCGATCGGTCTTAAAGCCATGCGCGCTTTACAGGAGATCAACCCTTCAGCCGCGACAGCCAGTAATGCACAGATACTATTCTTAGTACTTAATGCCTCTTCACTGACCTTGCTACCCGTGACTATCTTTATGTATCGCGCGCAGCAGGGGGCGGCTGATCCCACTCTAGTATTCTTGCCCATTTTAATTGCCACCAGCGCTTCGAGTTTAGTCGGGCTGTTATCGGTAGCCTTTATGCAGCGCCTGCGTATTTGGCATCCTGTGGTTTTAGCCTACCTAGTACCTTGTGCTTTGTTGCTCGGTGCTTTTATGGCGTTATTGGCCACTCTAAACGCTACAGCCTTGGCGAGTCTCTCGTCCTTGCTGGGTAATTTAACTCTGTTTGGCATCATTATGAGTTTCCTTGTTTTAGGGATGATTCGTAAGGTGCCAGTCTATGAAACCTTTGTTGAGGGCGCTAAAGAAGGCTTTGAGGTTGCTAAAGACCTGCTGCCTTACTTGGTGGCTATGTTATGTGCTGTAGGGGTGTTGCGTGCCTCAGGTGCATTAGAGTTTGGTTTAGACGGTATTCGTTGGCTGGTGGATTGGTTGCAATGGGATTCGCGCTTTGTTGATGCCTTACCTACCGCGCTGGTTAAACCATTCTCCGGTAGTGCCGCACGGGCTATGTTGATTGAAACGATGCAAAGCCAAGGTGTGGATAGTTTTCCTGCATTAGTAGCTGCCACTATTCAGGGCAGTACCGAGACGACCTTCTATGTCTTAGCTGTTTATTTTGGTGCAGTAGGTATTAAACGTGCGCGCCATGCGGTGGGTTGTGCGCTCTTGGCTGAGTTTGCCGGCGTAGTGGCAGCGATCTGTGTGTGCTATTGGTTCTTTGGCTGATACCTATATAGAGGGGGTTTATGATGCTATTGAAAATCATCAGTGGTGCTGCACTACTAGTAACTTGCAGTGCATGTGCGGCACCCTTGCCAGAGCATGATCTAGATATGGCTTGGATTGATGTGCAGTCACAGGGGGGGCATCAACTGTCAGCGCAGCGTATGGATGGTGCTAAGGTTGATGATGCACGTTACTTTCAAACTAGCCCTGGTGAACATGAGCTGCAAATGCGTTTAACCTATGATCGCAGTGGTAGCTCTACCGGTGATAGCCAGCGCCGTTGTCGAATTAATATTACTTATGCTGGTTATCAAGCAGGGCAGCGCTACAGTATTCGAGCCTTGGCTAAGGGTTGGACGGTTAGAGCGTGGCTATATAGTAGTGATGGCCAGCGCCTGATTGAAAGCAAACCTATACGTTGTGGCTCGCAATATTGATGTTTTTGCAGAAAATGCAGTTATCTACAAAAAAGGGCTTTACAGCATCCTTAAAGTCTGTAGAATGCGCATCTCGTTAGGCAAACACAGTTTCACTTGTTTAACGTAAGAGTTTGATTTTTAAGGGAATTATCTTGAAAAGAAAGCTTGACAGGGTAGCGGAACGCTGTAAGATACGCACCCTAGCAACGAGCAACGTAAGAAGCTCAGCGCTAACAAGGAGTTTCAAGAAGCTTTAAAGTTTCTTAAAATAAACCTTGACAGATACTTCGGAGAGTGTAGAATACGCCTCCTCACTGAGTCACTCAGTGAAACGTTCTTTAACAATTTGAATCAAGCAATTCGTGTGGGTGCTTGTGTTAGATGTTTGATAGTCAGATAGATTATCGGCAACACAAGTTATTCAACGAATGTAAATTTGTAGAATTATTTTTGTCTTTTTCGGTTTACCGATAAAAGATATTTGCGATTGCTGAGCCAAGTTTAGTGTTTTCTCAAAACACAAATCAGATTTAAAACTGAAGAGTTTGATCATGGCTCAGATTGAACGCTGGCGGCAGGCTTAACACATGCAAGTCGAGCGGTAACAGAGAGTAGTTTACTATTCTGCTGACGAGCGGCGGACGGGTGAGTAATGCCTAGGAATCTGCCTAGTAGTGGGGGATAACTTGCCGAAAGGTAAGCTAATACCGCATACGTCCTACGGGAGAAAGCAGGGGACTCTTCGGAGCCTTGCGCTATTAGATGAGCCTAGGTCGGATTAGTTAGTTGGTGAGGTAATGGCTCACCAAGACAGCGATCCGTAACTGGTCTGAGAGGATGATCAGTCACACTGGAACTGAGACACGGTCCAGACTCCTACGGGAGGCAGCAGTGGGGAATATTGGACAATGGGGGAAACCCTGATCCAGCCATGCCGCGTGTGTGAAGAAGGTCTTCGGATTGTAAAGCACTTTAAGTTGGGAGGAAGGGCAGTTAACTAATATTTGACTGTTTTGACGTTACCGACAGAATAAGCACCGGCTAACTTCGTGCCAGC
>DASRNZ010000122.1:0-9440 GCA_035647155.1 Thiopseudomonas sp.
CCTTATTGCAGATATAAAGACGATACGGACATTATTTTTTTAACATGGCACGAATACCGGCTAAGGCATTGTTACCGCGGGCTGCTTTCACTTCCACTGGGGCCTCTTCCAGGCCTTCCCATTGCAGGTCTTCTTTAGGCAGTTCATCCAGAAAACGGCTGTGGATACAATCAATGGTTTCGCCATATTGCTTGCGTTTACTGGCAAAAGTAAAGGCCAGATTACGCCGTGCACGGGTAATACCTACATAAGCTAAGCGCCGTTCTTCTTCAATGGTGTCGGCTTCAATGCTGGAGCGGTGCGGCAGAATCTCTTCTTCCATACCCATAATATAAACGCTGGGGAACTCCAAACCTTTGGAGGCATGCAAGGTCATCATTTGCACACCATCAGCACCATCTTCGTCTTCTTCTTGGCGCTCGAGCATATCGCGCAACACCAGTTTAGCGATGGCCTCTTCGATGGTCATCTTGCCTTCGTCATCGCGTTCTAAAGTGTTTTTTAACGCCTCAATTAAAAACCACACATTACTCATACGGTATTCGCAGGCTTTTTCACTGGAGCTGTTTTGTCGAATCCAGTTTTCATAATCAATATCGATGATCATTTCTTTCAGCGCATCGATCGGATCTTCAGTAAAACAGCGCTGGCGCAACTTATCCATATAGTGCTTAAAGCGTGCTAAACGTTCGGTAAAACGCGCGCCTAAATGCTCGCCCAGACCCATTTCTGCACAGGCTTCATACATGGAGACTTCACGCTGGGTCGCATAACCGCTGAGTTTTTCCAGAGTGGTCGAGCCAATTTCACGACGTGGCACATTGATCACACGTAAGAAGGCGTTGTCATCGTCTGGATTGACCAGTAAACGGAAGTACGACATCAGGTCTTTGACTTCCTGCCGACCGAAAAAGCTAGTGCCACCGGATAAACGATAAGGGACTTTATGCACCTGCAGCTTAAGTTCCATGATTTTGGCTTGATAATTACCGCGGTATAAAATAGCAAAATCACTGTAAGGCCGCTGGGTGCGCATATGTTCGGTAAGTATTTCTAAAGCAATACGCTCGGCTTCGGCATCTTCATTGCGGCAGCGAATCACCCGAATTTCATCACCATGGCCCATCTCACTCCACAGCTCTTTCACGAACTCATGAGGATTATTGGCAATCAAGGTATTGGCACATTTGAGAATGCGGCTAGTGGAGCGGTAGTTTTGCTCCAACATCACTATTTTCAGTGAGGGGAAGTCTTCTTTGAGCTGCATCAGGTTTTCTGGACGAGCCCCACGCCAAGCATAAATCGATTGGTCATCATCACCCACTACGGTGAATTGCGCGCGTTCTTTAACCAACAGCTTCACCAGTAAATATTGACTGGTGTTGGTGTCTTGATACTCATCCACCAACATATAGCGAATACGGTTACGCCATTTTTCCAACACTTCGGGGTTGTTTTGAAACAGTTTCACGGGCTGAAAAATTAAATCATCAAAGTCCACTGCGTTATAGGCTTTGAGGGTGCGTTGATAATGACTGTAGACGATGGCCGCGGTTTGTTCTTTGCCGCCGCGTGCCAGTTCTAGGGCTTGTTCGGGTAGAACTAAGTCATTCTTCCATTGGCTGATGATGTTTTTAACTTCATCGGCACCGTCATCACCGGCGTATTCTTTTTGCATAATATCGGTGAGTAAACTTTTGACATCGGAATCATCAAAGATCGAGAAGCCGGGCTTGTAACCGAGCAAGGCATGCTCGCGGCGGATGATATTCAGACCGAGGTTATGGAAGGTGGAAACGGTTAAGCCGTGGCCTTCAGCGCCGCGTAATAACGATGACACGCGTTCTTTCATCTCCCGTGCGGCTTTATTGGTAAAGGTCAGCGCAACAATATAGCGGGCAGAAATACCGCATTGCTGAATTAAATAAGCGATTTTGCGGGTGATCACGCTGGTCTTACCTGAGCCTGCACCGGCCAGTACCAGCATCGGGCCGCTGATGTAATTGACGGCTTCTTGTTGGCGAGGATTGAGTTTAGACATTGATCAGGCCTGAATCGTGAAAATCACTATTCTAGCATTGAAGTGCAATGAGACGGTTTAATAGGGAAATAGGCAGGTAGATAAAGCGCGTTTGTGTACAGCGGGTGTGGAATAAAATATCGAACAGAATAAAAAAGGCGCTCATCAAGAGCGCCTTAGTTGTGACTGTGTTACTCGCGCACCACATGCAAGAAATGCATATGTTGCTCGTACTGATCAAGGATGTCATCGATCACTTCATCACGTGACCAGCCCATGATGTCGTAATCTTGGCCACCTTCGAGCAGGTGAACCTCAGCACGGAAGTATTTGCGCTCTTCGCGATCTTCGCGGTCGCGCTCATCTTCTTCCTCGTCTTGTGTCATAAAGTCAGGTTTGACATAGGCACGAGGGCGTACTTCGTAGACAAAGTTCACTTCAATATTATGCTGTACTTCAAGCTTACAGCGTTTATCATCGCGACTTTCAACCGCTACGGTGTAGCCTTGTTTACGCAGTTCGTCTGCGACTTCCTCAAACCCAGGCAAGACCACTTCATCAATAAAGCGGTTGACGTGCGAGCGGCGTGGGAACATCACCATGCTACGTAAACGGCGCTGCCAGCCACCGGTTTTCTTTTCTTGACGCGAATAATGCGTGGCACTTTGTTGTCTCAGTACGCGCTTGGTTGAGTCAATATGCAGGGCTTTAAATAAGCCCCAAATAGCGACGAGCAAAATAACTGAGAAGGGCAAGGCACTGGCGATGGTTAATGTTTGTAATGCACTTAAACCACCGGTCAGTAGCAAAGTAATAGCTACAATACCTGTTGATGCAGCCCAGAACACACGCTGCAGAAGGGGTGTGTCTGTCTTACCACCAGACGCCAGCATATCAATCACTAATGAGCCTGAGTCAGCTGAAGTCACAAAGAACAGTATCACCATACAGACTGCCACCATGGATAATATGGTGGAGAAGGGAAAGTGTTCTAAGAAGGCGAACAGGGCTAAGGATGCGTCGGCATTCACAGTGTCTGCCAGTTCGGTCATCCCCTGCTTCATAATCATATAAATGGAGGTGTTACCAAACACCGTCATCCATAGAAAGGTAAAGCCAGTGGGGACGAGTAGTACGCCAGTTAGGAACTGACGGATGGTACGGCCGCGTGAAACACGGGCGATAAACATACCCACAAACGGCGACCACGAGATCCACCAGCCCCAATACAATAAGGTCCAACCACCCAGCCAATCTGTTGGAGTATAGGCATAGAGGTTAAAGGTTTTATTGACGATTTCGGATAAGTAACCACCGGTATTTTCAACAAAACTTTTCAGCAGTAGCGCTGTTGGACCCAGTACTAAAACCAAGGTTAACAAGATCACCGCTAGCATGAGGTTGAGTTCTGATAGACGACGAATACCTTTATCTAACCCCGTTGCCACTGACAGTGTAGCTAAGGCGGTGATACTGATAATAAGGATAACTTGAGTATTGGTGCCGATGGGCAGATCAAATAAGTAGTTAAAACCACTGTTGATCTGTAAAACGCCATAACCTAGAGATGTGGCAATACCCAGTACGGTACTAATAATGGCGAAAATATCGACAGCATGACCAATGGGGCCATAGATACGCTCACCAATTAATGGGTAGAGTGCCGAACGCAAGGTCAGTGGTAGACCATGGCGGTAGGAGAAGAAGGCTAGAATTAAGGCAACAACTGCGTAAATCGCCCAGGCATGCAAGCCCCAGTGGAAGAAGGTCAGCTTCATCGCTTCTTTAGCGGCTTCAACGGTATTGGGATCGCCCACGGGTGGTGCAATAAAATGCATCACCGGCTCAGCCACACCAAAGAACATCAAGCCAATACCCATACCTGCCGAGAACAGCATGGCAAACCAGCTGGTGCTGCTGTAATCAGGGGTACTGTGGTCGGGGCCGAGTTTGATATCGCCATAGCGGCTAAAGGCTAGAAACAGGGTACTTAATAGGATCAGAGCAACGGCTAGAATATAGAACCAACTGACGTTCTCTATAATCCAAGCTTGCATCGTGCCAAAAAAGTCTTGGGCAACTTGCGGAAAGATACTCGCAAATAAAACCAGTGCTGCAATAAGAATAGCGGAACCAAAAAAAACCGGGGGGTTAATGGTTCCGCTGCGTTTTATGGGTGTTTCCATGAGAGCTCCTTGGAGGTGCTGAATCACCTATGGCACTGTGATATCAGGCAATTGACTGCGCTTTTATAAAGCATGCTTGAAATATGTCAAGTGTGTCATCTTAAATATTGGCATATTTTAAGCTTAAAAAAAGCCCCCAAGATTGATTTATCAACGATTGGAGGCTTGATTGAGTCGCTGGGTGTGTGTGCAGATTTACTCTGTACGTGACGACAGCAGTGCTGGTTTTTCTTTACGTGTACGTGATTCTAATTGCTCAAGTTGTTCAAGGCTGGGCAAACGCTCACCCTTACGAATAATCAGCGGCTGTGGTGCAGTACGCGCTTCTTTATTGACAGCAGGCTCAGCATAGCGAGAGTCAGTACGAGGTGTATTGGGGCGAGGTTTTCTCGGCCCAGAGCGACGTTTATCAGCAGTTGCGGGAGCTGCGCCTGTACGAGCCGGGCGAGCAGTACGCGCTTGTGCACCAGCCGCTGGCGCGTTGCTATTTGGGCGACGGCTATTGCCTTTGTTTTTATACGGACTGACGTAATCTACGCTGTTACCGAAGTTATCAATGGCGTCATCTAGAAAAACTTCTGGATCACGGCTGGGGGGTAACTCCGGAGCGCCAGCTGCTGTTGGGCGGCTGTTGCGCGTGTTGCGTGGATTACGTGTGCGTGGCGCTGGTTTCGCTGCACTGCTGCTGTCGGTACGCTCAGTCGTACGTGCTGCTGGACGCTCATTGCGCTCAGGGCGACGACCACGTGGCTTATCAGTACCGCTGGGCTTATCTGCGCTGGTTTTTCTATCGTTACGTGGCGCATTACGATTCGCACCGCTACCGCGGGTTGGGCGTGGCGCACGTGGCTCAGATTTTTCAATCACCACACTGCTTGGGTCAAAACCCATAGTGTCGCCATGTTCGATAGTTTGACGGGTCATGCGCTCAATACCTTTGAGCAAGCGTTCTTCGTCAGGCGCTACCAATGAGATGGCTTGACCGGTACGGCCCGCACGACCGGTCCGACCGATACGGTGTACATAGTCTTCTTCAACGTTGGGCAGCTCAAAGTTCACCACATGCGGTAATTGATCAATATCCAAACCACGTGCAGCAATATCGGTGGCTACGAGAATACGTACACTACCGGCTTTAAATTCAGCTAACGCCTTGGTGCGGGCATTCTGGCTTTTATTACCATGGATAGCTGCAGCGGGTAGACCGTTTTTATCCAGATACTCGGCTAAACGGTTGGCGCCATGCTTGGTGCGAGTAAAAACTAACACCTGCTCCCATGCGCCAAGGGTAATCAAGTGCGCTAACAATGCACGCTTAAGTGAGGCTTGAATACGGAACACACGTTGCTCAATGCGCTCAACCGTGGTGTTGGGTGGTGTGACTTCAATGCGCTCAGGGTTGTGCAGTAAACGACCCGCTAAACTTGTAATATCGTTAGAGAAGGTCGCTGAGAACAGCAAGTTTTGACGCTTGCTGGGCAATTTGGCTAAAACTTTCTTCACATCATGAATAAAGCCCATATCTAGCATACGGTCGGCTTCATCTAAAACTAAAATTTCTACGCCGCTTAAGTCAATTTTACCTTGATTGACCATGTCTAATAAGCGACCTGGGCAAGCGACTAAAACGTCCAAACCTTTAGCAACCGCATTGGCTTGGGGGTTCATACCCACACCGCCAAACACACAGGCGCTAACAAAAGGTAAATCGCGGGCATAGAGTTTAAAACTGTCGTGCACCTGTGCAGCAAGCTCACGTGTTGGTGTGAGTACCAAAACACGGGGCTGACGTGGACGGTGACGATTTTCACGGTCTGGTTTACCGTTAGGAAACAGACGCTCTAAAATAGGTAGAGCAAAACCACCGGTTTTACCGGTACCGGTTTGAGCAGCAACCATTAGGTCGCGGCCTTGTACAGCCGGTGGAATCGCGAGTAATTGCACAGGCGATGGAGATGTATAGCCGGCAGCTTCAACGGCGTTAACCAGGGCTTGAGATAGACCTAGAGAGGAAAAGGACATGCAGTCTTCCTGTGTGTCGGCGACCCGCCGACTTTGGGGCGCAAAATTATAAATGCTCCATACCAGCGCATAAAATATATGCACCCCATTCACGAATGATGTCCTGCGCTGGGCATCAAACTGAATGGAGGTATATCGCTATAGTGGCCCGTGGGCCTGATTTCAGCGGTTAAGCTGGAGATTATCCCAAACAGCTAAACTCGGTTCAGCTTGGTTAAGTGTGTAGAAGTGCAAACCTGGTGCGCCACCTTCTATTAAGCGGTCGCACATGTTTGTAATAACTTCTGCACCAAAGGCTTGGATGCTTGCTGAGTCGTCGCCGTACGCTTCGAGTTGTTTACGTATCCAGCGCGGTAGCTCAGCACCACAAGAATCAGAAAAACGTGCCAATTTGCTGTAGTTGGTAATCGGCATAATGCCTGGCACGATTGGGATATCAATACCTAGTTTACGCACTCTATCGACAAAATAGAAGTAACAATCGGCATTAAAGAAGTATTGGGTGATGGCGCTATCAGAACCTGCATGCACTTTACGAGCGAAATTTTGCAGGTCAACTTCAAAATCACGCGCTTGTGGGTGCATCTCTGGATAGGCTGCGACTTCAATATAAAAGTGGTCGCCGGTTTCATGGCGGATAAACTCCACCAGCTCATTGGCGTAGCGCAGTTCACCATTGGCCATACCCATACCGGATGGCAGGTCACCACGTAGAGCAACGATGCGCTTAATGCCGGCATCTTTATAGAGATTGAGCAGCTCGCGTAAATCTTCTTTGCTGTCGCCCACGCACGACAAATGCGGCGCAGTGGGTACTTTAATTTCGCTGTCGAGTTGTAAAACGGTGTTTAACGTACGGTCGCGAGTTGAACCACCGGCACCGTATGTGCAGGAGAAAAACTCAGGGTTATAAGCCGCTAGTTTTGTCGCGGACTTTAGTAGCTTTTCATGGCCAGCGTCGGTTTTAGTGGGGAAAAACTCAAAGCTAACATGAGGAGGATTGCTCATAGAACACGTCCCTAAATATCAAAGTGTATGGGCAGCCGAAATGTAAAAGGGGCAGCAGTGCTACCCCTTATTGGCAACTTAGTAGCGGTAAGTTTCTGGCTTATAAGGGCCATCCACTGAAACGCCAATATAGTCAGCTTGCACATCGGTCATACGGGTCATGACGCCGCCAAAACCTTTGACCATCTCTAGGGCCACTTCTTCGTCGAGTTTCTTCGGTAACACTTCAACAGTTAATGCAATTGCTTTTTGCTCAGCATTTAATTGAGCAAACTTGCGCTCAAATAAGTGCATTTGCGCCAAGACTTGGTTAGCAAATGAACCATCCATAATGCGGCTTGGGTGGCCTGTAGCGTTACCCAGGTTCACTAAACGACCTTCTGATAACAGGATCAGGTAGTCATCGTTACGCGCATCAAATTTGCCCGCACCAGTGCGGTGAATTTTGTGCACCTGCGGCTTAACTTCTTCCCACGCCCAGTTTTTACGCATAAATGCGGTGTCGATTTCATTGTCAAAGTGACCAATGTTACACACTACAGCGCGTTTTTTCAGCGCTTTTAGGATGTTCGAATCACAGACATTGACGTTACCTGTGGTGGTCACGATAAGGTCGATTTTGCCCAGTAACGCTTTATCAATGCTCGCTTCTGAACCATCATTGACGCCGTCGATGTAGGGAGAGACTAACTCGTAACCGTCCATGCAGGCTTGCATCGCGCAGATAGGGTCAACTTCCGATACTTTAACGATCATGCCTTCTTGGTTCAACGATTGTGCAGAACCTTTACCCACATCACCGTAACCAATCACTAGCGCTTGCTTACCGGATAACAGGTTATCGGTACCGCGTTTGATCGCATCATTGAGGCTGTGACGGCAACCGTATTTGTTGTCGTTTTTGCTTTTGGTGACAGAGTCGTTAACGTTGATTGCAGGAACTTTCAGTGTGCCTTGTTCTAGCATCTCGAGCAGACGGTGAACACCTGTTGTAGTTTCTTCGGTCACGCCGTGGACGTTATCCAGTACTTTAGGGAAACGCTCGTGCAGAATACCGGTTAAGTCACCACCGTCATCCAGAATCATATTGGCATCCCAAGGCTGACCATCTTTAAGGATGGTTTGCTCGATGCACCACTCGTATTCTTCTTCGGTTTCGCCTTTCCAAGCGAATACTGCAATACCAGCCGCCGCAATCGCTGCAGCAGCTTGGTCTTGAGTTGAGAAAATATTACAGCTGGACCAGCGCACTTCTGCACCCAGTTCTGTCAGTGTTTCAATCAACACTGCAGTTTGGATGGTCATATGGATGCAACCTAGGATTTTTGCACCTTTAAGTGGCTGCTCACCTGCATATTTAGCGCGCAAACCCATCAGGGCAGGCATTTCAGATTCGGCAATAATAATTTCACGACGGCCCCAATCAGCCAGTGACATATCCGCAACTTTGTAATCAGTAAAATCAACAACAGCGCTCATAAAATGAGTTCTCCAATCGTAATTAGCGAAGGGGCGCCGTTTGCAAATATGCAGTTGTCTAGACAACTGGAGGCAACTGTTTCGAGCCTGACAGAAAAATCCTGCTGCAGCGCCCCTCGAATCTGTTGGTCACCATGGCTTGGCCATAGCGCAGGGTGATTATAGCGAGGCTTTGCCATTTGACAAAGGGGTAAGTATTGAAGAATTTCATTTATCGTGATTGATTTGTATTAAAGTACAGTACTTATCTAAAAAATCAGTGCGCTAGGAGTCGTTATGACAATTGCATATTGGTGCGTCTTGGTTGCGATTTTGTTGCCTTATGCCTCCACTGTTGTGGCGAAAGCCAGCGCCGGTGGTTTTAGTCCACGGCATAATCATGATCCGCGTACTTTTTTAGCCAATGCACAAGGCATGGCTAAGCGTGCGAATAATGCTCAAAAAAATGGCTTTGAAATTGCTCCAGCTTTTGCTGCTGCAGTGATTATTGCTCATTTGATTGGCGTTGCTGAACAAAGCGCTATCGATCAATTGGCGCTGGTTTTTGTGCTCAGTCGCGTGCTGTATACTCTTTGCTATGCCGCAGATTGGGCCTTATTGCGCTCGTTGGTATGGGCAGTCGGTTTGGGCGTTATTGTCAGTTTGTTTGTGATCTCAGCTTAGTGTGTAAGACGTGCAATTGGTTTTTTCAGCGCAGCTGTGAGTCTTTTATCTCTGCGTTAAGT
>DASRNZ010000123.1:0-7599 GCA_035647155.1 Thiopseudomonas sp.
CCAACAGAAGCTCAATAGCTTTTCCAGTTTTAGAAAGCATGTTGAGTACTATAAGTTTGCCGTGCAGCCGGTAGGTGAGCTACCCAATACGCTGCCGCAACCCATCCAAGTACCGCATGCACAAGGCTTAACCCTAGAAGAATTCGCACAAAAACATGTGACGCCAAGCACAGCGGACAATCCTTTCAAGGGCGGTGAACACCACGCCATGGCTCATGTGCAAGAGTACTTTTCCAGCGCAGCGCCCAGCAGTTATAAACTCACACGCAATCAGTTAGATGGCTGGGACAGCTCAACCAAGTTCAGTCCTTTTTTAGCCTTGGGTAATATCTCGCCACGCTATCTCTGGCAGCAACTCAAAGCATACGAAGCACAACAGGGCGCGAATGATTCAACCTACTGGATTGGTTTTGAGCTCTTGTGGCGCGAGTACTTTCAATGGGCGGCACTGCAACAACAGGCACGCTTATTTAGCTTTCAAGGTCAGGCCGAGCATAAACCTAAAACCACCTATTACAGCGCGCGCTTTAAAAAGTGGTGCAACGGCGAAACGCCCTACCCACTGGTCAATGCTTGTATGAAAGAGTTGAACGCCACCGGCTTTATGTCAAATCGTGGCCGACAAATTGTGGCCAGTTGTTTAGTCAACGAACTTGCGGTGGATTGGCGCTATGGTGCAGCCTATTTTCAGCAACAACTGCTGGATTACGATGTCGCCTCTAACTGGGGCAACTGGCAATATGTTGCTGGTGTGGGTAAAGATCCGCGCGGCGGACGCCACTTTAATCTCGACAAGCAAACCCAAGAGTACGATCCAGAGCGCCGCTATATTAAGCACTGGCAATGCGATACCAAACCGCAGCCCTTAGATGTGGTGGATTACGTCGACTGGCCGATTATGCCGGAATAACTCCAAGCGATGCTGCTGGGTGTTTTTACAGAGAGCCCAGCAGGATTATCACTCACAACTGAAAAATGTAGACCGCTGATCTAAGCCCAGACCTGCAGCTGCGAGTCACTCTTAAACTCAGCGGCAACGTTTTGGTACTGCTCAGTGGCCGCTTTGCCTTTTTCAGTGTTTGGCTCCGAGGCATCATCAACCGCACCCGGCTCTGGCTCATCATCGTTATCGACAGTAGAAGCTTGCTCAGCACGCGCTTGGGCTTCCATTTGCGTCGCTTGAGCAGCGACTGCAAAGTCTTGACCTGAAGGCTCGGCTGGAGCAAGCGCGGCGGCACGAATCGTTTGTGCCTTACGGATGGTTTCTTCCGGATTGCTGCCAGCAGAGGTATCAATTTTCACCTCACCAGCAACGGCATAACTGCCGCCATCAGGCCCACGTTGATAAGTAAAGGTTGCTCCAGACATTGCCAAGCCACCAGCAACACCCAAGTGTGCCATTTCATGGCTACGCACTTCACGATCACGCGCTTTGAGTTGCTCCAGTTCTTTAAGCTGCTCTAACTCTTTAAGCTGCTCAGGCGACTGTGCTGGATCGACCGACTGTTTTTTACCATCGACATGATCCGCAGCGTCCGCTTCAGAACGTCGCGCATAAGTCTGGGTTACAAAAGAATGGCCAGCAGATGAAATATTCATGGCAGCCCTCCAAGAGTGATGGGTTGAGTTTAACCAGTATGCAGCGAGTAGCCGTACTGATCCAGTCGCGCCCTCAGTAAGCGGCATAATAACAAGCGCCTAACACCAACATCACCGGCGACAAAGCACAGTTGTTGAGTATGCCACGTACACTCTTAATACTGGCGCTAGAAAAACGGGCTATATATCTTTATTTTTTTGCCGTTAGCAAGAACACTGAAAATATCCCATAGGGCTTATGCACTGCACTTGCATCGACAATTTTTACGTCTCTAAAACCAGCTTGCTTTGCTAAAGAAATCATAGCCTCGCGCTCGAAGCCAAAATGGTAGACACCCGTATCTTCTGTATGGAAATTACCATCCTCCTTGTCAAGATCAGCTATGGCAATAAATCCATCATTATTAAGCAAGGCATAGAGCTTAACGAACATTGCCCGAATATCTTTTATATGGTGCATCGTCATGGAGGATATGATTCCATCAAATCGACCACTTATATCAGTATCTTCTAAGTCAACTTCTAAGATTTCGACTTCACAATTGATACTTTCGCATTTCTTTTTAAGCTGCATATTCATCGACTGTGAAATATCTACCGCAGTCATTTTTTTCACAAATGGAGCAATACGCTCAAGCAATAACCCGGTGCCAGCACCAAAATCCATTAAGTGCATATCCTGGTTGAGATTTACATTTGCAATAATAGTGCTAGCGATATTGTCGACATTGGAAATTCTTCTGTCGCTTTCATCATAAAGATTCGCTTTATGTTCAAAAAAATCTCTATTCATACATACTCTCTGCTTTGCACAATATTAAATTAAACGGCTGCCTGCTTATATAGAACAGAATGCGCAGCCCCTAGCGACTCTGCGTATTCTGTTACTTAAGCTGGCTTTATGTTTCATTCGCCTTACGGTAGTGCCCCTGATAATCAAAAATTCGCTCCTGCACCTGCCAATAGTGCTTTTGTTTGCGCGCAATCACAAAATCTGGGGCTGTCAGTAGGCTTTGCACTGCCAGCACTTCTTCCAGCGTGCTGAACTCTTGCGGTGCTTGGCTATTGGCTAAACGCCGGCCAAACAGCCTATTAAAGATCTTACGCTGCGCCGGTTTGCTGAAATCAAACGACTCACTGAGTTCTTCCCCATCTTCAGCGTGATAGGTCATTTTCAGCTTGCTCTGCTTGGTGCGGTCATCAATGTTTAAGGTGATGCCAGCGCAACGAATCACCATGGCGTCTTTGAGCTTGAGAGCATCTTTGAGCTGATCATCCGGATCAATTATGGCTTTTTTACATTCATGACAATTGCGCGCGGCGATATCATTCTCGGCGCTGCAATGCGGGCATTCTTTAAAGCGAAAACGGTAATCGCACTGCTCAAAAGGTGGCACGGGCTCGTCATCTTCATCAACTCCCAACAACCCATGACAACGGCGTCCATAGTGTTCAATCACATGGCCTTTACCGTCGGTTTTGCCCCAAAAGATATTAGCGAAACCGCAGCCTGGGCACAGCACCTGCACCGGCTCACTGTCGGAGTTGGGTTTCTTCTCGCCCACTTCTGGATGATACAAATTAAAATGATTGCCGGCGTAATCAATCACCAGACAATCTGTTTTACCTTCATCCAAACGCAAACCACGACCGACGATTTGCTGATACAAACTGACCGACTGAGTCGGACGCAAAATAGCAATAAAGTCCACATGCGGTGCATCAAAGCCCGTGGTGAGTACTGATACATTCACCAGATACTTGAGTTCGCGCTGCTTAAAGCGCTGAATCAGCGCATCGCGTTCACGCTGATCAGTCGCGCCAGTAATCAAAGCGGTGTGCTCTGGCGGTAGATAACGGGTGACTTCCTTAGCATGATCGACGGTTGCGGCAAAGATCATCACCGCCTGACGCTGCTCCGCTCGCTCCATTACCTGTTCAATAATGGCGCGAGTGACACGCTGGTGTTTGCTCAACAATTCGTTCACATCTTTTTCAGCATATTCACCCATACGGTTGGATGTCAGCGCTGAAAAATCATATTGCGCTACCGCTGCGTCGACCAACTCAGGCTTGGTCAGATAGCCTCGATTAATCATATAGATCAACGGCAGCTCATAAATGCAGTGCACAAACGGCTTATCCTCTTCGCTGCGCACAAAGCCGCGATAGTGATAACGATAAATCCAGCCCATGCCTAAGCGGTAAGGTGTGGCAGTCAGCCCGAGCACTTTCAGGCCTTTATTTTGTTGCCGCAGCTGCTCAATAATCCTGTGATACTGACTGGTGTCATCACCACTGACGCGGTGGCACTCATCAATAATGATTAAAGAGTATTCATCTTTGAAGCGCTCAAGATTCGCTGCCGCCGACTGCACACTGGCAAAGGTCACCTGATGGCGATTGTCCTTACGATTTAATCCAGCCGAGAAAATACCACCCACTACGCCATAACTCTCATACTTGGCATGATTCTGTTCAACCAGCTCTTTGACGTGAGTGAGCACCAGGATTTTACGCCGCGCCAGACGGGCCAACTCAGCAATCACCAGACTTTTACCGGCACCAGTCGGCAACACAATCACCGCCGATTCATCGGATTTACGAAAGTGTTTCAAAGTAGCATCAACGGCTTCTTGCTGGTAAGGCCGCAATGTAAAAGGTGCATTCATTAGGCAGTGCTTAATGTGATTAGAATTAAAGCAGTCATATTAACAAATCTCTTGAGCTGCTAGCCTGTCAATACATCTGTTCCGGCTGTTTGACTGACTTTAATCACCGCAATGTCGTATCTGCTGACCAAGAGGGTTTCCAACTTATGCATGAAAATCTCAAAATCCAAGGCCTCGCCGTACCTGAGGAACAACTGGTTGATCTGTATCGCTCCACTCAAGATCAGCCTTCATCTTGGCTGGTGATCAGCGATCAGGTGATGGGTGGCGTATCCAGTGCGCTACTGCAGCAAGATGTACGGCAAGACTCAAGCTGTAGCTGTTTAACTGGGCGCACCAGCCTGGACAACAACGGCGGGTTCGTACAGATGAAACTTGATATTAAGCCCGGCGAGTTGCCTGCTGACTACAAAGGTTTGTTTATTGAGTTGTACGGCAACGCCCACGATTATAATCTGCATGTAAAAACCACTCAGCTAAGCAGGCCCTGGCAATCTTTTCGCTGCACCTTGTCGGTAGAGCCGCAATGGACTCGATTTATTGTGCCTTACGAACAACTGCTCGCGCATCGCACCGACGCTGAACTGCAGCCTGCAGAAATCAGAAGTGTTGCCATCGTTGCCATTGGTCAAGCGTTTGATGTTGATGTCTGCGTGCGGCGCTTGGGCTTTTATCGCTAAAACCGCAAAGCGTGCAGAAAGAACCTATACCGATTTCCCGCAACTCAGTGACGGAAATCGGGCACAACCACCCTGACGTGTTTGGGTATCGGCTTTTTCTGTCTTTTAATCAGCTCTTTGTATTGGCAGAAGACGCTCTATTTCAAGCAGCGACCTCGAGGCTCATCGCTTTCATGCAATACCACCTCAGAGTGCAAAAACTCTGCTGCATCAGCTGAATCTTGTACCTTAGTGGCGCTGCGCTCCAGCATCTCGGCTTCAAACTCGTTTAATACGCGACTGCGCAGACCAGCCTCACGCCAGTTTGATTGTGGACGGCAACCTCTGACTATAATTCGTGCCAGTGATAGTGCATCCAGCAAGGCTTGGTTCGCCCCTTGGCCTTTAAACGGACTCATGGGATGCGCCGCATCGCCCAACAAGGTTATAGGCCCCATATTCGCTAATACATCAGCACTCAATAAGGCTCTGTCGTAGACCGGATAACCTGACACTAAAGTGGCGGGCGTAGCCGCTAAAATCTGCGGAATCGGTGAATGCCATTGCGTGCGTTTACAGGCTTCTGCCTTGAGCGCCTCAGCCCCTTGAGCACTTAAGGCTTGAGCGTCACTTTCGCTCATCGGAAAGCTGAGTTGCCACATCACCGAATCAGCATCAAAAGGCATCACATAAATGCGCTCATGGCCATTGGCGGTTTGAAATACTGTGGCTGAATCTAACAAATCACTGTCAACATCAGTGAGCGCACTTAATGGGCAAATACCCAAGATAGCGATGCAATCCAAATAACGTAATGAGCTTGAATCCTGGCCTAAAACTAAGTTGCGCACCGCACTTCTAATCCCATCCGCACCCACCACTAAATCTGCGCTGACAGTTTTTATTTCACCCTCTAGCGCAAAGCTTAACTCGACCACCGCTGGCGTTTCTTTAAGATCCACCAGCTGATGCCCCCACTTGACCGCCTCGTGCGGCTGCGGATGGGCATCCAATTGTTCCAGCAACGCCAAGCGCAGCGACTGACGGGCGATATGCACGTTAGTGCGCTTAGGTGCATGATTTGTATCGCAATCCAGCCATTTTCTCATGCCCCACTCGCCGAGTATTGTGCCGTCTGTGCTGTGTACCACATGGCGAGTCGAGACCACGCCTTTATCAAGAGAGACAATGCCCAAGCCCTCGATGGCCTTACTGGCTTGTTGCAAAGTCAGACCATAACCCTGCGAGCGAGCGGAAAAATCACTATCGCGCTCATACAGCGTAAAGGGAATACCACGGTGCAAACAGGCCACCGCCAAAGCCACCCCACCAATACCACCACCAATAATAGCGACGCTTGGATAATGTTCAGTATCTGCGACTGGCGGATGATCAGCTGCAATCAGGCCACTGCCATGACAGTTAGGGCAAGCAGATAAATGCCCCTTGGGCTGCTCTGGCGCAGTGCCGCCATGTTGTGCAAACTGCAACAAGGCTGCCTGATAGCTCAGCTTCACTTTTTTACGGATTCTCTGACGAATCCGCCCACGCCCCTGGCACTTAGGGCACAGTGCCCAAGTCGGCTGTATTTCATTGGTTAAGGTAATGTGGATGGCCCTCGGCGCACCCAGCTCAAGCCAGGTGCTGCTTGTCGTTAACAGTGAAAATAGAGTTTATAGAACTGTATTTTCTTGCTTGTCTTTTTCCCATTTAACAATATTGTTAAATGTAATTTTGGCTCTTCTTACCATAGCTTCATCTGTTGCAAATCCGATATGCGGAACAAGAACAGTATTTGGAGCTTTTAGGATAGGGTAATCTGCTGGAACGGGTGGTTCCATATCGACTCTATCTAAACCAGCGCCAGCGATTGTCTTATTGTGTAGCGCTTGTGCTAATGCATCATTATCAACAATTGGCCCGACTGCTGTATTGATTAAGAACGAACTCGTTTTCATCAATGCTAATTTATCTTTATTAATTAAGCTTTTGGTTTCATCTGTGAGTGGCATATGGATAGTGACAATATCACTCATCTCTAAGACGTCATCTAATGACTTGTATTCCACACCTTTATCTACAAGTTCTTTATTTATACTTCTATTATAAGCAATGACGTTACAGCCATAAGCCAAACCTAATTTAGCAACTGCGCTACCTATATCTCCAGTACCTAATACCCCTAAGGTTTTACCATTTAAATCAATCTGTCTGTAGCCGTTTTTTGTACCTCCCGATCGGGTCACGCCATCTAAAGGTACAATGTTGCGCAATAGTGCAGTTATGAGCCCAAAAGTCAGTTCCGCTACAGAACTTGTGCTATAGCCTGCGGCATTTGAGACTTTAATCCCTTTCTCTTTACACTTTTCTAAATCGATATGGTTATAACCCGTGAAGGCTATTGAAATATAATGCAATTTTTCTGCAGCATCGATCACTTCAGCACTCAGAGGTGTATTAGCGAGGACTAAAATCTCTGCATCTTTGATTCTAACTTTAATGGTTTCATCATCTAATTTACCATCGTCATATACAACTAACTCATGGCCATTATCAGCTAAGGGTTTTGATATTAAATTGAACTCTTCATCACTAATTCCTAGAGACTCTAAGATTACAATTTTCATTTTTCCTCCATTTTCATAGTTATACGTATAAAGCTACTAAAA
>DASRNZ010000124.1:0-2470 GCA_035647155.1 Thiopseudomonas sp.
CGCCTTGCATATGAATATCAAAGTGATACTCAGGGCCGGTGCCGGTGTCTTTGCGCTGGGCAATTAAAGTGGCTCGGCGTTGCTCTGCGACTGTGTTCAGCACAGGGTCTGCTTGGTTAGCGCTGGCTTCGTCAGAAAAATAGATGCGCGTATAAGCATGGCTGAGCAAGCCACGCATAAACACCACAACAGTGATATAGGGTGCTTGGCCGTCTTTAGCTGAACCGGGTTTAATGGTATCAAAACTAAAGCTGGCGTCACTGCTAGTACCCGTACCGCAGCGGCCGTAGCCTGAAAATTCGAGCTCTAGTGCACGGTTGTTGCGTTGATCAAGCGGGTGATTGAAACGGCCAGCCGCATTGGCTTGCCAGATTTCAATCAGCGCATCGTTCACTGCATCGCCGTTACCATCAAAGACGGTGCCAGTGATGCGGATACATTCACCGTTGATATCGCCTTTGACCAACTGGTTATCAGCAATTTGCGTATTGTCATAACGGTATTGCTGTGCAGTCAGGCCGTAAGCGAAGTAAGGGCCAACAGTTTGCGAGGGAGTTTGCTTGAAAGTCATGTCTTAAGCCTCCATAGGGGTAGCGTTAACGCCACGAACAACGATATTAAAAATATAACCCAAAGCAAAACCGTCTTCAGTCACATCCATTGAAAATTCGCTCACAAGGCGCTCGCGTGCTTGCTCTGGCGTTGCGATATAAATAGGGTCGTATTCCAGTAATGGATCGCCTGGGAAGTACATTTGTGTAACAAGACGGCTGCTGATGCACGGACCTAATAGCGACAAGTGAATGTGGTTTGGACGCCATGCATTCGGGTGGTTACCCCATGGGTAAGCACCGGGCTTAATGGTGTAGAACTTATATTGACCCTTTTCATCGGTTAAGCAGCGGCCAGCACCCAGGAAGTTCGGGTCAATCGGCGCATCATGCTGGTCAACTTTGTGCACGTAACGGCCGGCGGCGTTGGCATGCCAGATTTCAATCAAGGTATTGGGTACAGGTTTGCCGAATTCATCAAATACGGTGCCTGTGACAATAATGCGCTCACCGATGGGCTCACCATTGACTTGGCCGTTTTTGGTTAAGTCGTGATCCAATGGACCAATCACTTCCTGACCAAATGCTGGTCCCGTCATTTCAGACAGTTCAGGGTCAATCTGTACGAGGCTTTGTGAAACGCCGCGTAAGTTTGATGATTTGTATTCAGGCGAGATAAAGGCCGCGTGGCTTGACCAGTCTCTTGGAGTTAATTGAGTCATTATTGTTGTCCCTCTTGAGATTCGAGTTCGTTGTACACTTCTTTGGCGATACGGAACGCCACGTTAGAGAAGGGTACGCCTGCATAAACAGCTAAGTGTAATAAAGTTTCTTGAACTTCTTGTTTACTGGCGCCGGTATTGCGAGTGGCGCGAATATGCATCGCCAGCTCGTCGTGATGATGCAGTGCCGCCATCAATATAATGGTCAGCAGACTGCGGTCACGTTTACTTAAGCCTGGACGACTCCAAACAGAGCCCCACGCACCTTCAGTAATAAAGGTCTGGAACGGCTCATCAAATTCAGTTTTATTGGCTGTGGCTCGATCAACGTGGGCGTTACCCAATACCGAGCGGCGTACTGCCATACCTTGATCAAAACGATTGACCTGCAAAGTATGTTGCTTGAGGAATTCAAGCATCAGTGTCGCCAACTGGGCCGGTTGTTCGATGCAGGGTAGGTGGCCTGCATCTTTAATGACAGCAAAACGACTGCCAGCAATCAGCGCAGCCATGCTTTCTACTAATGCCGGTGGTGTTGCACCATCTTGATCGCCGACCACGCACAGTGTGGGTTGCTTCAGCTTTGCAGTGCTTTGGGTTAAGTCTGCATCACGAATTGCTGCGCAGGTACCGACGTAACCTTCGATAGGACTGCGCGCCATCATATTACGCCACAGTGCCAGCTCAGCAGGCTTACTGGTGCGGAATAAGGGAGCAAACCAGCGTTCCATCACAGCATCAGCAATATGCTCAAGGCCGTGTTCACGAACAGTGTTGATGCGGTCTTCCCAGCCTTGTGCCGGGCCAATTTTGTGTGCGGTATCGCATAAAATTAAATTTCTGGCTAGATCAGGACGGGCCGCAGCCACACCTTGAACAATCATGCCGCCGACTGATAAACCGCACAGGGTTGCTTGATTGATTTCCAGTGCGTCGAGTAAGCCAATCAGATCGTTAATATGATCATCGAGCTGATAAGGTGCAGGTGGACAGGCTGATAACCCATGCCCACGTTTATCGTAGCGTAGAAAACGGTAATGCGGTGCTAACAAAGGAAGCAAAGGCTCCCAGATGCGCAGATCAGTACCTAAAGAGTTAGAAAATACCAGTAACGGCAAGTGTTTTGGGCCGTCCAGTTGGTAATGTAGCATAACTCCGTTGACGATCATGGTCTGTATCATGGTGGCTGCCTATATC
>DASRNZ010000125.1:0-9327 GCA_035647155.1 Thiopseudomonas sp.
GCATTCACCGCAAATGAATTGGCATATTGGGTTGCACCACTTAGATCCATTTTCAAGGTAGGACTAGCACTAGCACCATTAGGAGTAACCCCAGGAGGATTACTTGTTACAGCAACAGGCACCCAACCAGCCAAGTCAATCTTTCCATCCCCAACCAACTTACCCGCTGCATCAAACTTTAAAGAAATGTTAAGAGGATCAGAGCTCATGCCATCTGGATTTACACCATCAATTAAAACATTCATGTTCCAAGTATTAGGAAGAACAGGAGGAGTAGCAGTAGCATCGGGCGCTACTTTTACAAAGTACTGCGTCATCACGTGCGCATTACCTTGCGAATCATAAATACTGGTTGAGGTGGATGAGTTATAGCTTTTCGGATCAGCAGGATCAAAGGTTAGCTCTTCAGGTATTTCATTGGTGGAATTGAGGTTAAATGACTGCTTAAACTGGCTGGTGGGCTTAGGCTCTTGACTGGTAGTTTTAATCTGCAAGTCACGTACTATACCTTTATCCAGCTCACCATTATTGTTCGTGGTATAACCTTGCAGGTTATTGCCAAAGTTATCAATAATAAAACCCTGATTGTCCGTACCGAAATAACCCGCACGCGTATAACTCAGCGCACCATTATTACTGACTTGGAAAAAGCCGTTCCCGTTGATGGCTAAATCTAAGGCATTTTGCGTTTCATTAATATTACCTTGGTTAAACTGCTGCGACACATTTGACAACAACACGCCGCTGCCCTGGTGGTTTTTACCAGTACCCAGCATTGATGCCGCATACACATCCGCAAACTCAGCACGTGACTGTTTAAAGCCGACAGTACCTGCGTTAGCAATATTGTTACCCGTGACGTTCAGGTCTTTGGACGCAGCACGCATACCACTGAGGCCGATATTAAATGACATTGTGTTCTCCTTGCCGGTTATCCGACAGCTGGCAAATTTCTAAAATCACTGACCAATCATATGAACCTGGGAAAGCGGTACCGAACCGACCCCAGCTAAATTCAATAACAGCTCGCCGTTGCCCTGCCCCAAAGTGACACTGTCAACGTTAGCCGGCAGCAAGGTGTATAAACCCTTGGCTTCGCCATCAATACTGGCTTGCGCTTCAAACTTATAAGTTCCTGGCGGCATGGTTTCGCCGTCACTGTTTTTACCGTCCCACATAAAGCTGACTTGTCCGGCCTCTTGCGCACCCATATTGATACGCGTTGCTAACGTGCCATCTCCGCTGTAAACATTCACGTAAACATTACTGCTGCTTTGCGGCAGAACCATACTGGCTTTAAAAGTCTCCGAGGTGTCCACCACTGTTTTATCCGCTGGGATAATGACCTTGCGCCCAACTAAAGACGAGGCTTGCAGTGCTTGTGATGACTGATAACCCGACAGAATACTTTCCATACTGCCATTGAGCTTTTCAACACCCTCGACCGTACTGAATTGCGCCAGTTGCGCAATAAAGTCACCGTTACTTTGCGGCTCCAAGGGGTTTTGGTTATTGAGCTGGGCGACCAGCAACTCCAAAAATTCATTTTTGCCTAATTCTTCTTTACCGGCCGCCTTAGTTTGGTGCTGGTATTGATCCATTACCGCACCGGCTGCGCTGACTCCTGCTGCACTCATAATTGCCTCCTAAGACTTATTGGCCCAACGTGAGTACACGCTGCATCATCTGCTTGGCGGTATTCATCATTTCGACGTTAGTTTGAAACGCACGGCTGGCAGAAATCATGTCAGCCATCTCTTCAACCACATTTACATTCGGGTAAAAAACATAACCATCCGCATTGGCAGATGGATGATTGGGTTCGTAACGCGGCATTAATTCGCTCTGATCTTCAATAATCCCCATCACCTGTACGCCTTGTCCGGCATGATCTTGATCAGCAAACAATGACGCACCACCCTGACCTTGACCACCATTGAGGGTGTCGGAAAAAACAGTTGCGAATACAGGATGTCGAGCTCGATAAGTTTGATCGATGCTGGATGACACCGTTTCGGCGTTGGCAATATTGCTGGAAATGGTATTTAGGCGCGTACTTTGTGCGCTCATACCGCTACCGGCAATGTGAAAAACGCTGGAAAGGGACATATTCAGGTACTCCTTTAATCGCCGCGCAGGGCTGTCATCAACCCTTTGAACTTATTATTTAACAGGGTAAAGCTGGCTTGAAACTGCACCGCATTTTCTGCGTAAGTGGACTGCTCAACCTGCAAATCAACACTGTTTTGATCGATTGCGGCATGGTGTGGGTTACGAAAGCGCAGCGATGGGTCAGCCAACTGCATGGGTTCCACGTCAAAATGTTGACTGTTGGTACGCTGCATCAGTGGCTGCTTGTTTGCATGCTGGTCGGCTTGCGCAGATAACACGCTGGCGAAATCCAAATCACGCGCTTTATAGTGGGGCGTATCAGCATTGGCAATATTATTAGCCAGCACTTCAGCGCGCTGAGCTCGAAAGCCAAGTGCTTGCTCATGGATACCAAGGGCTGTACTGAAATTGATGCTCATAACGCAACACCTGCTGTGTAATTCATCTTACTTATTACAAAGCAATACTTATGCCAACAATTAAAACCCATACAATTCAATGAGTTACAAAAGCAGCCCGTCAACTATCTGACTAAAAAGAGGTGTTTTGAAGCGAGGACGCTCTGAGTAGAGCAAGACTCCGGCAGCACAGGGCTGCTGCCGGATAATGCAGCCAGAATAATTAGGCTTGCAAAGTATAGCGTAGAATTTCCACCACTTGAGCCGGCGTTGTAGTCCAAGCCATGGCTGCAGCATCCACTTCTTTTAGTGGGTGGATAATGCCTTCTGCGTGCAAAGTCACAAAAGGCTTACCCAGAGCTGCGCAGTAACCGGCATCAAAGGCGGCATTCCACTGCTTATACTTATCGCCAAAACGTACCACCACTAGATCACTTTGCTCAATCAGGGTTTTAGTGCGAATGGCATTCACTTTAGCGGACTGATGGTCGCGCCAAAAACTTTGCTCCTGTGCGCCTAAGTGATCACCAGCAGCATCACTCGCCGCATGGTCAGTCACCGCAGAAGTAAAAGTAATATCTAAACCTAAAGCCTGCGCACCCTGCTGAATCTCTTCACGCCATGAGGTGTGTATTTCTCCGGAAAGATATACGGTAAAACTCATTTCTCTTCTCCTTTAATAAAGCAAAGGCACTCATAAGCAAAGGCCTTTGCTAGCAACTTTTATCAGTTAATCGTCGCTGATTTCAATCGATGGCATCGCCGTACTTTGCTGATTCAGCGTACTCAAACGTGCGCCGACAGTACGCGCCAACTGCTGGTAAATCTTCGCTGTTTGGCTTTCCGGGTTAGCACTGCTGGTCGGCTCACCGCCATCACACTGCAAGCGAATATCCATGGATAATGGCAAGGACGCTAAGAGTTCAGCATCATAATTGGCCGCTAAACGCTCACCACCACCTTCACCAAATATATGTTCAGCATGACCGCAATTTGAGCAGATATGCACAGCCATATTTTCCACAACACCTAAAATAGGGATATTCACTTTACGGAACATCTCAATACCTTTGCGCGCATCCAGCAAGGCTATATCTTGTGGCGTGGTCACAATCACCGCACCGGCGACAGGCACTTTCTGCGCCAGAGTCAGTTGAATATCACCCGTGCCCGGTGGCATATCTACCACTAAGTAATCCAGTTCATCCCAAGCGGTCTGAGTAATCATTTGTAGCAAAGCGCCCGACGCCATAGGTCCACGCCACACCATGGGCGTGCTATCTGTGGTCAGAAAGGCCATCGACATCACTGAAACGCCATGCGCTTGGATCGGTATAAAAAACTTCTCATCACGTACTTTAGGCTGAGTGCCGCTGGGTACGCCGAGCATAATGCCTTGGCTAGGGCCGTAGATGTCAGCATCTAGAATACCCACGCGTGCGCCTTCGCGAGCCAAGGCCAAGGCCAGATTGACTGCGGTGGTTGATTTACCTACGCCGCCTTTACCTGAGGCGACCGCAATCACATTTTTAACCCCAGCCAAAGTTGCGACATCGGTTGCTCCTTGGTAAGGCTGAATTACAGTGTTAATTTTCACTTGCGCACTGGCAACACCGGGCATTTGCTCGAGACTGGTCTGCAATGTCTGCGCCCAGCCAGTTTTAAAGCAACCTGCCGGATAGCCGAGCTCAAGCTGTACCGAAACGCGATCACCTTGAATATCAATGGCGCGTACACAACCAGCACTCACTGGGTCTGCGTTTAAATTGGGATCAATCAGACGGCTTAAGGTTTCTTCAACCGCAGCGCGGGTTACTGCACTCATGACGCTCTCCACTGTAATCAATAGACTGAATAATACGCATTCTAGCCTAATCTGACGGCTAACACCTTAACCGTCCACAGACTTACACTGCGTAAAGGATGAAAAAAACAGCCATTGCCTATATAGTAGTCGGCTTATTTCTATTCACTTTTAGTAGTTAGGAAGACCATGAGCGAAGCCCGCAAAATTTTAGTGACCAGCGCCCTGCCCTATGCCAACGGCTCCATCCACCTTGGCCATATGCTTGAATATATTCAAACCGATATGTGGGTTCGCTTTCAGAAAATGCGCGGCAATCAATGCATCTATGTGTGCGCTGATGATGCCCATGGTTCAGCGATTATGCTGCATGCAGAAAAAGAAGGCATCACACCAGAACAGCTGATCGATAATATTCACGCTGAACATAGCGCTGACTTTGCTGAGTTCTTGGTGGACTTTGATAATTTCTATACCACGCACAGTGAAGAAAATCGCGAACTATCAGAGCAGATTTACACTCGCCTGAAAGCGGCTGGACATATTGCTACACGTTCAGTCACCCAGTATTTCGACCCTGAAAAAGGCATGTTTTTAGCCGACCGTTTTATTAAAGGTACCTGCCCAAAATGTGCAACACCTGATCAATACGGCGATAACTGCGAAAAATGCGGTGCGACTTATCAACCAACCGAACTTAAAGATCCACGCTCAGCGATTTCTGGTGCCACACCGATTTTAAAAGATTCTGAGCATTACTTTTTTAAGCTGCAGAACTTCCAAGACATGCTGCAAGAGTGGACCCGCAGCGGTAGCTTGCAAGAGTCAGTGGCGAACAAACTGGCTGAATGGCTCGATAGCGGCTTGCACGAATGGGATATCTCCCGTGATGCACCCTACTTTGGCTTCGAGATTCCTGATGCGCCGGGCAAATATTTCTATGTCTGGCTGGATGCCCCCATCGGTTATATGGCCAGTTTTAAAAATCTGTGCACGCGTCGTCCAGAACTCGATTTTGATGCGTTCTGGAACAAAGACTCAAGCGCTGAGCTGTACCACTTTATTGGTAAAGATATTATTAACTTCCACGCATTGTTCTGGCCAGCGATGCTCGATGGTGCTGATTATCGTAAACCGACCGCAGTCCATGTGCACGGCTACTTGACCGTTAATGGCGCAAAAATGTCTAAATCACGCGGTACCTTTATTAAGGCGCGCACCTACTTAGACCATCTCAACCCTGAATACCTACGCTACTACTACGCGGCCAAATTGGGCCGTGGCGTTGAAGATTTAGACCTGAACCTTGATGATTTTATTCACAAGGTCAACTCTGACCTGGTCGGTAAAGTGGTGAATATCGCCAGCCGTTGTGCCGGTTTTATTCAGAAAGGCAACGACGGTATGCTGGTTGCAGATATGCCTAACCCTGCGCTTTGGGAGCAATTCCAGCAGGCTACGCCATCCATTGCTAAAGCCTTTGAAGCGCGTGACTTTGCTCGTGCCATGCGCGAAACCATGGCCTTGGCCGATGCGGCTAACGCGTGGATTGCTGATCAAGCCCCCTGGTCAATGAACAAAATCGAAGGCCAACAGGCACAAGTGCAAGCCATTTGCTCACAAGCGATTAACTTGTTTAAGCAATTGATGATTTTGTTAAAGCCTGTACTGCCTAAACTGGCTGCCGATGCCGAGCACTTTTTAAATGTGCCCGCATTGAACTGGAATGACCTAGGCCAACCTTTGGGGGCACATCAGCTCAATCCATTCAGCGCTTTATTAACACGCGTCGATGCTAAACACGTCGATGCCATGATTGAATCTTCAAAGGAAGACTTATTAGAAATGGAAAACTCAGCGACTACAGAAGCTATTGTCAGCAACGGCGAACTTGAGAAAGAACCCTTAGGCAAAGAAATCGACTTTAACGCCTTTGCTGCAGTAGATTTACGTATAGCCTTAATTGAAAAAGCCAGTTTTGTTGAAGGTGCCGATAAGTTATTACAGCTCACCTTAGATCTTGGCGGTGTTAAACGTAATGTGTTCTCAGGTATCAAAAGTGCCTACCCTGACCCATCTGTTTTGGAAGGCCGCTTAACTTTATATGTGGCTAACTTAGCCGCACGAAAAATGAAGTTTGGTGTCTCAGAAGGCATGGTCTTAGCCGCAGGCCCTGGTGGCGAAGAAATTCACTTGCTGAGCCCTGATGCAGGTGCTCGCCCAGGTCAACGTGTGATGTAAATCACCATTCAGCATAGCCTTGCGCTCTGCAGGCTATGCTGATTCAATATGACTTATACTGATCACAGCATAAGTGCATAACAGCCTTGTCGTCCTGACGCTGCATCATTAAACAGTAATATCTAACCCCCTATGCCTCTGCGACCCAGCGAGATATTGTTATGTTTACGCGCTTGCTCACACCGCTTTATCTAGTTCTGAGCTTATTGTGCATCCTGTCGTTTAGCGCTCAAGCCAAACAGATCACAACAACCTATCAATTCCCGCTGCATAACGCTTTTGAAGCCACCATTGCTGGCACGCCCAGTCACTTACGCCCGCTGTTGCCAGATGATGCTGATATTAATCAGCATGACTACAGCTTGCGGCTGCGCCCAGAGCGCGAATACACCCTGCCCAGCAACTTCTGGCCAGTCAAAACCTTTCGTTATCGCTTAGCTAAGCAAGCCGGCCCAGCGCCGCTAATTTTTATCATTGCTGGTACCGGCGCACAATACTCCAGCAACACAATGGAGTACTTAAAAAAGCTCTTTTATGGCGCTGGCTTTCATGTGGCACAAATCTCTTCCCCCACTGCCTACGACTTTATGGTCAGTGCATCGCCCTACGCCACACCGGGTTATTCCCCCCAAGATGCTAAAGATATTTATGCGGTCATGCGTGCGATTAAAAAGCAGCAGCGTGAGCTTGCAGTCACTGACTGGCATTTAACCGGTTATAGCTTAGGCGGCTTACAAGCGGCGTTTGTCAGCCATCTTGATGAACAAGAGCAAGCTTTTAACTTTAAGCGTGTGCTGTTACTCAATCCACCAGTGAACTTGTACACATCGGTCAGCAACCTCAATAGCCTGGTGAACACCCAAGTGCTGGATGCCGATGATTCTCGTACCTTTTATCAATTAATGCTGGATAAACTTACCCTTTTCTTCCATAACAAAGGGCGTTTTGACTTTGATGAAGCAGTGTTATTTGAGTTTCAAAACTCGCCACAAAAACTCACCGAAAATGAACTGGCGATGCTGATTGGTAGCGTATTTCGTTTTACCGCTGCTGATATCAACTTCACTTCTGATCTGATTAATCGCCGTGGCATGATCACGCCTATTCAGAAAAAGATTTATGACGGCACCAACTTAACGCCCTTCTTTAAGCAAGCCTTACTCTGTGATTTTGAATGCTATATCCAAAAACAACTGCTGCCACTGTGGCGTGTGCATTTTAAAGGTGCATTAAACGCGCAAGCGGTTGCTGAGGACTCTGACTTGGAGCAATTGATTTATGCCACCAGCCTCTATGCACTGACGAACTATCTCGCTAACAATCCAAAAATCGGTGCAATGCACAATGCTGATGATATTATTTTAGGCAAAGGTGATATCGGCTTTCTAAAACAACACCTTGGCGAGCGCTTTACGCTCTACCCATACGGTGGCCACTTAGGTAATTTAGATTACCGTGATAATGCAGCCGATATATTGGAGTTTTTCCATGACTAAAACACAGTCTCTACAGCGCTCTTTTATCCTCGGTGCATTACTACTGTTACTGCAAAGTTATAGCTGGGCTCAAGAGCCCTTAACCGACCCAGACGGTTTTAAAAACCCCTTGCAGCGCTTGGAGTTTAACTCAGACCCAGATCAACATGAATTTGAACGCGCCACCCTTGAAGCGCTGCATATCAGTGACCCACTGGAGCAATGGAACCGTCGTGTATACCACTTCAACTATCGCTTTGATCAGTGGGTGTTTTTACCTGTCGTCAAAGGCTATACCACCATCACGCCGCATTTTATTCGCAAGGGTGTGAGTCATTTCTTTAGTAACTTGCGCGAAATCCCCACGCTAGCCAATAGTATTTTGCAGCTTAAAGGCCACAGGGCCATGGAGACAACCTCACGTATTTTATTTAATACGATCTTTGGTATTGGTGGCCTATGGGATCCAGCAAGCAAGATGGGACTGAAAAAGAACAGTGAAGACTTTGGACAAACACTTGGCTATTACGGCGTGCCCCATGGTCCGTATTTAATGCTGCCCTTTTTAGGCCCATCCAATGCGCGTGATACCACCGGTGCTGTGGCAGATTTCAGTTTAGATAAGTCAGTCAACTGGCTGAATATGGCCAAAGAAAGCCAACGTAATCCAGAAATTTTCGGTTTACAAATTGTCGACCAACGCTATATTACTGAACTGCGTTACGGCCAACTCAACTCACCCTTTGAGTACGAAAAAATCCGCTACGCTTACACTAAATCACGTGAACTGAAAATTGCAGAGTAACTCAATAAGCTCTCAGAAAACCTATCAACACCATCACTGATCAATAGTATCGCGTTTGTGCTGCGACAAGCGCAGCCATGGATGGCGTAGCGCCCGACTTGGTGCAGGATGCACCGTGGAGGGAAAAGCAGCACAAACGCGATACGACATACGCAGGTCTTGCTAAGCGCTCTTAAAAGACACTGTGATTCTGATGAAAATATTAATTACTTTCAAAAAACCGGCGCACTGGGCCAAAAGAACGACGATAGATAGGGGTTGGCCCCAACTCTTGCAGAGCTTTCAAATGCGCAGGCGTTGGATAGCCCTTGTGCTTAGCAATGCCATAACCTGGATACTGTGCATCCAAAACAGCCATTTCACGATCACGACTGACCTTAGCTAAAATAGACGCGGCAGAGATCTCTGCAATTAAGCCATCACCCTGCACTACCGCTTCAGATGCCATACTTAATTGCGGACAACGATTGCCATCAATCAACGCTAAATCAG
>DASRNZ010000126.1:0-4283 GCA_035647155.1 Thiopseudomonas sp.
ACAAGCCGCTGATGCTGATGAGCCTGCGCAAGATTGCTATGAGCGAGAGCACTTTATATTCGACCTGATGGCAGAGATACGCCCTCGCAACCGTGAAGAAGCTACCGCCGTGCTGCAATACATTATCGACCATGAGCGCAAGGATGACCGATCCGCTGATGCTATTTTATTTAATCTGGTGAGCTGATGAACAATAAACAACCGGCGCAAATACTGAGCAACCCAGTTGGTAGACCTGCTGGCAGTAAAAACAAACGTACTCTAATCCGTGAAGCACTCGCAGAGACGTTTGATGGTGGTGAGCAAGGCTTCTGGTTATCCGTGGCAACCATGGCCAAAGGTGGCGATACCCAAGCAATGGCTATGCTCGCTAATCGACTTGTACCGGCGCTAAAGCCACAAAGTGAGGCCGTTGTATTACCTGAGCCGCTAAGTGGCACCAGTGCAGACATGGCGCGTCAGTTGATGCACTACGCAAGCACCGGCGCAATATCCACAAGCACCGCGCAAGAATTACTAAGTTCTTTGGCTGATGTTCTCAAGATTGTTGAGATCACCGAACTAGAAAAGCGCCTCGCTCAACTTGAGCAATTGCAGGAGATGAAAAAGTGAAGCCACTTACAAAACGAAGCGTCAAACTGTACGAAGGATTAGCACCCAAACAATTAGCCGCACTAACGCTGCAAAGCATGGCCGATATGAATGTAGAAGAAGCCGACAAGATACGCGGTGCGGTGGTATGGCGTGAGTATCGCTGCATAGACGCGGCCTATACAGATTGGCGCGATGCCTTCAGCAGCGTGGTGCTAATTTGGACTGCTGAGTATTGGCGGCAGTGTTTTTTATATGCGTCTACATTGAGCCGTCTACAGAGCCTTACACGGCTTGATGCTGGTCAGCCTGATGATGCCTTTGATTCTATGCACAAACAGTTACAGCAGTGCGTTGCGCGCCAGCTTGCCCATAGCAAAGTGCTGTACGACTTATGCAATGCACATGGGCTTGAATATAACGCGGTGCTTAAGCTGGCAGGCGTACCGGATAGATACAACCCATTGGATGATGGCGATATAGACGAAGCGTTCTATCAACAGTGGTTTGGTGATCTAAGTGAGTGCTTGCCGCGTCACTGATGACCAGAGGCTTAGTAATGGATGAACAATGCGATGTACGCCACAGACAACAAGTCAGGCTAGCAATCGAAGCTGCTGAGAACTGTACGCGCCCGAGGCGTTGGCTTGCTCGTTATGGTGGCTTAGCGCCGTGTCGTGGTGCTGATGCCACTGAGCTGAACAAAGAGTACCGTCAACACTGCAAACGGATTGCAGGCAGTGTGAAGCCGATCAGTGCGTCAGGCGATTGGTGAGTTTCTGTACCAGTATTGATACGCGCAAGATTTTCCGGTGGTCAAAGTGGGGTATAAAACATTATGGGGGTATTTTTGGGGGTATCGTAAACCCCTAGAAAGCACAAAGCCCCATGGTTAGGGGCTTATAGGCTTTAATGTGGTGCCTTGATTGGGCATCGAACTGTATTAAACCGATTGCAGCCCCTTGCTCCACTGATGCCATTGGTCGGAATGATCTAAGGTTGAACACTTTGAGAAACGCTCACCATAACGCTCACTAAAACCGGTTTTTGTATTTTTGAGCGCAGTGGTGGCTAATGTGCTTAATTGCTGTAAGCCGCATGATACGTGGCTTTGAAGGTGGTGGGCCCACGCGGACTTGAACCGCGGACCAAAGGATTATGAGGGATATATTTAAGCGTAACAGCCAGTAAAAACAAATAACAAAAAATCGCCTAAAGCCCAGTATTCGCGGGGCTTACAGGTTTTGATTGTAAAAGCACGTAACAGCCAATAACATTGAGCAAAGTGAGAAACGCTCACCATAACGCTCACCAATACGCTCACCAAATGTTAGAGGCTTACAATGAACGATCAAATGATTAAAGGTATGGCAGCTGGCGCTGAGATTACAGAGCAGTTAGCCGGTCGTGGTGCCGGTACGATTGTTTTAAGACGCAGGAGTCTAAATTCACAACCGTCGGCATACTTTCGTTATTCGTATTTAGGTAAGCGCCAGCTAATCAGTATCGGCAATTATAAAACCACTACAAACAGCACAGGCTTAACACTTGCTAGCATTCGAAGTGAGGCGCGTAAGTTGTCTGAGTTGCTGGCAGATCACCCAGACTTAAAGGCATATTTTGAGCAACAGCAGGTTGAAGCTGAGCAAGCTGAAATTGAGCAACAGCGACTTGCAGCGATTGAGGCAGCAAAGGGTACATTTAGGCAGCTGTTTAACTCTTACATTGACGACCGTGAAGGTGCTGGCGTGCGACCTGACCAAGTGAAAGACTTTCGCCGCATACTGGCAGTGGACCTTGAAGCCTTTCCCGATGTTATGAGTATGTTGGCCAAAGACGTAATGCCTGCGCATATTAATAAACTGCTTTCGCCAATCGTTGCCCGTGGAGCAGTCAGGCAGGCGGCCAAGGTGCGCAGCTTTTTAATGGCGGCGTTTCAATACGGTCTTAAAAAAGACAACCTGATCGGCTCCACTGATGCAGTCACGTTTGATCTTGCGTTTAACCCAGTCATGGGCGTCACGTTTAGCGATGAACATAAAAAGCTAATTAATAAAGTCGGTAAGCGTGCATTAAGCGAAGCTGAGCTAAAGCAATTCTATTTGACCGTGGACAGCCCCGACAGCGGCGTCAGCTACGTTATGGCGCAACTGTTTAGATTAGTCATTGTTACCGGTGGACAGCGCATTGAGCAGCTTTGTAGAGAGCCGTGGAGCAGCTACACAGACAACACCGTTTGCTTGATTGATGCTAAGGGCAAGGGCGCCGTGAGACGCGAGCATTATGTGCCTTTGTCGGATCGTGCAGAGCAGATCATTAAAAGCGTGAGGGAAGTCACCGAAGGCCATACGCACCCGTTTAGCGTATCTAAAGATAAGCCGTTTATACCGGAGTCTTTCTCGCAAGCTACAGGTCGGTGGCTCAAGTCAGAGTACGCTGTGATTGATGGGCAGCGCATTGAGCATTTTACGCCGCGCGATCTGCGCAGAACACTAACCCAGCTGATGCAAAAATACGGCGTAAGCAATAGCGCGTCTGATGAATTGCAGAGTCATGGCGTGAGCGGCGTGGTCAGCTCGCACTACCGAAATAATCCAATGGCAAGCCTACCCAGTAAAACCAAGACCATTGCAGCGGTGGAGCGAATTATAAGTAGCGTGCTGGGCGAGGACGTTGAATGTAACGTGGTCCAGTTGCATAAAATGGCTTAGATAATTATGGCGCATGGAGGCGCAGTATTCAGCCTGTTTAGCGGCTCGCATACCAGATGGTACGCAGAATAACAACAAAATTATTATCTTTTGTTTTGTGGTGCGCAAGCCATTGATTTATAAAGGTTTTTTGCCAATCTAAGCGCTAGATGCTGTGTTCGCCTGTGGATAACTTTAAAAGCACTGAATACCATGGTGGCCATTGGTTGACCTTATCGTTATCCAATGCAACAAAGACACCCGCTCTTTGCGGGTATCTGAGCGAGATAAGAAGGTGGTTCAGACCTTCTGTCTCTTAATCAAAACAGCTTGATTAGGCTTATTTTCAAATTACAGTTCGAATATACACAGTACCGCGTATCAGTGCAAAGGTATTTTAGTAAATAATTGCTAAGCGGGTGGTATAGGCGACACCGAAAGAGACCTATCAAGCTCATGATGAAGGAAATAAAATCATGGGTAATCAAACACAAGCACCGGCAGCGCCAGCATTCAGCACTAAGAAATATGGTAGGTATTCTGATTTAGTCGAAGCATTACAAGTCAGCCGTCAGACCGTTTACCGGTGGGTAAGAAATGACTCGACATTCCCGCAACCAATCAAACGCGGGAATACGGTCTTATTCGACATGGCCGCCGTTGATGCTTGGCTTAATGGGGAGGGCGTGAAATGAAAAAGCGCCTGATCCACCGAAGTAAACCGAGCGCTTTAGATGCTTTGAACAGCGCCCTGATTGTACTTGCTAACAGCCCATCGACTCAACAGGCATTTGCTTTGCTGGCGCTGATGACGCTCGCCTTGCGTGAGGTGATGCTATGAATACGGATATTCAACGCGCCCAAAGCGCCCTGCAATACCTAGACGCTCACGACCGCCAAGAGTGGTACCAAGCGGCCATGATGCTTAAAGCAGAGTTCGGTGATTCCGCTTTTGATATCTGGAACGAGTGGAGCCAGCAGGCTGATAGTTACAACGCCACA
>DASRNZ010000127.1:0-3092 GCA_035647155.1 Thiopseudomonas sp.
AGTAAACCCAGCAAAGTATGGGGCTTATTCCAGACTGATCATACCCAGTACCCACTACCGGGCTGGTTGGCTGATTATGTAGCAGAAAAAATGGATTTCACCCAGTTTAGCCAACTAGCGGCCGAGCATTTAAAAAAACTGATCGATGAAGTCAATATCAGCCTCTCAGGCCATGTGCTCTTTGCCCACTACCAACAAGGTATGACTGAGTACTTGAGTATTGCCGTACTCCAGCACAGCGACGGCATGGCGATTTCTGCTGACTTAGAAGTCAATGCCGCGCGCCATTTGGATTTGGGCCAGATGCATTTGGCCACGCGGATCAATCTGTCAGAATGGCAAAACAACAGTCAATCTAAGCAGTATATTTCTTTTGTTAAAGGTAAAAATGGCAAAAAAGTCATTGACGGTTTCCGTGATTTTTTAGGCTGCCAAGAAGGCGTGGATGGCCCCAGTGAAACCCGCACCTTACTGAAAGCCTTTAGCGACTTTGTTGAAAGCGAAGACCTGCCAGAAGAGAAAGCCCGCGAGAAAACCGACAATCTACTCAGCTATGCCAATACCCAGTCGCGTAAAGGTGAAGTGGTCAGTATCGAAGGATTATCTGAAGCACTGGATGAAGATAACCCCAAAGCCTTTTACGAGCATATTCGCAACAAGGATTATGGCTTATCGCCTGAAATCCCAGCAGATAAACGCACGCTAAATGCTTTTCATCGTTTTACTGGCCGCGCTGAAGGGATCTCCATCAGCTTTGAGTCGCACCTACTGGGTTCTAAGGTCGAATATGATGAAGCGCGCGATATGTTGATTATTCGTCAACTGCCCACGCAGCTTAAAGATCAACTTCAGCGTAACAAGGAATAATATGCGGCTCGCCGACACTGTACTGCAAGAGTGTTTTTACCAAAGTAGCTCAGGATTAAGTCTCGATCCGGGGCGGGATTTTGGTTTAACTCTGCATGAATGCGATGCTCGCCTTAAAGCCGTGCGCCATGCTTTAGACCGTCAGCAACAATTGCTCTGGGCCAATAACGACCCCGCCATTGTGATCTGGTTGCAAGGACCGGACTGTGCCGGTAAAGACGGTGTGATTCGTAACAGTTTACGCGGCCTCAATCCACAGGGCGTGCGCGTCAGTGACTTTCAAAAGCCCACAGACTTGCAACGCCGCGAGAACTTTCTAGAACGCTACCGCAGAGAGTTGCCGACCCCTGGCATACTGACAGTCTTTAATCGTACGCCTTATGAAGGTTTAGCCAGTGATTTAGCCGATGGCTATATTGATGACAATCAGGCCGCTGGACGTTTGCAGCAGTTACTGGAGTTTGAAGCGCAGTTAGCTGAACAGAATATCCATCTGATTAAGGTCTACCTGCATATTTCCAAAGACCAACAAAAAAGCCGCCTACAGCAGCGTTTTATCAATCCAGAAAAGCATTGGAAGATTTCTGCTGCGGATTTAATAGGCCATCGGCATTTTGATGCCATCCAAAACAACTGGGATCAGACTTTTAAGCAAAGCAGCACCACATCGCATCCATGGCATATTTTACCGGCCAATCATAAGCCGCTGCGTAACCTGCTATTTTGCAGTCTAATTGCGCAAAAAATGGAAGCGCTGAACTTGCAATGGCCGCAACCAAAGCTGCCGTTTACGCTAGAAGATTTGGATTAATCCAGCATCTAAAAGGCACACACCAAGGCGTACCTCTTAAGCACTGCGCTGAAAGCTCTCATCACTGCTCGCTTGCAGTTGATACAACCAAGCAAAACCCTGCTCCCAGCGATGATGGCCCGACTGTACATTGATATGTCCAGCTTCGGGCAAAATCACTGCATCACTGCCCCATTGCTGAGCAAATAATAATGCACGCTGTGCGTCAGCGGCATGATCGTTACTTGAACCCACCAGCACACTAGGAAATGGCAAAGCTGTGCGCGGCATAGGGGCAAAGTTACCTAAAGCCGCTGGACAATCACGACGCTCAACATCGGCCGGCGCTACTAACAAGGCTCCACGTACTCGCGCCAGCAAAGCCGGTGCTGCTTGTGCCGCCCAATGCGCCACGGTCACACAACCTAAGCTGTGCGCAATCAACACCACCGGACGCCGATCCGCCGCAATCTGCCGTTGCAACTGCGCAACCCAAGCGTGACGTTGTGGCAATAACCAGTCGTCTTGCTCAACACGCGTACACTCAGGCAACACCTGCTGCCAGTGTGACTGCCAATGCTCAGCAGACGAGCCTTGCCAGCCCGGTACAATGAGATAACGCACATCTGTGGTCTGGCGCATCAGCGCTCTCCTTGTCAGTACACCGCGGCTGCACAACACATAGATGCTCTGCAGTTCAGCGGTTAAACATCTTAACGGTTCGGTTGTGGCGTGAGACGCAGGTAAGGTTTCACCGCACGGTAGCCTTTAGGGAAACGCTCATCCAATTCTGCTTGATCTTGAATGGACGGCACAATCACCACCTCTTCACCATCCACCCAGTTCGCTGGGGTGGCAACTTTATAGTTATCAGTGAGCTGCAGTGAATCAATCACGCGTAAAATCTCATGGAAGTTACGACCGGTGCTGGCTGGGTAAGTAATGGTCAAACGCACTTTTTTGTTCGGATCAATAATAAATAACGAACGCACGGTTAAGGTACTGCTGGCATTCGGGTGAATCAGGCCATACAGCTCTGAAACTTTACGATCTTCATCGGCCAGAATTGGAAAGTTCACGATGGTATTTTGTGTTTCGTTGATGTCTTTGATCCACTCATGGTGTGAATCAACCGGGTCAACGGATAAGGCAATCGCCTTCACATTACGTGCAGCAAACTCATCTTTCAGCTTGGCGGTAAAGCCTAATTCTGTGGTGCACACAGGAGTGAAATCGGCAGGGTGCGAAAATAATACACCCCAGCTATCGCCCAACCACTCATGGAAATTAATCACACCTTCGCTTGAATCTTGAGTGAAGTTGGGTGCTGTGTCGCCTAATTGAATACTCATTGTTGCAATCATCAGGAATGGGTCAGTGGCCATCACTATGCCTTAGGATCACCACACAACAAAAGAATATAAAATCATTTATC
>DASRNZ010000128.1:0-6306 GCA_035647155.1 Thiopseudomonas sp.
GCTGCCCACTTCTCAGTGAACCGGCAAACAACCAATTGGAGCGGCCTAGCGCCCATGGACGGATCTGGTTTTCCACCCAATTATTATCGATGGGCACAGCTCCATCATCAAGATAGCGCGTCAGCGCTGTCCAGCGTTTGAGGCTGTAATCCAATGCTCTAGCCGTGCCGGAACCATCCGGCACTTTCTGGCGATGGATCAGCATCCATTGATGCAATGCATCAGCAATGGGCCGTGCTTTTTCATGCCTAATAGCGTGCCTCTTATCCGGCGGAAGATCTTTTGCCTCCCGCTCGACCCTATACAGCTGGCTGATATATTCAAGGGCTTGTGCAGCAAGAGTACTTTGGTTGGCTTGATGTAAGTCGTAGAACTTACGCCGCGCATGGGCCATGCAGCCGATTTCGGTGATGCCACTGTTAAAGCTCGCCTTGTAACCTGAGTAATCATCGCAGACTAACTTGCCTTGCCAGTCGCCCAGAAAGTTGCGTGCATGCTCGCCGGCGCGAGTCGGTGCGAAGTTATAAACAACCGCTTTCAGATCCGAAAATGGCGTGCTGCAATAGGCCCAGACGTAGGCTTTGTGGGTCTTTTTCTTGCCTGGAGCCAACATGCTGACTGGTGTTTCATCTGCATGTAAAACACTGTGTTCTAACAAGGCGCTTCTCAGTGCATCAACCAAAGGCTGCAGTTGTACACCGCACGCTCCAACCCACTCAGCTAGAGTTGAGCGAGGAATAGCAAAGCCAGCACGACCAAAGATGCGTTCTTGACGGTACAGAGGCAAGTGGTCTGAGTGCTTGGCCACCAGCACTTGCGCCAGTAAACCTGCAGTTGGAATGCCCTTGTCGATGACTTGAACTGGCACAGGTGCTTGAATTAGAGTTTCGCACTGCGTGCAGGCCCATTTGCCGCGAATATGGCGTTCTACTGTAAATTCGCCTGGCACGTAATCTAGCTTTTCACTCACATCTTCGCCAACGCGCTTGAGCTGACAGCCGCAACTGCACTGGGTATTTTCAGGTTCATGATGAATCAGCGTGCGCGGAAATTCTGCAGGCAGAGGGGCGCGCTTTGGTTGTTTTTTAGCTTGCGTTGGTGCTTCTACAACAGAGAGCTGAGCCAGTTCTATTTCAATAGCGGCAAGGTCACCCTCAACGAGTTCATCCAATAGACTGGCTTGAAGATCATTCATCTGCTCACTGCGCTGAGCGTACTTATGACGTTTCAGAGTCGCCAGTTCATGGCTCAGTTTTTCGATGACCGCATCGCGGTGTACGATCACTCGATCTTTTTGATTCAGTAATTTTTCCTTAGCGTCCAGCGACGCTATCAACTCCGTGGTTAAGGTTCGGAGTTGATCGGCAGAGAGCTGGGTAAGATCGAGAGATTTTGACATACCAAGCAGTATGCCAAAACATAATCCTTGTGACGATTCGCCATGTGGATGATGGTCTGAAGCGTCAGTTTATGGTTATAAAACTGAGATAACGCCAGCCGCACCCAAGCGCTGCCAAGGCAGTCCTTGCACCAGAGCAGCCAACTGCTCATCGTCCAACTGCAGTTGCTTGCCACGCCACGTTTCACCCCAATGAAACTTGCCTTTATTCAGTCGACGGGCACAGAGCCAAATACCTAAGCCGTCATGAATCAATACTTTCATTCGGTTACCACGCTTGTTGGCAAACAGATAAGCGCAATGTGGCCGCGCCGAACCAAATACCTGAACGACACGCGCCAATGCCGTATCTGGCCCAGCTCGCATATCTAATGGTTCTGTTGCCAGCCAGACTTCATCAATCCTAATCATTGCAGCAACGAGCGCAGAAATAGTGCGCATTGATGGGCCTGCTCCGCAGGCCATTCCACAACAATCGGCCCGCTGGGTTGGGGAATTTCAATGCGTATGCTGCTGCTCTTTTGCACTGTTGGAGTAGATGCCGCTGGCAAATTAATCGGCACAAAAGCTGGCGACAGCTGTTGACCTGCCTGCTTTGACTCAGTAATCCAGCGCCGAAGTAAGTTGGCGTTGAGATCATTATCTAAAGCAATGCGTGCAACTGATGCGCTAGGACTTTGGCTTTCAGCCACCAGCTGGGCTTTAAATTCAAGGGAATATTGACGACGCTTACGATAAGGTCGAGTTACTCTTACAGTGCTCATAGATAGTGTCCACTAAGAAATAAGTGGACACTATCTTGACGGCTACGCCGCCAGGCTCAAGATGGGTTTACCGGACGCTTACGCCAGTTGAGACTATTAAGTACCTAGTAAAGACAAAGCCACTGCCCAGGTATCCCCCAGGCAGTGGCTTTTATATAGTGCAACTCAAAGCAAACCAATGGCCTGCAAGTTATGTTAGAAAATCAAAAATCCCAGTGAAATAATTACCCCTGAACCGATCAAGGCCATCAAGCAATAGCCCATTACATCTTTAGCGCTCAGGCCGGCAATGGCTAACGCAGGTAATGCCCAGAACGGCTGAATCATATTAGTCCAAGCATCACCCCAAGCAATCGCCATCGCAGTTTTAGCTGCGTCCACACCGAGTGCTGCGCCCGCTGGCATCATAATCGGGGCTTGTACGGCCCACTGACCACCGCCTGAAGGAACAAAGAAGTTCACAATACCCGCGCTCCAGAAGGTGAAGAGTGGGAATGTGGTTTCATTGGAAACTGAAACAAAAGACTGAGAAATCACTCCAGCTAAAGACGCTCCGCCATCACCTGTTGCTGTCATCATGCCCATAATCCCTGCATAAAACGGGAACTGCAGCAAAATACCTGAACAATTACGTGCGCCTTGCGACACTGAACTCAGCAAGCTTTTAGGTGTGCCGTGCAGGACAATTGCCGTGAACAAGAAGATAAAGTTAACAATATTCAGATTCAGTGCAAAACCATTATTAATAAAGTAATAGATGATGTAAGCAAAGCCCATCGCACCCAGCGTCATCGATAGAACACGGCTGTTTTCCATGCGCTCAGCCGGTGTCATGTTAGTTTTGTCTTCAACCACAACCTCAGGTTCTTCCAGCAATTTTGGATCAATGCTAATCACATCTTGCGGTGCAGGATGCATCAAGCGATTCAATAGCGGAATCGTGATAAACATCACCGCTAAAATCGTCAAATTCATAGCTGAGAATAAAGTCTCTGAGGTTGGAATAGCTGCTGTTACTGCGCCATTGGTCACTCTAGAAATATCCGCCCCACCGGCAATGGTCAAAGGAACCGAGCCGGATAAGCCCGCATGCCAAAACAAGAAGCCACTGTAAGCCGAGGCAATCAACAGACGGTAGTCCACACCCTGTACACGGGCAGCAATTTCACGAGCAAAAATCGCCCCGACGACTAGACCAAAACCCCAGTTCACCCAGCAGGCTAAGGCGCTGACAACAGTCACCAAGATAATGGCTTGACCAGGCGTTTTTGCGATTCCTGCCATCACAGCTAACTTGCGTTTAAAAGCAGGTGCGCTGGCCATGGCGTGTCCGGTAAACACTACCATCGCCATCTGCATCGAGAAACTCAGTAAATTCCAGAAGCCACCCGCCCATGCATCCACCACCTGCATCGGGCTTTGTCCGGTACTTGGCATGACTAATAAAAATACGACAAAGGTCAGCACAATGGCGAAAATAAAAGGGTCGGGAAGATAACGCTGGATCAAAGTCACAAAAAACTGGCTGACTTTTTGTAAAACCGTTGGTTTATGCACAAGAGCATTCATGGCTTTTCCTTTTTATATTTTTATATTTTTATATTTTTTATACGAACATCGCGAGCCAGACTTCTATGAGTCATGGTCAATCTTGCTATTTATAGTTTTATAATTTTTAAGTGTGTTTGTATTGGCACAGCAATAGGCTAGAAAAAACTTACCCTTACGTATAGGTAAGCTATCTCAGTAGGACTTCTTTGCAAAGAAAATTATGAAATATTTTTGCAGCTGCCAGATTGTAGCAATTGATACGGCAGGAAAGATTTATAACTCAGACATATCGCCGACTTGCTTCTGGTGCGGCAAGGTAAACACCTGGTCAAACAACAAGGTAAATACAAAGGTATACACCAAAAAAAACAGCAGCAATGCTGCTTCCATGGTCATGGCTGTCCAGACGCCCACGTCGTACCAGAGCATATATACAGGCAAGCAAAACAAGAACAGACCACCCTCAAAACCAATGGCATGCATGCTGCGTATTTTTAGCGTGCGCACCAAAACCTGGTTGCGAGATTCCCATGACTCAAAAAAAGTATTGTAAATAAAGTTCCAAATCACCGCCGCGGTGGACACGATAACGGCCACAGGCAAGGAGTTTTGTGCATCACCACCACTGAGCGCCATCAGCACCAAGGTGGCAAAGACAATACCCAGCAATTCAAAGACTGTGACATACAAGAGGCGACGCTTGATAGGACTTAAGGTGATCAACTGAAACTCCACAGAGCCGTTTTAAGACTCTTAGTTTAGATTAAGAGCCGGTCCGTCCCGGTAGATAAGATGTATTGGGAGTTTAGGTTCCCACTGCAGAGCCACGGTTTCCGCCTGCAAAAGCGCTTTAGCTTACTGTAAATTGAATGACAGCAACAGCATATAACATAAGTGTACACTCCAACGAAAGCGTCACTCTCTGGACTACAGGCAGCTGGCAATCACTCAAAGCACAACGCAACGACTCGGTAAATCTAAGCGAGATATGCCGTTTTTATAGCGCAAAGGCGTTGTCATATTCAGCAATAGCCCGCTGCCCTATCTATTGAAAAACTGAGTTTGAACATCGATGACTATCGATTTAACGCATTTTTCTCAAGGTCAAAATCTGTTCACTGCGTCCAAAAGGCCCTTGCACATCATGCAAAATAGCACTGGTTAAACCAATACCATCATTGCCGTATTGTTGCACAGCTTCTAAACCCAACCAGCGCCCTGTTGGCAGTCGGTGTAGATGTATCTGCAAATCTAAATTTGGAAAAGCCCAAGCAACATCATCACCCTGACGGGGCGCAATGCCATTGGCGGTATCCACCATACCTAGCAAATGCACAAAATCACTGGTTGGCTGGTTTTCCACCATCTCTTTTTCATTATTAAGCCAAACGATGCCTTTACCCGCTCGGTGTTTTGCATCTGCCCGAGCCTCAATGCTTTTAATAAAACCACCGGGCCAACGCGACATACCCGGCCATTTTGGTAATGCCTCAGGGTGTTGAATCACCTGATCTTCTAAGCCTGCAACTTCAGAGCTGTCTTGAAGGCACATGCGCCACGCTCTCGCGACAATGCAGGTTCTACCCTGGGCTTGCATTTCTGACTCCAGCAATTCAATGGTTTTACCGGGACGTAGCACCCGCGTGATAATGGAAAACTCACCCGCGGCAATTAACCCAAAAATATCGTAACTGATACGCCCAATACGCATATCATCACGCGGCTGAAACTGTGCTAATTCTGCTGCGACAATACCGCTAGCAGGTGCCATATGCTGCTCATGCTCGTTCCATGCACCCTGCGCATGCACCGTTGAACGGTACCTAGCTGTAACAACACCCTCAGTATCTATGTGTCTGTCGATAAACTGGTAATAAGCGCTCATAGTAAACTTGCCCTTTTCCTGGGAATTGAAATATTTTCCAATCGAGCACTGCTGTAGTCGTCAAGCAGCGCGGGTTGAAATTCTTATTGTTAGTAACTGACGCGCTGTAAATTTACAGCCTCAATCCATCATGCAACTCATAGCTAAGCTGGGCCCTACTATGCAGAAGCTGGTTTTATTGGGCAACCTACTCAGCACACAGCAAAGCACAAGAGCCACTATTGCACAATGATATAGCATCTCATACGCAAAAATACTCAGCCATAAAAAGCCTGTTAATTATTGCGTGTAGCAGCTGCCAAACGCACATGGCGCTTGAGTAAACGATAAAAAAGTAAAGCGCAAAGTAGAACAGCTGCAAAAACCTATACACAAGGCTATGATGCACAGGTTTATTCTTATACACCACCAGTGTTTGTATAACTATTATCAATCTCAAGCGGATTCAATCGCTTGCACATCCTAAGGAACTGAACCCTATGCGTTATTTAATGCTTGGCTTAATACTGCTGTTATCTGCTTGCGTCTCTGTCCCCGAAGGTATTCAACCGATTAAAGATTTTCAGGCCGAACGCTATTTAGGCACTTGGTATGAAATCGCTCGCTTGGATCACTCTTTTGAGCGTGGCATGCAGCAGATCACCGCTGAATACAGCATGCGCGATGATGGCGGTATCAAAGTGATCAACCGTGGTTTTAAAGAGGCC
>DASRNZ010000129.1:0-2075 GCA_035647155.1 Thiopseudomonas sp.
TCGTAGTTTTCTTTATTGCCGTCATTAAAGTTTATGATGCAGCCTTCTGGTATCTCGCCGTTGTGCTCCTCATAAACAATGTCTTTAACCGGCCTCCATTTTTCATTGCGCGCACCTGTTTTGCTAACCTTTCGCAACAGCACTCCATCTTTGTCAAGTTTCTCATAGCCAACAGGATGCTCGTTATTACTGTTGCCGTGACCTCGCTTGAATCGTGTTTTGTGAGACTTTCCGCCGGCGTCCCATCCTTTTAACCCCTTGTTCCACGGTTGCTGACCTTTCTTGAATCGAGTTCCCGTGCTGATCTTCTTATGCTCAGGATCACGTTTAAAGCCTTGTTGCGTGACCTTAAAATAAATAGAGCTGGTGGCTCTACCTAGTATTTCTGAGCACTCATGCACTGTTTTGCTGCGCCATAACTCTTTCAATTGTTCTGTTTCTTCTTTGCTCCATTTTCGTGATCTAGCATTCATTTATCGCCACCAGTCATTTTAAAACCGCTTATTTTCCAACGGTTAAATGCCGCATCCCTACCAATCAAACCAACTTCTATATTAAACACGCAGTCCCAGATATGCCCATGTATCAGCAGGCCAACGCCTTTATGTAGGTACTCAAGAGGCCTACCGCATGACGGGCATTCAGGTGCTTCCATATCAGCGTAATAGTCAGAGTTCTCGCCACTCATGGATAAGTCCACCGATAGCGCCCGTGTATCGTAAAACCTTGCTCGGTCACATACTCCAATTCATCGCCTCGCTTGCGCACGTGTGTTGTGCGATGTGCTTTAACTAACTGGCCTGCCACCTCTATCAGTATCAGTAGCGGCGTATGCGTTGGCGGCAGCGTGCAGGCGTGGTTAAGGTGGGTCATTTGTTTCTCCAGTTCCTCAGCAATCAGGCGCATCACACCACGCTGGAGGCATCATAATTTTTAAGGTTTTTGTACACGTCAGGATGAATAACGTATTTATATTCTTCCGCCATATCTGATACATATTTGTTCTTAACTGCACAGTATGCGGCGCTAGCTTCTTCTTTGCTGAGAAACGTTCCAATTGAAACGCTTTCCCCTTTCATATTTATTCTTGCTCTGTATTTACAGTTCCGATCAGCTGTTACGCCTACAGGAAGGTCTCCCCTGCTTTTGCTGCACGCATTTAAAAGAGTATTTATAGCCGCAGGTACAAATGTGCAGGCGTTTTCACTATAAACTCTATTACCGATTATTTTTAAATCTTTATCTAGCTCAAATCCATCTACATAATTATCTTCGTACCATTTCGCAAACACTTGGAAGTTATGCCAGTCTGGATGAACCGTGCAATCATTGTATGTAGGTAGCGTTTCTGTTGACTTATCGCTATAGCACCTATATAAAATATTATGCCAAACCCTACTTACTCTTGAGTTATTCCCTTTTGACTTTATTTTGTAGCCACCAACACCTAGATACCCCACACCATAAACAGACCTATGATATGGGTTGTTTATTGATCCGTTAAGAACCTTTTGCCGTGATGTGATTGTTTCAAATCCTGCGCAATCTGAGAACTTTATTAAAACCTTGTTCCACCCTTTGTTTTCGAGAATTATAAATTCCGATCCTTGAGTGTTAAAAAATTTATCGCCACATGATATTTTACTAGATTTCATAGATACGCCTCAGTCAAAGGGTAGTCGAAGATTAAAGCGGCAAGTATTGACTAGATACTGTTCGGGTTCGATGCCCTAGCCGCACAGCAATTGTATCACTAATACATCTATTTGTTCAATTCCGCATCAACTAATTGCGCCAAGATTCTAATATCTGTCTGAGCCGCAGCGTCAAGTCTTTGCATTAAAAACCTATCCCAGTCTGCCCGCGAAGCGGTTACCACAAAAGTGGTGCTGGTATATAGCGGGCATACTGCACGGGCTTCCTCTGGAGCTAACCCAACAACTCTATGCAGAAACGCATATGCAGCCATGCTTAGCGCGTGTGATGCGCTTATAATGCGCGACGCAACAAAGCATTTGAGCGCGCCTAATGGAGCGCCTGCCCCTTGTTTTTTGTTATCTGGAGCGCGATGCAGG
>DASRNZ010000130.1:0-8907 GCA_035647155.1 Thiopseudomonas sp.
CAACATCATCCTTATCAAACTGAGTGACTAGACCACTACCGTCTTCATCGCAGGATACCGGTGAAAAGTCTGTCAACTTGGTCGGTGCAATCACCACACCACCCGCGTGCTTACCGGTACCGCGAGTAATCCCCTCAAGCTTGAGCGCCATCTCCCAAATTTCAGCGGCTTCTTCGTCAATGGCTAAAAAATCACGCAAAGGCTCCTCTGCGTCAAACGCTTTGCCCAAAGTCATACCCGGCTCAAACGGAATCATTTTTGACAAACGATCGGCTAAGCCATAAGCCTTACCTTGCACGCGCGCCACATCTCGCACCACAGCTTTGGCCGCCATAGTACCGAAGGTAATAATCTGACTGACCGCTTCACGACCGTAGGTATTGGCCACGTAATCAATCACGCGGTCACGACCATCCATGCAAAAGTCGACGTCAAAGTCAGGCATGGAAACCCGCTCAGGGTTGAGGAAACGCTCAAAGAGCAAGTCATAGAGCAGTGGGTCAATGTTAGTAATATGCAGCACATAAGCCACCAGACTACCGGCACCCGACCCACGGCCGGGACCGACTGGCACACCATTATTTTTCGCCCAATGGATAAAATCCATTACGATTAAGAAGTAACCTGGAAAACCCATCTGGTTAATAATATCCAGTTCAAACTTTAATCGGTCATCATAGACTTGGCGTTTCGCCGCGTAATCAGGCGTATCTTTTGGCAAAGTGACTGACAAGCGCTCATCTAAGCCTTCAAAAGACACATGCTCTAGATACTCGCCAATGGTCATGCCTTCAGGCACAGGAAAGTCAGGTAAAAAGTGCGTACCCAATTGCACTTCAATATTACAACGCTTAGCAATTTCAACAGTATTAGCCAAGGCTTCTGGAATATCAGAAAACAGCTCAGCCATTTCTTCAGGTGTTTTTAAATACTGTTGATCAGAGTAGGTGCGAGCGCGGCGAGGATCGTCCAGCGCTCGGCCTTCACCAATGCACACGCGGGTTTCGTGTGCCTCAAAATCATCCTGCTTGATAAAACGCACATCATTGGTGGCCACCACAGGCACACCGCTGCTGGCGGCTAAAGCCACTGCCGCGTGCACATGCTCTTCATCATTGGGACGTTGAGTACGGTGTAATTCCAAATAAAAGCGCTGATCAAACACACTGCGCCACTCAGCGACCAATTGCTCAGCTTTAGCCGTTTCACCTGCTAGCAGCGCTATACCAATCTCGCCTTCTTTAGAGCCCGACAAAGCAATGAGGCCCTCGGACGACTGCTTGACCCAATCGCGCTGCACAATAGCTAAGCCGTGGTGCTGGCCTTGAGTAAAGCTTAAGGAAATCAGTTCAGTTAGATTGCGATAGCCTTGTGGCGTCATCACCAACAAAGTCATGCGCGTCAGTGGGCCATCTTCTTCGGCACTGGATAACCAAATATCCGCACCACAAATGGGCTTAACACCACCTTTTTGTGCTGCGCTATAAAACTTAACCAAGGAGCTCATATTACTTTGGTCGGTTATAGCTACAGCGGGCATACCTGCATCACTTACCGCTTTAATCAGAGGTTTGATGCGCACCAAGCCATCGACCAATGAAAACTCGCTGTGTACACGTAAATGAACAAATGATGCAGACATGAAGCAACCTTTTCTCAACCAACAAATAACAACTGAAGCGCGTTAAGCAGAGGACCTTTTATTGGGTCAAACGCAATAACGCTTCGCGGTATTTATCCGCTGTTTTTTGTGCAACATCCAGTGGAATAGCTGGCGCAGGTGCTTCTTTATTCCAGCCACTGTTTTCCAACCAGTCCCGTACAAACTGCTTATCAAAACTGGGTGGATTAGTACCCACTTTATAGCTGTCTGCTGGCCAAAAACGGCTAGAATCGGGCGTTAAGGCTTCATCCATTAAGGTCAATGTGCCATCGGCATCTAAACCATATTCAAATTTAGTATCAGCAATAATAATGCCGCGCGTGGCTGCATACTCAACCGCTGCTTTATATAACTCGATTGAGACATCACGCACTTGCGCAGCTAAGTCGTCACCGATAATCGCTGCGCACTGAGCAAAACTGATGTTTTCATCATGATCGCCCACTCCAGCTTTAGTCGACGGAGTGAAAATTGGCTCAGGTAACTTCTGTGCTTCTTGTAGGCCAGCAGGCAACTGAATACCGCAGACGGTGCCGCTCTGTTGATACTCTTTCCAGCCCGAACCGACTAAATAACCACGCACAATCGCTTCTACAGCGACCGGTTTCAGACGCTTAGCTACAACAGCACGACCTTCAACCAGCGCTAACTCTTGCGCACTGACCACATCGGCAACCTGATCACCGGTAAAATGATTGGGAATCAAATGCGCCAATTTATCAAACCAAAAGTTAGAAATCTCAGTGAGAATCTTGCCTTTTTCTGGGATCGGCTGCTCTAAAATCACATCAAATGCAGAAAGACGGTCACTGGCGACCATCAACATACGCTGCGCATCAATTTCATACAGGTCACGCACTTTGCCTGAGTACAGTTTTTTGAGGCTCAGTTGAGGCTGGTTGCTCATTGCAAAAAATCCTATGGTTAAAACACAGCAGGCGAAATCTAAGTTTCGCCTGCTGAATCATTGACGGGGCAATGGTTTAGTCTAAATGAGTACGTACTTTTTCTAAAATACGCTCAGTCACTTTAGCTGGAGCTAAGGTATCAAGGTCACGCTCAACGCTGACAAACACCTGCTGATTGATCGCAGTCAAACGCAGAATATAGCGTTCAGCGCTCTCTTTCTCAGGGGCTTTCTTTTTCGAGCTAAACAAGCGCTTAAAGAAACCCGGCTGATCTTGCTTAGCATTTTGCGCTAAGTCGACGTAATACAGACCGCTACTGCGGTTCAGGTCATCAACATGAATATCCGCAGCAGCCAACGCACGACCAACACTGGACCAAGCACGATCAAAGGTGGCGTCAAGACGCAAGGTTTGAATACCGTTGCCACTCTCAACTAAAGAGACACGTTTTGGCGTGTCATATGTTTTGCTGGCTAACAACGAGAAAGAATCACCTTTTTCGTGGCGTTGCTCTAAATAAATACTTAACTCAGCTAGCAAACCGTCGGCAGCTGCACCTGTTATCGTACTGTCAGTCCAAGCAGTATCGATTCTTCCTGCTGCATCGCGCTGGGCTTGGTCAATAAAGATCTCGCTACTGTTGCGCTGCACACCCGGCTCAATACGCACACGAAAACGTATATTTAAATCTTCTGGTGCACGGCCCCAAATCTGACGCACTAAGCTCGCCTTCAACTCACTTGGCGCATGCCACTGGGTGGTAAACTCACCTAAATGCGGACGCTCTTCAGCAATTTTAAAGCCATTATCTTCAAAAAACTGCTGCGCTACTGGCCACACCTGTGCGGGAATACGCTGAACAACCCCCCAACTCAATGGCCCACTTTTTTGCACACTAAAATCAGATACAAATGCCCCTACAGGCAGTGATTGCGGCCGTGGAACTTTAGCCTCAGCGCCGGGTTCAGCAGAAGCGATACGATGCGGAATCGGCAACAGAGGGTCCAGGTGTTTTACTTTCGCACCCTCAGGTAACTGCATTGGCGGCGTCGGGCGCGCTTCAATATAGTCACCACCACGGTCACGAAAATAGCCATCTTGACCCCACAACCAGCCACAGCCCGTTAGGCTGCTGGCAGAAACTGCTAACAAACATATTCCAGCAAATCGCTTCATGCGTTTTAAAACCTCAGATTATTTCAAAATACCGGACTGACGCATGGCCTGGCGTAAAGTGTCATGGTACTGCTCGCTGAACCAAGTCAGCGGTAAACGGATACCGGCTTGAACCAAACCCATTTCAAACAACGCCCATTTCACTGGGATTGGGTTGGCTTCTAAGAATAAATTCTCATGCAATGGCATCAACTTATCATTGAGTGCTTTGGCTGCAACCGCATCACCTGACATGGCGACCTGACAGAGCTCATGCATCGCTCGTGGAGCAATATTAGCAGTCACAGAAATATTACCCTTCCCGCCTGCTAGCATCAATTGATAGGCTGTCGCATCATCGCCAGAGAACACATAGAAGTCGCTTGAGACACGAGAAATAATATCTTTAGCGCGGGAAATATCACCCGTAGCTTCTTTAATACCAATAATATTGGGTATTGTAGATAAGCGCACAACGGTATCAGCCAGCATATCGCACACCGTACGCCCGGGTACGTTATACAAAATCTGCGGAATATCGACCGTTTCAGCAATATGTTTAAAGTGCTGGTACAAGCCTTCTTGAGTTGGCTTATTGTAATACGGCGTCACTAGCAAACATGCATCAGCACCGACGCTTTTTGCATTGCGCGTTAACGCTACTGCTTCGCGTGTGCAGTTAGCACCAGTACCAGCAATCACTGGAATACGGCCATTGACCTGCTCAACCACGCGACGAATCGTCTCAACGTGCTCTTCGACATTTAAAGTAGCGGACTCACCCGACGTACCAACCACCACTAAGGCGTCAGTTCCTTCTTCCAGATGAAAATCCACTAACCCAGTTAATGCATGCCAATCAAGTGCGCCTTGCGCATCCATGGGCGTGACTATTGCGACCATACTGCCCGAAATCATGCAACCGCTCCTGCAAAAATAGAATAGAAAATACGAGAATGGTAATGTTACTGATGCCTTTGACCTTGCACAAGCACTGCTCGCGTCTTTGCGCATTCCACTTACGACTTCTTTTCGTTACTCTAGTGCACTTAGCGGCGTAAAATACGCCAAAGTTAACTTTCTGGAATGCTGAATGTCTGTACTCCCCTTACGTGAACAATATGTACTTATCAGTGCAATGGGACACGACCCTCTTGAACTGACCAACGTGATTTGTCGTGCCTGCCAAGAAAACCGCTGTTCAGTTGTGAGCAGTCGCCTGACACGTCACGGCCATTACAGCGTATTGATCGTTCAAGCGGGCGGCACTTGGGATGCTTTAGCGCGCCTCGAAAGCGCCCTACCCTCACTAGCCAAACGTTTTGATCTACAACTGACACATACACGCAGTGAAGACGAAGAAACTCGCCCGCAAGCGCTACCCTACATTGTGTATGTCAGTGCGCTCTACCAGCCCGATATTCTTGCAGAATTGTGTCAGTTTTTCTTTGACCAGCAAATCGGTTTAGAAAACATCACCTATGATACCTATCAAGCACCGCAAACCGACACCACCATGCTCAACGCGACAATTACTGTAACACTACCAGCCAGCACACAAATCAACTGGTTACGTGATCAGTTTTTAGACTTTGCTGATGCGCTCAATCTAGATGCTTTAATCGAGCCTTGGCGCCCACAAACACTTTAAAGCCAGAGGATCAATCATGCTTAATCAACCGATCGAAAACTTCACTGCCGCGGCCACCAGCGAGACAACTATCCAGCTTGCAGATCTAGCTGGACAGCAGGTGGTATTGTATTTTTACCCTAAAGACAACACCCCTGGCTGCACCACAGAAAGCCAAGATTTTAGAGACTTACACGAGCAATTTACTGCCGCCAATACAATAATCCTAGGTGTGTCGCGCGACACCTTGCGCGTGCATGAAAACTTCAAGGCCAAGCACAGCTTTCCCTTTGAGCTGATCAGCGATAGCGAAGAAATACTGTGCAAGCAGTTTGATGTGATTAAACTGAAAAAACTCTACGGTAAAGAACATCTAGGTATTGAGCGCAGCACTTTTTTAATTGATAGCAACGGCGTCCTACGCCAAGAGTGGCGTAAAGTTAAAGTCGCTGGCCACGCTGCAGAGGTATTAGCCGCTGCACAAGCACTGCAGGCTAAAACCTAAATCCCGTTAGCAGTCTTTACGCAGCCAATAGATAAACACAGCCTGCTCAACTGCCTCATGCAGCAGGCTGTGACCAGCCAACTGAGCAAATGAGCGAAAGTCACGCTGCGAGCCCGCATCGGTGGCCCATACTTTTAAGACGGCTCCAATAGGCAGAGTATTCAGTGCTAATTTAGCCTTTAATAATGGCATTGGGCAGGCTAAGCCTTGCGCGTCTACTTCAGCATCATGCTGCAACTTTATTTCACTCATTAAAAAACACCACCTAGTCACGAACATTGAGTCAATAATGCAGTCTGAGTTAAGCACGCGCTGATTTCTACTGATACGCTTGCTCACTGACTGCGCGCATTGTAGCGTATACCACTGCTTATTCTGCAAAGAGAGTGCTATGACCGTGTTACGCCCTGTTCTACTAGCGCTGGCCTGTCTGTTTGCTCAGCCTATACTCGCCTTTGAATTGCCTTCTTTAGGTGATTCAAGCTCGGCCATTATTTCCCCAGAACAAGAACATAAACTGGGTCGTGCTTGGCTCAGCATTTTACGCGGCCAAGTCCGCCAACTCGAAGATCCATTACTTAAAGAATACATTGAGTCCAGTGTTTATCGCCTTGCAGAAAACAGTCAAGTCAATGACCGTCGCTTAGAATTTATTATTCTCGCCAGCCCACAACTCAACGCCTTCGCAGCACCTGGCGGTATTATTGGAGTCAATGGTGGCTTACTACTGCATGCGCACACTGAAGCCGAATACGCTTCAGTGATGGCTCACGAGCTTGCGCACTTATCACAACGCCACTTTGCCCGCGGCCTAGAAGCACAAAAGCGCATGCAAGTCCCATTGATGGCCGCTATGCTCGCAGGCGTGATTGCCGCAGCGGCTGGCGGCGGTGATCTGGGTATGGCAGCGATTGCCTCAACACAGGCCGCCGCCGTGCAAGAGCAGCGACGTTTTTCTAGACAGAATGAGCAAGAAGCTGACCGCATTGGCTTATTAAACTTGCATAAAGCAGGCTTTGACCCACGCGCTATGCCCAGTATGTTTGAGCGCCTGATGCGCCAATACCGCTACGACCGTATGCCGCCCGAGTTCTTACTGACTCACCCTATATCTGAATCAAGGATTGCTGACACCCGTAACCGCGCTGAACAATATAATGGCCAAGGCACACTAGACAGCCTCTACTATCAACTGATTCGTGCACGTGTACAGTTGACCTTTGAAGACACTCCCGGTTTAGCGCTTAAACGCTTTCGCAGTATGCTCGATGATGACCCCAGCCTCGAGGCTGCACGCTACGGCCTGGTACTGGCATTAATTCGCAGCAGACGACTGGATGAAGCCTTCAGCAACCTCGATGTTTTATTAAAGAAAACCCCAGATAGCATTATTTATAACTTAGCCGCGATCGATATCAATCTAAGTCGCAGCCAGTTTACTCAAGCCAATCAACGTGTTGATAGCTTACTGCAACGCCACCCCAACAGTTTCCCTTTGCGTAGTGCAAAATATGAGATACAACTCAAACAAAAGGATATTGTCGGTGCCGAAAAAACCATCAAACAACTGTTAAAACAGCGACCCAACGATCCTGACATCTGGTTTGAAGTGGCTGAAATCCGCGGTTTAGCCAATGACATTATTGGCTTACATGAAGCCCGTGCCGAGTTTTTTTCACGGGTGGGTGATTATACTCAAGCCATTGAACAGCTTGATTACGCCAGACACCGCGCCAGCAATAACTTTCCACGGGCAGCACGTATTGATGCGCGCCAAAAAGTGTTGATCGAAGAAGAGCAAGCGATTAAGAAAATGCTGAACTAGCAGTTCAGCCTATGCCTTTAAGCTGAAACTTTACGACTAAAAACAGCCCACCCTGCACACTACAGGCGCGGGCTGTTTTAGTTTTATAAGCGCGTCAATCACGAAGCAAAGCGATAGCAGTTGGCCTTATACAGCTTGCCGAGCAAGCAGATAAACGATGTGGCGCATTCTGGTTATATACTCTGGCTCTACAAGCAAGCTCAGTCAGTAAAACACACCTCGCCACAACTGCGCAGTTTTAATCAAACACAACCGTCTTATTATCATGAATCATCACTCGATCTTGCAGGTGGTAGCGTAAACCACGCGCCAGCGCCATTTTCTCAACATCTTTACCGTTACGCACCATATCTTCAATACTGTCGCGATGACTGACACGCACCACATCTTGCTCAATAATCGGACCCGCATCTAAATCTTGTGTCACATAATGGCAGGTGGCGCCAATCAGTTTTACGCCACGCAAGGCGGCCTGATGGTAGGGTTTTGCCCCAATAAACGAAGGTAAAAAACTGTGATGAATATTAATCACACGACCATGGTACTTTTCACACAAATCAGGCGGCAAGATTTGCATATAACGTGCTAATACCACGCAATCTGCTTCGTGCTCATCAATTAAACGACTCACTTCAGCAAAGGCAACTTCCTTATCTTGCGGATCAACCGGCACATGATAAAAAGGAATACCGTGCCATTCGACCATACTGCGCAGATCATCATGATTGGCAATCACGCATGGAATCTCGCAATCAAGCTCATTACGGTGCCAGCGGTGCAGTAAATCAGCGATACAGTGAGACTCACGGCTGGCCATAAGCACAACTCGCTTCTTAACATCCGAGTCATTCACACTCCAAGTCATAGAGAACTCGTTGGCGATCGGGGTAAAGGCTTGCTTAAAGCCATCCAGATCAAAAGGTAATGACTCCGCACGAATTTCGTGGCGCATAAAAAACCAACCACTCTCAACATCAGAATGATGACTCGCTTGATGAATCCAACCATTATAGGTCGCTAGAAAACTACTGACTTTAGCAACAATCCCTACACGGTCAGGGCAAGCAATAATAAGACGAAACGTGCGCATGCAAAACTCCGAAGAATGAAGGTTTTTATCGAAAATAATAATAAAGACTATTCTACCGCCCCACCGCGCCCGAGTCAGCAAAGCAATGCCCTTCACTTGAGAATGCACAAGCAAGATAATTTATAGGCACA
>DASRNZ010000131.1:0-5274 GCA_035647155.1 Thiopseudomonas sp.
GCTAAAGCACGGGCTAAACCTGAAACAATCGCTACACCGTCACCCACTTCAGTGACTGTGCCGGTTTCGGTTAACACCGGTGTCGGCGCTGGGCTATTGACCATGCTTTCAACCCAAGCAGCAAAGTCGTGCTCAGATTGCTGCGGTGTCATGTTATCAAGCGCACTCATATCATTTCCCTTAGCGGCTATCGCTGGTTAAGCGCGCCGATACAGCGCTGGATGCATGCTGAATGAGTAATTCTGCCAGCTCATCCATATAGCTGTCAGTGGTCCATGCCACTTGCGCACCACCGACTTGCATGACCAAACCTGGCGACTGCTGTGCATCGGTGACAAATGTCAGCTTCACCTCTGGCAGCCAACGTTGCACTTCAGTGTGCAACAGGGCTTGTGTCTCAGCTGATAGCACATCACGGGTGGTCACTTCGGCGTTTTGACTGCCAGCCGCAGCCTGTACTAGCTCAGCGGCCATCGGCTGCAACTGCTTACCAATATGGCGCACAATCGCATCTTCGATTTTTTCATCGGCCAAGTCATGCAGCGCTTTGCGAGTCAATTGCAATAATGCCTGTGAACCGGTTTTCTCTAAACGTTTATTAAAGATTTCGCGCTCATGCTCAAGGTGTTTGTGCCAATCTTTTTGCTCCTGCTGCAGCTTGCTGCGTGCATCAGACAATAAACCAGCACGCTGATCTTCAGTCGCCTCTAAGGCTTTTTCCAGCAAAGCATCTTGATCCGAGACCAATTGTGCACGCTGTTTTATATACTGATCCTCTGCTGTTTGAGCTTGTTTTTTTGCTTGCTCAGCATCACTCATACGCTTGGCAATAGCGGCCTCACGAGCATCAATACCATCCAAAATCGGACGGTAGAGAAAACGCTTGAGCAGCCACAACAGCAGCAAAAAGTTAGCAATTTGCGCCAGCACTGTTACCCAATCAATCGACATACGCCTTAAGCTCCTGCAGCCACCTGCATGGCATCCCAGAATGGATTAGCAAAAATAAGAATCATCGCCACCACAAAGCAGTAAATAGCGGTGGATTCAATCATCGCTAAGCTGACAAAGAGCGTACGTGACAGTGTCGGTGCCGCATCCGGTTGCTGAGCAATCGCCGCAATGGCAGCAGCGGCCGCACGGCCTTCACCCAAGGCTGGGCCGAGTGAGCCAATCGCAATGGTAAAACCTGCGGTAAAAATCGAGATGGCCGCAATAAGCGCAAGTTCGGTCATAGTTATTTATCCTTTTCAGACTTATTTTCAGAGGGGTCTGCCATAGCAGATGAAATATATACAGTGGCTAAAATAGCAAAGATATAGGCTTGGATCAGGCCGGTTAATAAGCCCAGCATATCCATTAAAACAGGGAAGAAGAACGGTGCAATACTCAGTAAAATCGCCGCAATGACTGCGCCACTCATCACGTTACCGTATAAACGAATGGCCAAGGAGATACCGCGCGAGAACTCACCGATAATATTAAACGGCAGCATAATAATCGAGGGTTCAATAAAGGTGCGCAGATACTGACGCACACCGCCATTTACAATGCCAAATAACGGAATCGCTACCAGCACTGAGATGGTTAAGGCCACAGTGGTTGAGAGCGACGAGGTCGGCGTATCAAAGCCTGGAATCACTGTGAGTAAATTGGATAAGGCGATAAACAGAAATAAGGTACCAGCAAAATACAGCACATGACGTGCGCCGCTGCGGGTCACTTCTTCAATCTGTCCTTGAATCAAGGTCACAATCAACTCTAAAGCACTGCGCCAGCGTCCAGGTGCGGTATCAGAGCGTAGATTACGCGTGACCAATACCGAGATGCCGACCAGCAAAGCCATGACAATCCAGGTGTTAACAATGGTGGCATTCACGCCCCAACTGCCAATGTTAAAGATAATATTATGATCAGGTGTGAGCTGCATTTATACGCCCTCCTGTTCTGCGGCTGCTGTCTTGGGTTTAATCTCTGCACGTATCACAGTCACGACTCGCACAATGATATAAGCGATCATATAACCGGCCAAGGCCCAGAGCGTACCGTTGAGTGCGGTTAAGCCAAAACCCACAGCCAGCAATAGCACCAAGCGCACAAAAAAGCTCAGCACCAGTAAACGTCCGGGATGCGGCGAGACTAAGGCACGCTGCATACCCCAATTGAGGCCCCAAAAAAACAGCACACTCATCGGCACGCCAATGGCGAAACCTAGCAGCACGGCACTGGTATCTATATTAATCACTCAAACTCTCCATTTGCACGCTCGTGCGCGCAGCATAGCGCTTACTGATCACGTATTTTATCAATCCAGCTCCACGCCACCATAGCACCGACCACCACACCGCCGAGTATTAAGGCAATGGGCCAAGAAAAGCTTTGCGGGGCCACACGATTTAACCACACGCCTAAAAAAGCACCGCCCACCGTAGGAATCGCAATCGACCAGCCAATCACTCCAAACACACCCAGTCCATTTAGCGGGCTGTATTTGGGCTCATTGCGCGCCTTTTGCATACGTTCAGAACGGCGGCGAATGGCATTGGCGGTTTTATCTTTATCCGTCATGTCTGCGGTTTCCTTAAATCACTAAAGCGTCGCACAATCCCTGCCTCAAGCTTAGATAAGGCGGTCCGTGCTACACGTTCATCTTCATCCACTTCCATAAAAGTGGCTTGAATGGTGTCATTTAAAGTGACCAAATCTTCACCTTGCACACCACGGCGCACAGCAATATCAATCTGATGGCCGTGTTTGACTAAGATGCCTTGATCAATACCAAAAAACAGCTCTTGATCATCAGCATCGGTAATCACCAACACCGACGGCGGTAAAGCCGTGACAAAATCGGTGTGATTGGGCAGCATGGCAAAAGCACCATTTTCTGCTTCAGCAAAGACTTTTTTTGCCTCGCAACTAAAGAGTAAGCGCGTGGGCAAACGCAGACTCACTTGCATCAGCTGGGTCTGACTCATACCGGCGCCTTATGTTTAGGCAAGGCACCGATCATGTAGTAGTCCATTTCATCATCGTCAAACTCGGTTTGCTGCAAGATATACTCGCAACCGGCCAAGGTATCTTCGACGGAAACACGCTGACCGGCATCGCCACTAAAGGATTCTGCCGAGAAGAAGGGCTGGGTTAAAAAGCGCTCCAGACGACGTGCGCGAGCCACTACAGCGCGGTCAGCTGTGGATAATTCTTCCAAACCCAGCATGGCAATAATATCGCGCAACTCTTCATATTCAGCCAAAGTACGGCGCACGGCACGGGCAATATCATAATGACGCTGCCCCACCACTGCAGGGGTGAGCATCACTGAAGTCGAACCCAAGGGGTCAACCGCGGGATATAAACCTTCACTGGCACGTTTACGCGAGAGCACTACAGAAGCCGATAAGTGCGAGAAAATATGCGCCGCAGCTGGGTCAGTAAAGTCATCCGCAGGTACATACACCGCTTGAATCGAGGTGATAGCGCCTTTACGGGTTGAAGTAATACGCTCTTGTAAGGAGGCCAACTCAGTCGCCAGCGTCGGCTGATAACCCACCCGCGATGGCATGCGCCCTAACAGGCCGGACACTTCAGAACCGGCTTGCACAAAGCGGAACACATTATCAATCAATAAGAGCACGTCTTGCTGTAAATCATCGCGGAAATACTCAGCCATGGTCAGCGCGGTTTTACCCACCAAAAAACGTACGCCGGGCGCTTCGTTCATCTGACCAAACAGCATTACGGTATTATCACGCACACCGGCTTCGCCCATTTCACGATACAACTCTTCAGCTTCTCGCGAGCGCTCACCAATCCCACAGAATAGACTCACGCCTTTGTAATGCTGGGCGGTGTTGTTAATTAATTCAGTAATCAGAACGGTTTTACCCACCCCAGCACCACCAAACAGCCCTGTTTTACCACCGCGCTCAATCGGCGAGAGTAAATCAATGGCTTTAATACCGGTTTCCAGAATGGCGCTATGGACAACGCGCTCTTCTAATGGTGGCGGTGGCTGGTGGATGGAGCGCCGTGCCGCGGCTGTAGGTTCAGGTTTACCATCAATAGCTTGGCCAAACACATTAAGCATGCGGCCCAATACAGCTTCGCCCACCGGCACTTGAATCGGTGCTCCAGTGGCACGCACCGGCATACCTAAACCCATACCGCGCACCGGTGCTAAAGCGATACAGCGCACGGTGCCATTATCCAATAGCGAAGCCACTTCTAAGGCCAAGTCGCCCGCGTAAAGCAGGTCTTGAATGCGCGGTATCTGGTCAGTAAAAAACACATCGACCACACCACCACGAATCTTGGTCACCCGCCCTTCGGCTACGCCATCCTGAGTGGATGTAACAGCAGGCGGGTTAGCAGTATCTTGAGGTTCAACGGGCCCTAACGAACGGGTTGACTCTGACATGTACTCTAACCCCTTATCCATATCACTCAGAATGTCTATAAGTGCGTACTGGCTACGACCGTGACTTATTCAAAGTCTTCAGCGGTTTGCACGCGTACATCGTTCCACTCAATGGCTCGGCTGCGCCAGTGCTCTTCAATGGACTGGGCAAAGTCAGCACGCACTAATTTGGCACGCGCTTCACACCAGTCTTTTGAGTCATGACGCATCACAATACCTTCAGGCGTACCTTGACGGTATTGACTGCAGGCACTGTTGAGTAATGCTTTTAATTCATCCAGCGTGGTCTCGCCTTGTTGCAGTGTCGGTACTACCGCTAAACCCATTTTGGCAGCCAAGGCATTACGGCGCTCACAACTCCAAAACTTCTGCTCGGTGCGGTCGTAAACATCAAACACCACAAACCAATCCGGCAAATTATCGTAATCCAGCGAGTGACGCGCTGCGCACCATTCACCGAATAAAATCACATCGCTGGTTAAGTTATCACATAAGGCATAACGGTGTTGAGCCAACCACGAGGTTAAGCGCGAGAACTGGCCGGCATAAGGCTCTAAAAGATACTGACCACGGTTTTGCGCGCGTAGTTCGCCATTTTCACGCATAGAGATACCCAGATTGGCACCATCAAGCTTTTCTTCAATGCGTAACGGCTGGGCTAATATCGCTTCAACTTCAGCCTCATTAAGAACTTTATCATCACGTGGCATACCCTCACCCAGCCAATCAATATGCGGGGTATGGGGAAAACGAAAAAAATCTGACATCTATTTACTCTCCGGGCATCGCAGGGGCTGGAACGTGCCGCTGACTTGGAAACTTGTTTTTATAAAAGCGCTGCGCATCGGCAGCACACA
>DASRNZ010000132.1:0-2362 GCA_035647155.1 Thiopseudomonas sp.
CTGACAGTGCGGTTTCAGACTTCTTAAACTTGGGTTGAAACTCCCCTGGCAGACCCGCTGGCACCTGCTTAGCACCATCGCCAAACTCAGCTTCTTGTTTCTTATCCACATGAAACTGCGTCCAACTGTCCTGCGTGCGTCTTTGACTGACCTCAAAGGTATCGCGCCCCTCATAGGATTGCGTTTGTGCCTTGACGATACCGCCAGTAAAGTTACCCTCAGTGGCCGAGGCGTTCACATCAATGACTTTAAGTTCTTTAACAAAGCGCGGGTCAATAAACACGCTTTGTGAGTGGCCAGCCACGCTCGTATAATTGCCTTGACCTTCTTTATTGGCCGGATCAAGCATATTGTCGATACTGGCACCATCCAGCATGATTTTATTCTGGTACGCCGCCGCACCACGAATAGAAAACTCTGCTGGTTTCAAATCACCTTGCTGCAAACTGGAACTGGCGTTATCAGCCACGCGCACCGACGGCACCATCGTCATGGCTTCAGCCAGATCATTGCGTAAGCCACGGCGCATATCCAGCTGATCCAGCATCTTCACATCAGGTGTATCAAGCCGACCAATCACCACTGCTTCCGGCAGTTGCACAGTACTTGCAGCATCTGCGCTAGCTAACATATAACTGCTCGACCCAGTCTGCTGTGCGGTCAAACCTTGCGCTTGCACAACCTGTTGCAAGGCAGCGCTGGCACTGTATTTTCCACGGAGCCCTGATGTTTGCTGACTTGCTAGCTCACTACCATAGCGAATGCTTAAGCCTGTTTGCTGGGCAATAGCATCAATCACACTGCTCAACGAGCCCGGTGCAATAGCAAAGGTGTATAGAGAGTCAGCTGCACGCTGCTCAGCGCCAACTTGCGTGACGTTTTCTGATTCTTGTGCGAGCGCATCAAAGGTCAACCCAGCTAAGGTTAAACTGCCAATTAACGGGGCTATTTGGGCATATTTACTGTTCTTTTTGATCATGTACTTATGGACTCAAAGGATTAATAAAACAAAATTAGTATAAGAAAGTTTCCTTTAGGACCCTTAAGCGAGCAATCAGCGCAAATGATAATCATTATCGATATCTATTTCAAGCCTAATACGTCGAACTCTCTATTTAACCTGCATAAATCAAGTGGTGTCAGCCGCCCACTCAGATCGAATTCTACCTATATTGCAGTGTTTTTGGCACACCCCAGCTCGTCTATTCAGAGGCATGACATCGCTTAAATAAGGCGTACTACTTGCAGCACCTCTAGCCCTACCCTCCTTTTTAGGCAGTAAAGTCTCAAAGCGCACCTCAATACGTATCGACCTCAACACTCGCCGGCATGATGTGCATATGCCGTTTCCCTCATTGCGCCCGCCTCATGTATGCTAGGCAGATATTTTTCATGGGTGTGCTGCGGTGCATCCTTCTTATGAATTTCTTGACGATAGCCAGATAAAATCATGCACGAACAGTATCAACCTCGCGACATTGAAGCCGCCGCTCAAAGCCACTGGGCTGAGCAAAAATCCTTTGAAGTGACCGAACAACCGGGCAAAGAGACTTTTTATTGCCTGTCGATGTTCCCCTACCCCAGCGGTCGCCTGCATATGGGTCACGTACGTAACTACACCATTGGTGATGTGATTGCTCGCCACCAGCGCATGCTCGGCAAAAACGTCTTACAGCCTATGGGTTGGGATGCGTTTGGTATGCCCGCAGAGAACGCAGCGATTCAACACAAGGTTGCGCCAGCCGCTTGGACCTACGAGAACATGGCCTATATGAAGGCGCAGTTCACCCAGCTCGGTCTGGCGATTGACTGGTCGCGCGAGATTACCACTTGCCAACCTGACTATTACCGTTGGGAGCAGTGGCTGTTCACCCAGCTGTATAAAAAAGGCATCATTTACAAAAAAGTCGGCACAGTAAACTGGGACCCAGTGGACCAAACCGTACTGGCTAACGAGCAGGTGATTGACGGCCGCGGCTGGCGTTCAGATGCGCTGGTTGAAAAGCGCGAAATCCCCATGTACTACTTCAAGATCACCGCCTACGCAGACGAGTTGCTCACCAGTCTCGACGATATGCACGGCTGGCCTGAACAAGTTAAAACGATGCAGCGTAACTGGATCGGCAAAAGCTTCGGCGCCGATATCATGTTTGATTACGATGCAGAGTCAGTCGGCACTGACGGCCAACTCAAGGTCTACACCACCCGTCCGGATACCCTAATGGGCGCGACTTATGTTGCCGTGGCTGCTGAGCATCCATTGGCGCAACGTGCTGCAGAAAACAATGCAGAACTCACCGCCTTTATTGCTGAGTGTAAAGCGGGCTCTGTGGCTGAAGCCGATATGGCGACCATGGAGAAA
>DASRNZ010000133.1:0-5228 GCA_035647155.1 Thiopseudomonas sp.
GCAAGAGTTTGCTGCATTGTCAGTCAGTTTTGATGATGTTCTTTCCATTGAAGATGGAGACGATTTTGCTCCCTTGCTTGAGCCAGAAGAAGGGCAAGCGTTCACAATAGCATCGACAGAAAATTCTGTTGTTGATATAGCAGGTTACGATGTACAGCCTGTTGTCGACCCATTAGATGATTTGTTAGATCAAGATAACCTGTATATCTAGCGTCTAGTTTATTAAATACCGAGTTGTAAGGCTCGGTATTTAATAATGAATGAATTGAAAGTCGGTTGCATATCTTATTTTGATATGTCAGTGCAAAGATTGTCGATGTGTTAATTATTAAACGCCGTTGCTGCTCATTACAGCAACGGCGTTTTTTTATGCTCATTTTTATGATCCCCACGCTGCTCCGGAGCTTTAGGCGGCACAAGGCTGATCAATTTAGACTCTTCGTCAGGCTTGAATGTGTCCATGGATTTAACTGGGGTAATGTGTTCTTTACTGTCAATAAAGAATAATACCAGCGCTTGATTATGATGCTGCTTGAGAAAGTCTTGATAGCTGAATTCATCGCTCAGTTGCGTGGTTTTGATCGTGTAGCCCTGACTGGCTAAGCTGGCAAGTTTGGCGTAACTGACACCATCAAACAGGCCGCGAGTGTGCTGTATTTTCTCGGCGGTCTGATGACGTGCTTTCTGATCTGGGTCGCCTTCGGCAAGGCTGAACACACTATCGTCATCACCAAACCAGTCAAGAAAGTGATAGGTGGCCAGTGAGTTCATATGCTTATACGGTGAGATTACTAGCAGGTTGCCGATGCCGCTCATATTCAGTTGATTGGATGCATGTTCTGAGACTGGATTACCAAAGTACACCTGTAAGTTATCCATGCGCGCTTGACGCACGTTATCCCAGTTTGTATCTGTCAGCAGTATCGGTACTTCATGCTTTTTCAACTCCTTAGCAATCATGCGCGCGACTGGGTTAGCGCCCAAAATTAAGAATCCGAACTCTGCAGGTTCTGCAACGCCCAGCAATTTTGCCAGTGGACGGGCGGTCAAGCTTTGTACCGTCACAGTGGCGATAATAAGCATAAATACCAAGGGCACCAGGGTCTCAGCCCCCGCGTAACCGTTACTTTCTAGCTGGTACGCAAACAGTGCGGATACTGCGGCGGCAACAATACCGCGTGGCGCAATCCAACTTAAAAATAGCTTTTCTCGTATGTTCAAATCGGTGCCAATAGCCGATATAAATATACTCAGGGGCCGCGCTACCAGCATCAGAATAGCCAAGACTAGTGCGAGTCCCCAGCCAAGCTCTGCGATAGCTGAAAACTCAATACGCGCTGCCAGAATAATAAATAATGCTGAAATAAGCAGTACGCTTAAGGACTCTTTAAACTCCAGAATGCTGTCGACCTGGACGTGTTTCATATTGGCCATCCAGATGCCCATGATAGTCACTGTCAACAGACCAGATTCGTGGGCGATTTCATTGGAGAGGGCGTAGACGCCGAGCATAAATGTCAGGGTACCGGCATTGTGCAGATAGTGTGGTATCCAGTGCTTGCGCAGCACCTGACCATTTAAATAGCCCGCCGCTGCGCCGAGTACAGTACCGACAAGAATAGTGGTGCCAAAAATATACAGGGAATGGCCAAAAACGTTACCTTGACCCCAAGATACGATGCCCTCATACACCAGCACTGCCAGCAAGGCACCAACAGGGTCAATAATGATACCTTCCCATTGCAGTATGTTGGCCAGCTTGGAACTAGGACGTACCGAGCGTAGCAAGGGTGCGATCACGGTAGGGCCGGTGACGACAGAGATGGCGCCAAATAGCAGAGCCAGCTCCCAGCGAATGTCTAAAATCCAGTGCACAGATAGGGTGCCAATAATACCGGTTACAACAGCGCCGACCATGATCAGGTTGCGCACCATTTTGCTGTGGCCGCGAATCTCTGAAAACCGCAGTGTTAGGCTGCCTTCAAATAGAATGATGGCCACCGCCAAGGAGACCATGGGGAAGAGTAGGTCAGCGAATACATCTTCTGGGTTGATATAGTGTAAAACTGGGCCGCAGGCGATGCCGGCCGCTAACAGAAATAAAATAGCGGGCACACGAATGCGCCAAGCCAGCCACTGACAAAACAGCGACAGTACACCAATAGATGCGAGCAGAAAAGCAGTGCTAACCGGCATAAAGGATAGGTTCCATAAATGATTGTTGTATAGGCAGGCTATTTTACTGAGGCCCTATCAAACGGCAAGTCAGTCTTAGATATTAAGGTGTTTAGGCGGGGATTTCGTGCTGTTTTAGTTTTGGTCTGTAGATTGTCTTATGGCCCTCATTGCATCAGTCGTTTGGAGGGTCACATCTTTTTGGGGAGATGCTAAAGCATGGTTTTAGCGCAGTATATTTTCCAGTACATCAATAATATGGTCACGATCGCCGGAGTAGTATCTGTCAGCAAAGGCGCTGCCTGTTGCGAGTAATAAAGCGATACTGACCGCGGCTAAATACAACGCTGATTTTCTAATACTGTTGGGCATAACTGATCCTATCTAAAGTATTGTTCAAGCGTAAATATAGAAACTTTAATACATTGTGATTAGTACGCAGACGCTTGTTTTAGTTCCTAAATCGCTGATTTTGAGCATAAAAAAACCTCAAGGTGCTATCAGCACACTTGAGGTTTTGCTCGGCAGCAACGTTAGATCACACCGTCTAACGCTTAGTAACGCGCATCTTTAGGTTTTTTACCAGATGGCCAATCATTCACTTTGCCTGGGAAGTCTGGACGTGGTTGGTGGGTAAAGAACTCCGATACGTCAATCGCATCTTGATCGCTAAGCACGTTACCGTGACCCCATAGACCTTTGGTTTGGATACCCATGGGCATATTGTATTTTACAAACGCCGCAGCCTTGTAAGTACGCGCCATACCGGCACCAATATTAAAGGACTCATCGCCCCATAATGGTGGGAAGACGATATCGCCACGGCTGTCTTTAATGCCTTCACCGTTGTCGCCATGACAGGTTGCGCACTGGACTTTGTAGATAACCTCACCGCGTGCTGGGTCGCCCACTAATGACTCATCAACTTTACCCGCATTATTGATATCGACTTTTTGGCTTTTAGGTACGTTTTGTGAGAGCCATTCCATATAGGCAACCATCGCCTGCATTTCTTCTGACTCACGGTCGACCGGTTTGCCGTTCATGGAGCGTTGGAAGCAACCGTTAATGCGCTGCTCTAAATCAACCATGCTCTCTGAGCGCGGCATCACCCGTGGATAGGTATTAAAGCTATTGATGTACGGGTCGCCCAGCGGGATTTTACCTTGTGAGATATGGCAGCTATTACAGTTCATCTGCGCACCCACATGCTCAGGCATCAGACGCTTGGTTTCATTTAAGAGGCGCTTGCCATAGAAAATCTGATCAGCATTGGGTTCTTTCAAGATGGAGGTATCTTGCGGAAGAATGTACGTGCCGATGTCTACGTTGGCATCATCAGTGACCACAAGATCAAATTCTGTTGCATTACGCTCAATCGGCTTAGGTGAGTCACAGCCACTGATTGCAAATGCACAGACAGCTGCAAGCACTGTGATCGGTAAACGCAGAGAGCTTATGCTGGCAACATCAGGCAGATTTAAGAGTGATTTGTTCACATTTGGCTCCTTGTTCCTGCAGCAGGAATACTAAGATCAGGTGCAACGTCGGTACCTGTTTTTGGTTTTTTGCTGAGGAAGTGACGCATTTGCACCACATCATCCACATCAACCTTGCTGCCTTGGTTGGTCCAGCTATTACGAATGTAGTTCACCACTTCAGCAACGTCCGCATCACTGAGGTTGATAAATTCAGGCATAGTAAAGGCCATACGGTCATGCTTGGTATTAGGCATGCGACCACCACTTAGGGTGATTTGCAGTACGGAGTCAGCATCACGTGAATATACCGCGCTGTTGCCTTCTAGTGCCGGGAAGATACGTGGGACACCTTTACCGTCAGCACGGTGGCAGACTTGGCAGTATTCCGCATATAAAATCGCACCGCGTGAATCGTAAACGCCATCCATCAGCTTCTGTGTGGTCACGTCGACTTTCGCAGGCACAGTGACGGGCTCGCCCGGTTTAGGGCTTAGAGTCTTCAAGTAGGCAGACATCGCATACAGATCGTCCTCAGTCATATACTGAGTACTGTGCTCAACCACTTCAGCCATTGCGCCAAACGCAGCGGTGATATCAGTACGGCCGGTTTTAAAGAAATCGACCAGCTCATCAGTGCTCCAGATTGCTAAACCGTCATGCTCGCCACGTAGGCTTTTTGCGCGCCAGCCATCAATCACTGCACCGCTTAAAAACTCTTCAGAGTCAGCATTGGATAAGGCGACTTCTTGGAAACCAATACCACGTTCGGTATGACATGAGCCACAGTGGCCTGGGCCTTCAATCAGATACTGACCACGTGCCAGTACGGCATCATCTGTTTCGGCAACAAACTCGCGCTCTGGCGCAAAGATCGCTTGCCAGTACGCTAGCGGCCAGCGCCAGTTTAGAATCGGTGGCATTTCGCTGGGTTTGTTTTCTTGTTTAACGGCTTTTACACCTGACATAAAGTAGGCGTACATCGCAGCCATATCTTCGTCTGGCATAATTTGGTAAGACGGGTACGGCATCGCAGGGTAGAGCGCGCTATTGTCCTGACGCACGCCGTGTTTGGTGGCGTTATTAAAATCGTCAAAGGTATAGCTACCAATGCCGGTTTCTTTGTCTGGGGTGATATTGGTTGAATAGATTGCCCCTAGTGGGGTCAGCATCGGCAAGCCACCGGCAAAGTCTGCGCCACCTAACGTGGTATGACATGCAACGCAGTCTGCTGTGCGCGCAACGTATTCGCCTTTTTTGATCAGTTCAGGATCGTTAATGTTGACTTCAATAGCGCTGGTAGTGGTGCGTAAACTTGGCAGTACTTGCGCCAAAGAAAACGCAATTGCGAGTCCACCGACCCCTGCGATAATTATAGTTAATGGCCACTTTCTCATAAGCCGTACTCCCTCAGACAAATACAATTGCCGTGATGCATGATTAGGTTTGGCATCTTTTAATATGTGCCAATGATTTTGATTCAGCCTAGTACGCTGCCAAGCTCATTTTATTTACCGCACAGCTTAATAACATAAGTGACTAAATAGAAGTAAATAAGTCAGAATAGATTTAAAT
>DASRNZ010000134.1:0-12868 GCA_035647155.1 Thiopseudomonas sp.
TTTTTACTGAGTTTCGTCAGTTATGTAGCGATGATCTTGCTACAGGATTAAAGCGCTTTGCGCTGTTATGCAGCCAAGGGTCTGAGCAAGCACGTCAGCTGTCGCGGCAATTGCATGCGCTGGTGCAGGTGGAAAAATTAGCTAGCGCGCTGGCTGGTTTGGATCTATTAGCTGAGCTGGATAATCGCAATGCCATACGCACCTTTGCAGGACCGCAGTTGCATCTCTTCGCTGAGGCCGATGCCTTAGTACCACCTAGCGCGGCCAATGCATTGCGTGGATTAAACCCGCACGCGACAGTTGAGTTACTAGGGCACAGTCACGCCAGTGTTGTTGCTGAGCCACAGGTGCTGGCGCAATCTATTGTCGCTTTTATCAAGGATCGTCAGCATGCTTGAACGCCCTGCTCCACAATCCTGCAAGCAACAGGTGGCTGCCGCTTTTTCACGAGCCGCAACAACCTATGACAGCGTGGCTGATTTTCAACGTGCGGTCGGTGCACGCTTATTAAGTTTGTTGCCTGAGCAGCAGAGCCATCCGTTAACAGCACAAACAGCGGTGCAGCAGTGGCTGGATATAGGCTGCGGCACGGGGCACTTCTGTCAGCAACTGCAACAGCGTTGGCCCAGCGCGCAAGGCATAGGCTTGGACTTAGCTGAGGGCATGTTGGATTTTGCCCGTACACGCTGTCCAGAGATCCGTTATATCTGTGCTGATGCTGAACAACTGCCGTTGCAAGATAACAGCCAGGATCTGGTGTTCAGTAGTCTTGCATTGCAATGGTGCTCTGATTTTCCTCGTGTGCTGAGTGAAATTAAACGCGTGCTGAAACCGGGCGGTGTGTTGTTATTTAGCAGTCTGGCGGAAGGCTCACTGATCGAGCTGCGCCATAGCTGGCAGGCTGTGGATAACTTAGCCCACGTCAATCAGTTCAGGCCGCTGAGCCTCTATCAAGATTTCACCGCAAGTTGTGGTTTGCAGCTACTGGATGTGCATTGTCATACGCATACCTACCATTACGCCAAGGTGCGCGATCTGACTCATGAGCTCAAGTATTTGGGCGCTGATCATCTGCAAGCAGGGCGTGCACCAGGCTTAGTCGGTCGACAGGGCTTGCAGCGCCTGTTGGATGCTTATGAGAACTATCGTCAGCCGCAGGGTTTGCCGGCCACTTGGCAGGTTATTTATGGCGTATTACGCAAAGAGAGCTCAGTATGACCCAAGCTTATTTTATCACCGGCACAGACACTGATGCCGGCAAAACTACGATAACAGCAGGTTTAATGTATGCAGCCAAACAGCAGCAATGCAGCACCTTAGCGATGAAACCTGTGGCTTCAGGTTGTGAGATGACTGCAGAAGGTTTGCGTAATAGCGATGCCCTCGCGTTAATTGCACAAAGTACTCTGCGGCTGCCCTACCCCCAGATTAATCCTTACGCTTTTGCACCGGCGATTGCTCCGCATATTGCCGCACACGAAGCGGGTGTTGAGTTGCGGGTGACAGATTTATATCAAGCCGCTCAAGTGATCCTGCAAGAACAGGCTGACTTCACCTTAATTGAAGGTGCCGGCGGCTGGCGCGTCCCTATCTCTGCTACTGAGTATTTATCGGATTTTGCTGTCGCGCTAAATCTGCCGGTTATTTTAGTGGTAGGTGTAAAGCTGGGCTGTATTAATCATGCATTATTGACTGTGGAAGCGATTCGCAATGATGGGCTTGAGCTAGCCGGTTGGGTGGCGAATGTGATTGATCCAGATTGCGCGCGTTTGGCGGAAAATATTGAGTTTCTCAAACAGCATATTAGCGCACCCTGCCTTGCTGAGGCTCCGCACTTAGAGAGTGCTGGCGCTGAGCAGATAGCTGTGCATTTACAGCAGGCTTATCAGTGGTTGTAATAATCAAAAATATATAAATAACGATTTTTTGGAAGGCTACATAGCTATAGTGGCGCATTGATATATTTAAACTGTGTAAGTTAGATTATGTTGCTTGTAAAGCTTCTTGAATAGCATTTGTTTTTAATAAAATCTAACGGCTTATATACATCTTACAACTAGATATCACTGTCTATTTTTGTACACTGTGTGCCGTTTATAAAAACATTATTATTCAGGGAGTTTCACTATGTTGAAGAAAACATTATTAGCTGCAGTGGCACTAGGGTTAGCAGCCACTGCGGTTCAGGCTAATGATATTTCAGGTTATGCGACTTATAGCGTTGGTCATATAACGGCTAACAAGCCAAAAGTAGCTAAAGAAGTACAAAGTTTTTATAAAGAATTTGGTGACCGCACATCAAGTGACCGTGCAAGTCCGGGCCATAAAATTGTAGTAGGTTTAAATGTTCATCCTTATATTGCACTGGAAGCGCAATATATTGATTTAGGTAAAGCGAATTACAAGGGCAGCTTTGCAGGTAACGATGGTGCCGGTAACTCTATTGGATTTAGCGATAAACTCAACTTGAAAACCAGAGGTTTTGGTGGAAATATTGTTGGTAAATATCCTATTCAAGACTTTACAATCTTTGCTAAAGCGGGATATCACTTAATGCGTACTAAAGGCACCTTTAAAGCAAATGGTGCTGTTTCTATTGCTGGCTTTAGCGACAGTTTCAGTAACTCGAATAGTAAAACGGTGCGTAGATGGTCTCCGTCAGTGGGGATTGGTGCTGCATATGATATGACGCCAGAGCTTTCTGTTGTTGCTGAGTATGAGCGTTATCAAGGTCTTGCTAACAAAAAAGTTAACATTGATGGTGATAAACTGAGCTTCAAACACGATGCCGACTTTACTTCAGTTGGCCTACGCTACAGTTTTTAAGCTGACATCTAAACCTGCCGCTAGCATAGCGGCAGGTTTTTTCGGTGTAAGCATTGAGTGAGTTGCTCAGTCAATCCTAACCTCTAGCTGCCTCATCGCGTTTTTGAGTCTTGAGTCTGCAGCTTGTCCTGCTCTACTAGGCTCATATGCTTAGAACGCATGGGTCGCTATAATATCAAGCCTATACCCTTTAGAATCTCTTCAGTTATTGCACTGTATAGCACGGTGTAGCATGCTTATGCGGCAATAATAATTGCTCCGTAGCTTGTGCTGTTTACTCGCTATAATTCGTTGTTCGAGTACACTGCGAGCTGTTTATAAAGACTTATTACTCAGGGGATTTCACTATGATGAAAAAAGTATTGTTGACTGCAGTTGTGCTCGGATTGGCATCAACGGCAGCTCAGGCTAATGACGTATCCGGTTATGTGACAGGTAGTGTGGGTCAAACTGATTCAAAAGGGTTCAATACAAATAAAAAATTTGGACATAAAGTTGTTGTCGGTTTACAAGCTAATCAATATGTCGCGTTAGAAGCGCAATATACTGATCTAGGCAAGCCTAAAGATAAAGGCTATGTGGTTGATAATTTTGGTAATGCTTACAACGCCAAAGGTACTGCTGAAACACGAGGTTTAGGTGCTAATATCGTTGGTACCTTGCCGTTGGACGACTTCAAGTTATTTGCAAAAGCCGGCTATCACAAAATGGAAACAAAAGTTAAAATTAAAGCTGCTGGTTTAGGTTCCGTCAGCAGTAAAGACCGCGAGTGGGTTCCTTCGCTAGGTATTGGTGCAGGTTACGCACTGACTCCAGAGCTTGACGTTGTTGCTGAATATGAGCGTTATAAAGATGTAGCGGATGACTACAATGTCGATTTCGCTTCAGTTGGTATTCGCTACAAATTCTAAGTTGTAATACAAACCTGCCGTTGCAATAACGGCAGGTTTGTTAAGTATTAAGGTTGTACTACTAGGTTATTAAATAATAAATCTTCAACCAGTGGTTGTCCTTCTTCTTGACTAAGCACGTGCTGCACTTGTTTTAATGCGGCTTGTCTGACGGCCTCTTTACCTGCCTGTTCTTGCATAGCCTCATCCGTTTGCTGAGCAAATAGCTGAATCAGCTGATCTCGAATCAACGGTTCGTGATACTCAACTTTAGCAACATTTTCAGGCTTAACTCGCAATGCTATATCTGCTTTGTAGTATTTTAATTTAGTGCCTGCACCGTAATTACCCACCAGCGCTGGACTTAAGCTGACATAGGCCGCAGCAATGGGTGCGGGGTCTTGAGCGTAAGCGGTATTGCTCAGTAATAACGACAATAATAAAAATGATACATATTTCACAATAACTGCTCCAAAATATAAATAAGCATCGATGTTCACGAATCATAGGCTGCTCTGCCTAGCTTATAGGATGGGCACTCTATTGTGCATACTAAGTTGTTTAGGCTCATGCTTATTATTTTAATAACATTGCACAGCTCAGTTCTTCATCACTTGGTCTAGGGCGACTATTGGATAGTGTTTAAGCCCTTTTCGGCCTATTGTTGCTCTGTCAGCTGCAGTGCTACAAAGGTGCTCATATGATTTTCAATGAGGTGAATTATGACTCAGGCAACTGAATATCACGGGCAATGTTTTTGTGGTGCAGTACGTTTAACTGTCACGGGCGAGCCGCAAGCAATGGGTTATTGTCATTGTGAATCATGCCGGCATTGGTCTGCGGGCCCAGTGAATGCTTTTACTTTATGGAAGCCTGATGCAGTCCGTATTGATCAAGGGCATGAGAGTTTAGCCCGCTATAAGCAAACGCCACAAAGTACGCGCTGCTGGTGTTCTCTGTGCGGTGGCCATGTGCTGACCGAACATCCTGAAATGGGCTTAACTGATGTTTACGCAGCGATTATTCCAGGGTTGGATTTTCAGCCAGCTGTGCATGTGCATTACCAAGAAACAGTGCTGCGTATGGATGATGGCTTACCCAAAATGCGTGATGTACCCAGTGAAATGGGTGGTAGTGGCCAGACCTTACCTGCCTAAGATGGCTAACGACTGCAGGTTGAGCACGCCTAAGCGCAGCGTATTGGCCTGTGCTTAGGCTGCAGCAGTTGGGGTGCTGAGCAGTTTAGGCTGGTTTTCTAGTGCTTTAGTGTAGGCTATAAAGAACACTGCTTTACCTCGATTTTTAATTGTATAGTGGTGAAAATATTTATCATTTTATAGGCTGAATAGCATGTTACATCGCATTGTCGTGGTCGGTGGTGGCGCTGGTGGTTTAGAGCTGGCGACACGTTTGGGCCGCACCTTAGGTAAACGCAAGAAAGCTAAAATCACCCTAGTGGATGCGGATCTAACCCATATTTGGAAGCCTCTCTTGCATGAAGTGGCTACCGGCTCACTGAATAGCACCGACAATGAATTAAATTATGTTGCGCAAGCCAAATGGAATTATTTTGAGTTTCAGATTGGTCGATTTTCAGGTATTGATCGCCAAACTAAAATGATTGAGTTAAGCGCCACGCTGGATGAGAAAGGCCATGAATTAGTACCGGCACGTAGCCTAAGTTATGACACTTTAGTGATTGCAGTGGGCAGCTTAACCAACGATTTCGGTACCAAGGGTGCAGCTGAGCATTGTATCTTTCTTGATAGCCCACAGCATGCCATTAACTTTCATCGACGCTTACTCGGTGAGTATCTCAGCGCGCATGCCAAGGATAGTGATGGCAATACGGTGAATATCGCCATTGTCGGTGCGGGTGCCACGGGTGTTGAGTTGGCTGCAGAATTGCGCCATGCATCGCAGCAGTTATCCGCCTATGGCTTGGATAATATTAAACCTGACGATATGTGCATTACTATTATTGAAGCGGGGCCGCGTGTCTTACCTGCTCTGTCTGAGAAAGTCGCCGGTGAAGTTCATCAGCAACTGCTTAAATTGGGCGTACAGGTTCAGCTATCTGCCGCAGTGGAAGAAATCACCGCTGAGGGTATGCATACGCGTGATGGTGGGTTTATTCCCGCGTCGCTTAAAGTCTGGGCCGCTGGTGTACGAGCGCCAAAGTTCTTAACCGAACTGGATGGCTTGGAAACTAACCGTATTAATCAACTGGTGGTGCACAGCTCATTACAGACCACGCAGGATAAAGATATTTTTGCTTTAGGCGATTGCGCTGCGTGCCCACTGAGTGAAGGCAGTGATAAAAATGTGCCACCGCGAGCGCAAACAGCACATCAGCAAGCCAGTTTCTTAAATAAAGCATTGGCTCTCAAGCTTGAGGGTAAGGCGCTACCCAGTTATCAGTACCGTGATTACGGCTCCCTTGTCTCACTGTCGCACTACAGTGCAGTGGGTAATATTATGGGAGGCTTTATGCGTACGGTAAACGTTGAAGGCTGGATGGCCCGCATGTTCTATATTTCTTTATACCGCATGCATCAAGTGGTGCTCTATGGCTTCTTTCGTACAGGTTTAATTATGCTCAGTGACCGCATTGGTCGGCGTACGCACCCACGTATGAAGCTGCATTAAGTTATCAGCTCTATTGAATCCGAGAGCCTATAAAGGCGCATGCCCTGCTCTTTTATAGGTTCTCGGATGACTTGAGTAACCAGTTTGTTTCAAAAGTGCGTGCTGTGAGTGGCTTGCTAAAGAAGTAGCCTTGACCGTAATCACAGCCTAACTCGATAAGCGCATCCGCGGTTTCTTTGTTTTCAATACCTTGGGCTAGAGTTTTTCTACCTGCTGTTTTTGCTAGAGCAATAATAGTTTTAACCATCGCTAAACTGTTTTTATCTTTGAGCATTGATGAAATAAATTGCATATCAATTTTTAATATATCGGCATTGATTTCTGTTAAGACGTTTAAGGGCGAGTGCCCTGTACCAAAATCATCGATAACTAACATAAATCCCATTTGATTGAGCTTATTAAGTGTTGCGATAAATTTATCTGCATCATGCACTAAACTTATTTCTTTAACCTCTAAGGTATAGTTTTTTGGTGATAAATCTGACTCAATTATAAGTGAGGCTAATTTATCCATTGAATTATCATCTATGAGTTCTTTGGCTGAAATTTTAATAGCTAAGCGGATGCCTAGATTATTTAGACATATATTATATTGCGACTTCCAGTTGCATATTTCTTGGTTAACGATAGTTATAATATGCTGAGTTATTTTATTAATTAAACCACGCTCTTGTGCATATGGAATAAATGTAGCAGGTGAGATTCGCCCCAATTCTTTATCATTCCAGCGCAATAACACCTCTGCTCCAGCTATTTGACCTGTGCTTAGGCGAACTTGTGGTTGAAATCTCACAGATAACTGATCTGGCGTGCTGTGCAGAGTGCTTTCTAAGCGCTTAATTATCAGTGACTTTTTTTGTATCTGCTGGCTGACTCGAGTATTAAAATAACAGTAAGGTAAGTCATTTTGCTTTGCTTGGCTCAGAGCTATATTGGTTGCCTTAGATAGCGTTTCAAAGCTATGTGCATCTTGTGGATAGAGTGCAACACCTGCTATTGCATTGGCTTTGATCTGTGATCGATAAATATAAAAAGGTTGACTAAATAGTTCTTGTACGCTTTTTACCATTGTATTTGCGACTGCAGGTGATGAGATAGCAGCGGCGAATGCGAATACATCAGTACCAACGCGCGCAATGACATGAAAGTCGCGATCGATACTGTATTTGCCTGGGGTTTGATAAAAATCAGCACTTGCCAACTCTGCGTTGGCTCGAACATCAGTGTTACCGACTGCACTGAGTAAGCGCTGACTGGCTGCTTTGATCAGTTCTTCTCCAGCAGCAGGCCCCATTGTTTGGTTAATATCTTCTAAGTTAGTCAGTTCTAGATAAACGATAGCAATGTGATGCTTTTGTTTTGAGGAGAACTTTAATAAATCTGTAACTCGCTCAGTAAACAAATTTTTATTAGGCAGCCCTGTCAGCGTATCAAAATAAGCTAATTGCTTAATTTTAAATTCTTTTTGTTTGATTTCTGTAAGATCACGCCAAACGACCTGTAGGCATGGCTCACCTAGATAGACGACAGGGATTAAGGTTACTTCAATGGTTTTATTTTTACCATGAGCAGTTTTATGCAGCCATTCAAAACGTTGATAACCTTCAGTTTGTGCTTTTTTTAGATAAATTTTACTACGCGTATACATGCTCTGTGTTGATTGTGATGGGAGAGAAATATCAATGGCTGAGCGGCCGAGTAAAGACTTGCGATCACTTAAATCAAAGAGTTCAACCGCAGCTTCGTTGCAATGTATGATCAGCATATTGGGATTAATAATACCCATAGGCTCTTTAGACTGCTGCAGTAATGTAGCAAGATCTAATCCATCCTCATATCTTAATCTATCAATATCAACTTGTGCGCCTAGATTCTTAGAGGTTATTTTAAATGTGTTTGCACTAACAAACAAAATAGCATCTAGAGTTTTATCAAGTGTACTTTTAAAGTGATCAATTTGATGCTTTTTTTTACAGTGCTCAGTAATAATAGGAATTGTTTTAATATCGATAGAGTTTTTCATAAGTGTTTGTTTTGTATCTTATAAACCATCCCTAGTAATGTGTGATTTAATAGCTATATAAGAACATAATTTAAGGCATAATGCCATTATCTAGTTGTATATAGATACCTTGGTATGTTGTGTGTGTTTTAATACTTTAGTTAAACTTTTTACAGATTGCTTTATGAGTGACCAAGCTCAATAAGTTGATAAGGCAGTTGCTGTCTAATGGTGACTTTATGTTTTGTTTTTTGAAAAATTGGCTGAGTTATACTAGGTGCATTGCAGTCATTTTTATCAAGCAAAATGTGTGTAAATTTGTTACTCTATCCCAGTATAAATAGCTAATACTTTTTATTTCACCTGTTACTGCGCTTCAGCTGATTTTATAGACATAAAATCTTCGGACGATACTAACCATTAAAGGGGTCTTGCAAAAAAATGGACAAAATACTTGTTGTAGATGATGAGCCTTTTATTGTTGAGGAACTTGTAGAGTTTTTTGAAAGTGCAGGGTTGCACTGTATTGGTTGCACAAGTTCAAGTGAGGCCGTTAGAATATTTCATGAAGACGAGCACATAAGTATTGTTTTAAGTGACTATAGAATGCCTGAAGTGAATGGCATCCAGCTGATTGAAATGCTTAATCGCTCTAAACGCAAAGAGCGTGTGCTTGGCAGTATCTTATTCACAGGGGATGCTGACAAGGAAGATATCGTTGCAGCTCTACGCGCAGGGATATCAGATTATTATTCTAAGCCGCTGGATCTTAATGCATTACTTGATGGTGTAAAAAATTTACAGCAGACTCTGATTAGCCAACGTAAAGTCATGAGCGCTCAGCTGATTACAGATCGATTATCTGAAATGACATCAACTCTCTTGGATTTGCAGGCGGGTGTTGATAAGTGGAATACAGGGCAGGACAGTGTTGACTTAGGGGGTAAAAATCTGAGTAACCAACAGGCTGCAGTACCAGGCTTATCACTCTTATCACCACGGCAGGTCGAAGTTGCTCAGCTGATCGGCCAAGGTATGACCAACTATCAGATTGCATGCGAGCTTGGAATTTCTGAGAACACAGTAAAACTCTATGTATCGCAAGTACTGAAAGCGACCAACATGCCAAGTCGTACTAGGCTAGCAATTGCATTAGGTGCGGGTTCAGCATAATAGGCACATCAATCTGAAGGGTTGATGTGCCTATTATTAGTGCGAATAATAACAGTAGAGTTGTTTTTTAAAGTCTAACTGTCGTGTGACTGCGTATTACAGTTTTTCCATCGACTTCCGGTAAGTTAGGTATTTTCATACCCAAAATATTAATCGTTGGAATAATAGCTCTTTGTGACGCTGTGCCTGTGCTGCCGTATTCACGTTGTAAGCACACTTTTAAAGTGTAGCGATCAGAATCTTCATCAAAGCTAAGAGAGCTATAAGATGCTTGTCCGTCGCAAGGGCTGACCCAGCTTGAAGGCAGCCAACTTCCCTCGACTACTTTAGTGACTTCCTCGCTGACCTTTTGTTCATATTGAGAGTAGGCTGGGTCAACACGAATTGCTGCCCTGCCAGCATCACTACTGACCTGCTTAAAAGTTAAGGTCAGTAGTAGGGGTATGCTGTAGGCAATAATCGCATATACGATAATAAAGAATATAGTAAATAGAGCAGCAAACTCTATTGCAATAGCTCCACGCTGTTTTTTTATAGTCTGCATATGTTTATATCTAGTTAAGCCTCCTGCTTGTTTAGATCTAAAATTAAATCCATTCATTACCTTACCAGCCTTGGTGCGCCACAGCTGATTGAGTGAACAGTTACATCTGTTCTGCCGATCTCTAAGCCTAGAACATTTGCAATAATTTCATGAAGTAATAACCCTACACCATTAAGGATAGGTTTTAGTAATAAAATCACAGGCTTGAGCATCATGCATAAAATACCACTGCAGTTTACACCGGGATTTGTGCTGACAATACTTAGCCCATCACTGCTCTGATTGAGATTTAGTCCACCGGGCTTCTCTTGTAAAAGTTTAACAAGATTATGTTCGGTACATGAATTCCATGCTAAGAGAGCTGAGAGTAAGCCGCCACAACTACGGTAGCCATTATCGAATGTTGAAATACCTAGTACATCTAATAGGCCGTGAGGTTCACTATAAGCCTTAAAGGCCTCTTTAAAGGTGCCGTCTGTCCAGTTTTTGGATGAGCAAGCACCCACTACACATGTTGTAGGAATACTTTTTGGGATAGACCAGTTTTCTACTAAAGGAGGGATGACTTGCTGTCCATCTTCATTGAGTTCGTCACTGCCCTCAAGTATTAACTTCGTTGCGTTTTTAATATTATACGCACCACCTGGCAATGCGCTGGCTTGCAAATATTGTATAGCAAGGTTCTTTGTCAGCATATCTTGCCCGGCTTGACTGTAATCTAAATCCGAACCACCGCTTGCAGCATTCGGTCTACGAAAGAGACCGCTAAGTAGATCAAGCAGCCCATCCACTACGCCTTCAACAGTATTACCCAGAGCTAATTTGTTGGGCCCAGTTGATACAGTTTCTTCAGCTTCCATGCCTTCTAGGTACTCAGAATGAGATAGCGCAGGAATGTGGGATTTACCACTGAGTATAGGAATATGTAGCAGTCTAATCAGTTCATCTTCTTGCAGGTTCGACTCACAACTAGCCGAGCCAGACCATTTTAAATCATCAGGTAATTTACCAATGCACACGTTTAAAATTTTTGATTCTACTGAGATATCAACAGTTGGGATTTCAGTATCGCAGCTGATTTCTTCTAATGTACCGTGGCCCGATACCACGTCAATCCATATTGGCAGATTGACACGTGTACCCAGTATTGTGTCGGTTAACCAACTGAGAATACCACCCAGCAGATTGTTGGTGTCCACGCCAAGATAGAGTCTAATTTGTGCGTTGTAGGCTTGTGTGCCCACGGGGCCAATACCAATAGAGGGTGGCTCAACAATACCTAATTCAACGGTTTGTCCTAATAAATTAAGGCCTGGAATAACCACACTGCGGCCGGCTTCCTGTACACCAATAAAAATTGCTGTCGATATTATTTCCCCAAGGTTAATTGTGGCATCAAGTGCAGAGCCAACAGGTTCTAGGCTGTGTGTGTCTAGTGTAAGCAGTCCGGGTTGGTCACCATAGCCTAGTAGGTTGAGCCGTATATCCTTGATAAGCGGTGAGGATAATATTTCTTGTCTTAGTAAGTCGAGGTCTAGGCCAACCGCTGCCGTATTGCCGACAACCTCTGCTGAAACATTTAACAGTTCTGAAATACCGAGCAGGCCAACTTTAGTGTCGACTAAATCCACTAAGCCTTGTGGGCTTAAAACCTTAAGCTCATGGATACCAACATTAACACCCAGAGCCTTAAGCAAGCCTGCAGGCGTAATTTTAGCGCTGGCTAGGCCATCTTTATCGAGCAGTGTTAATACTTCTGGATTTAATCCGACTGCTTTTAAAAGTTGCCCAAGAAGCTTGTTGTTTTCTAAACGCAGGAGCTGAGAACCAACGCTAAATACAGCGCTAGGCTCTTCCCTCTCTGCGACTGCAGAAGCTGATAATTTGACTGTAGCCGGAATGCTGCTAAATATGCTTTGCGCTTTAATAATTAAGCTGGCGGGCACTTCATGATAGGTTTCAACTTGTACTGCACGGCCTTCGACAGTACCACCTTCTTTATTCTTATTGACGACTATGAGACCGTTTTCGCTGGTTAGATCGACACAGCTTACATTCATACTTTGTTTGGCGTCAGTTAGGAAGCTATTACGTGCCGCATTATCTCGAGCAAATAAATCTGCATCAGTAGGCGAACTTAAGCAATTACCATTTTCTATCCTAGCAATACTTTCTAGTGCAGCTGTATCAGCAACTTTTTGTAACCGGCGTTGCTCCATATAGAGGCGGCCACTATCAAGTGTAAGTACTAGAAATAGTAGAGACATAAGTAAGGTGCCAGCCGCCATAATACTGAAAGCACCACGCTGGCCTTGTTGACTCGAACTTAAATAAAGCATCATTATTCCCTACTGATTAAAAGCTATAACAGCTTTACCGCTTATCGTTTTTGGTAACTTGATTATATCCAAACCAAGTAGACTAATTTGAGGGGTTATGCTGGATGGGCTGTTATGAGCAATGCATACGCTCCATTCTGTCCCGTTTTTTTTAAAAAAACTATCACCATAACCGCTACAAAATTGACGCCAGTTATTCGGTAACCAGCTGTCCGCAATGACTGCGTCCACTGCGGAGTTAATTTCACCTACTTCAGAACTCTGAGAGCGGGTGACTACAGCTTCTCGTAAGGCTTCTGCTGACAGCTCTTCATAGGTTGCGCTGAGCAATAGTGGGAATACCAAGCTGACCATGCCATAAAACAGCATAAAAAAAACAATAAAAACGAATACAAATTCTATGCTTACCGCTCCCTTTTGGTTTCTCATCCTTTTTTGCATTTAG
>DASRNZ010000135.1:0-27636 GCA_035647155.1 Thiopseudomonas sp.
GTGCAGCACCACCCCTCCCCCCGCTCTATCGCCTTCTGGCACAGCCCTGCCTGATAGCAAAAAACCATCAAAACAATTAATATATAATAATTTATTATATATTCTCGCATGCTATATTAGTCACAAGTTAAACAAACAACCCAGGAGAGACACCATGCAAACGACTGATACTGCTGTATATGGTTTACCACGTCTAAACGAGCGCGCACCAGAGTTCAATGCGCCAACTACAGACGGTGACAAGTGCTTAGATGATTATAAAGGTAAATGGTTGGTGTTGTTTTCACACCCAGCTGATTTTACTCCAGTGTGTACCACAGAATTTGTTGCTTTTGCTAAAGCAGAGCCAGAATTCACCAAGCGTAACTGTGAGCTATTAGGTTTGTCTATCGATAGCACCCACTCGCACATTGCTTGGATGCGCAATATTGAAGAGAAGTTTGGCGTGACCATTCCTTTCCCAATCATTGCTGACCTAAAAATGGATGTTGCTCGTGCCTATGGCATGATCCACCCTGGTGCTGCAGATACTTCAGCAGTGCGTGCGACCTTTATCATTGACCCCAATGGCATTTTACGCGCCATGGTTTACTACCCAATGAGCAATGGCCGCTCAATTGATGAGTTTGTACGTTTACTGGATGCACTGCAAACCAGTGATGAGCACAACGTTGCAACACCTGAAGGCTGGAAACCAGGCGAACGCGTAATTGTGCCACCCGCAGCCACTGCAGCTGCAGCCGATGAGCGCGTTAAATCAGGTGAGTACGAGTGCACTGATTTCTACTTCTGTACCAAGCAACTGTAAGACAAAGTGACTTAAGGGTTAAGATACTTTGTGAAAACCCCAGCATCGGTAACGGTGCTGGGGATTTTTGCCATCAAAATAACGCTACACCTCGATGGCAAGTGCGCACTCAGCGGCTGATCAATCTGTCGCTCTGCGCTAAAAAGGCTACTGAGTTTAGTCGCTTATTTAAATAGGGAGATTCACCATGATTAGACGCGACCCTGAACAACCCTGGCACCCAAGCTACTGGCTTTCGGCGCTCGGTGCTGGCGGCCTATCAATTTCATTTTTTATGTACCTGATGTGGATGGTGCCGCACGCCGGTTTTCCAATGCCCACATGGGAGCATATATCTGCGGTACTGCAAGGCACTGTTGATTTGCCTACCGGAGTCCGCCCGTTAGCAATTTTAGCGGTTGTGGCCATGGTGCTACTGGCACTGTTGCACTTTGTGCTGGTAATTTGGAACTTGCGTGAACACCGTGCAATTAAGGCTACAGAGCACTATTCCTACTGGTTAAACTCACCTGATGAAGTCCAGTTGATGACCCAACCCTTGGCTTTAGCCATGACGGTCAACGTCTGCTTTGCCTTAGGTGCCGTCTTAGTGCCTGGTCTGTGGTCAGTGGTTGAATACATGTTTCCTTTAGCCTTATTAGCCTTTGCGAGCTTGGGCTACTGGTCCTTACGTATTTACGGACGTTATTTAAGCAAAATGCTCGTCAGCGGTGGTTACCGTACTGATCAGCATAATAACCTGTCACCGCTGATTGCTGTGTTTACCTTTGCCATGCTGTCTGTAGGATTTTCAGCTCCAGCGGCAATGTCGCATTCACAAACCGTCGCCATTTTAGCCAGTACATTTTCGATCCTGTTCTTAATGGTGGCACTGGTTACTGGCCTGCTGGTATTAATCTCTGGCCTACAAGCAATGATGCAGCATGGTCTACAGCCTCAAGCTACGCCCAGTATCTGGATGTTAGTTCCTATTATGACGCTACTGGGCATTGAGTGGGTGCGCATGCAGCATGGTTTAAGCCATCACTTTGCTGCACCCATGGTGCCCAGCAAAGTCTTTATTATGCTGACCAGTATTTATATGCTGCAATTGGGCATTATGCTGCTGGGCTACCGTGTGATGCAGCTCAATGGCTATTTGAAGTCGCACTTTAAAGGTGATCAGCGCAACCCCATTAGCTTTGGACTGATCTGTCCTGGCGTTGCAATTTTTGTGATGGGTATGTTCTGGTGGCACTTAGTTTGGGTCAAAAGCGGTGTGGTTGTCGCATTTAGCCCTGCTTACTGGATTGTCGTGGCTCTACTAGCGACAGTACAAATACTGACTGTGATCGCTTTACTGCGCTTAAGCAGCCGCTTACTGCGTCATAAGCCGGTGGTGATTGCCAGCATGCAATAACACCACACCTGCTTTAGACATCGGCGGCCTAACTCAGGTCGCCGTTTGCGTCGCAACAGATTAAAACAAACGAACTCTGAGCCTATCCCTGCGTCGGGCTTGTAATGACAAGCTCTGCCTGCCGACGTCGTACAAGCCATTGCGCAAGATAATTTTCTGACTTTACTCGGACACACTAAATCGCCAGTTCCATAAAGTAGAGCAGTGAGTAAAACCCAGCCAAACTGACCAACACCGACAGCAACATATTTTTAATCACTAACGCGCAGCCAATACTAAATAGCGCAGCATAGGTATAAGGGTTACTGGCTAAGCCACTTAAGCCCGTATCGCCCAGTAAAATCGGCCCACAAATCGCCGTTAATAAACAGGGCGCGGAATATTGTAAAGCTTGGCGTATCAAATTGGGCAAGCGAATCGGTAAGCGCGGCTCCAGCAACACATAGCGGTTAAACAATACAATGCCTGCCAAGGCAAAAATCAGCAGCCAAATCATATCGCCTCCCCACGCCAGCGCGCGACAACCACCGCGCAGAGCATGCCCAACAATCCGGCAATCACGATCGCACCGGATACCGCTAAACTGGTTAAGATCAATGACAGCAACAGTGAAGCCACCACGCCCAGCAAAGTACTCAGACGTCTAATCATCGGCACAACAATAGCTATAAAAGTCGCGACGATGGAGAAGTCTAAGTGGTACTCCGCCAAGTTGGGTACTGAAGCGGCGAGCAGCACGCCGATCACAGTAAAGGCGATCCACATCAGATAAAAACACAGGCCTGCACCGATTAAGTAAGCAAAGTCATAGGCTTTTTTGCCGACACTTACAGCAAACAATTCATCGGTCAATAAAAACGCTACCGGTAAACGCTTTTTTAGCGGCAAGCTGGACACATGCTCACGCAAAATCAGTGCATAGAGTAAATGCTGCGCGGTAATCACCAGAATGGTCAAGCAGATCGCAATAAAACCACTACCAGCGGCGACCATACTGATGGTGACCAACTGCGCGGCCCCAGCAAAAACAAACACCGACAAGCCAATACTTTGCCACGGGGTAAAGCCCTGAGTGACAGCCATTGACCCGGCCAACACACCCCAAGGTAATACCGCCAAACACAATGGCAGAATATGCAAAGCGCCGAGCCAGAAGCGTCGACTGCTGGATACTGATAGATCACTCATAAACCTTGAAACCCTTTCTTTACTCAGACTCGCTCAGACGAACCCCACCTGAGCAGCTCTCTGAATATTCGAGCGTATTGAGCCCCTTGCGCAAGTGTTGGGCAATAAACCTATACAGAAAACATTGTCAGCAGCCTTCAGGTTCGAATGATTCTAACTCTCTGCCAAGGCCGCGGCTTCTTCAATATTCACCGCCACTAAACGCGAACAACCGGGCTCATGCATGGTCACACCCAGCAATTGATCCGCCAGTTCCATGGCGATTTTATTGTGGGTGATATAGATAAACTGCACTTTCTCGGACATTTCTTTAACCAAGCGCGCGTAACGCACGACGTTAGCGTCATCCAGTGGTGCATCCACTTCATCGAGCATGCAAAAGGGAGCTGGATTGAGCTGAAAAATAGCAAAGACCAAGGCTAAGGCTGTCAGAGCTTTTTCGCCACCAGAGAGTAAATGAATGGTGCTGTTTTTCTTGCCCGGTGGACGCGCCATAATGGCGACGCCGGTACTGAGTAGATCTTCGCCGGTCATTTGCAAACTGGCATGGCCACCGCCAAACACTTTAGGAAATAATTCTTGCAAACCGCTGTTGATTAAATCAAAGGTTTCTTTAAAGCGATTACGGGTTTCATGATCGATTTTACCAATCACATTACCTAAGGTATCCAGCGCTTCAACTAAGTCATCGTTTTGCGCATCCAAATAGGTTTTACGTTCAGACTGCTGACGGTACTCCTCAATCGCGGCCAAGTTAATCGCACCCAAACGCCCAATTCGTGCGGCAACAGCAAGCAGTTGCTGCTCACATGTGTCTGCTTCTATCCCAGCAGGTAAGTGTTCGATTAACTGTTGGATATCCAATTCCAGCACGTGCAGCTGCTGATTAAGGCTGTCTTTTTTTACCGCCAAGGTTTGCCACGCCAAACGCTGTTGTTCAAGTCGTTCGCGTACTCCTTGCGCGCCTTGCTCAGCGTGACTGCGTTGTTGCTCAGCCTCGCGCATCTGCATATCGGCATCATCCAAGGCAGCACGGGCTAAGCGTAACTCGTCATCGATGGCTAAACGGTTCTGCAAGAATGCTTGTAACTGCGCACGTAACTCATCGGTCGGTGACTCGCCTTCAGCTAAGTTTAATTGCAACTGCTCACGGCGCTGATTGGCCTTGGCAGACTGTTGCTCTAAACGCTGTAAAGCCTGCTGGGTTGAGTGCTGTTGCGTGGTTAAAGTGCTGATACGCAAAGCCAATTGATGCTGGGCGTTTTTATCCTGCTGCGCCTGTTGACGTAACTGCTCAAACTGACTGCGCAACTGACCTTGCTCGGCATGCAAGTGTTGCTGTTGTTGTTCCGCCGCGCTTATATGCTCAAGCGCATCGTCCAGCAATAAGCGTGCTTCGGCGATTTGCTCAGCTTCGATCTGCTGCTGCTCTGTGACATCCGTAAGCTCTGTGGTGATGGCTGTACGGCGCAATTGCAGTTGCTCTACGCGTGCGACTTTGGCTGAGAGTTGGCTTTTCAGCTCACTTAATACCCGGTGGGCAACCTGCTCATCACGTCGCAATTGTTCGCTCTGTTCTTGCACTTGCTGGCGGGCATTGCGCAGAGCGTGCAACTGATCGTTTAAAGTCTGTTGCTGTTCTTCCAACTCAGCCACAGTTAACAGTAACTCTTCTAATTCTTGCGCACGCGCCAGCACACCGCCGCTGTATTCATCGCCGCGCTGCACGGTTAAAAAATGCGCGGCCAGCCAGTAACCCTCTTTACTGACCACGCTTTCGCCGCTGTTTAATTGCGGGCGTAACTGCAGCGCCTGATCTAAAGTGTCCACGGCGTAGACATGCGCCAACCAAGGCGAAACATCTACAACAGCAGACTGCACTTTAGTGAGCACACTGTTTTTAACCGGTGTCAGCGCAGCGCTATCGCTGACCAAGCGCAAATGACCACTGTGTAAAGCACTCAGATCAAGATCAGCCCAGCTATCAATCTGCACCGCTTGTAAATCAGCCGCCAAGACTGTTTCCACCGCCAGCTCCCAGCCCGCTTCGACTTTTAAGCCGTCCAGCAAGCGCGGTTGCTGTTGTAACTGCTGACTGTCTAACCACTCTTGCACGCCTTGTTCTGGGTTCAGCGCCGCCTGCTGCAAAGCTTCTAATGCAGAAATACGACCTTGTAAGCGCTGCAACTGACCTTGCACCTGCTGTTGCTGCTGATTCTTTGCGGTTAATTGCTCTTGCGTGTCCTGCAGTTGCGTTGCTTGTAATTGCTGAGTCGCAGACAGCTCATCCAGCCGTGCTTGCCCTTCCTCAACCTGCTGCTGTAATTCAGCTGGCGAATCAGCCAAGGGATCGTCTTGTAAGCTGTGCTGCTCATCCTGCAAACGCTGCTGACGAGTGTTCAAACGCTGATGACTCTGTTCCAACTGCTGAATACGCGTGCGCTGTACACCGGCTTCATTGCGCGGCTGTGCACTTTTTTCAGTTAAGACATTCCAACGTTCCTGCCAGTCCTGCATGCTCTCTTCGGCCTGCATAAAGGCCGCAGCCGAGCATTCTGCCGTTAATTGCGCTGCTGCCTGCTGCTCAGTCAAAACGGCTAGCTCTTCAGTCAGGCTGAGCAATAACTCTCGGTCGCTGGCTAAGTGGCGTTCGGTATCTAAACGGGCTCGTTCTGCTTCGTTTAAATCTTCCTGTAATTGGCGTAAGCGCTGCTGCGCATGCTGAATACTTTGCTCATGCCGGGCAATATCAGCGCCTGCTGCATAAAAACGACCTTGCACGCGGTTAAAAGCCTCGGATAACTGATGATGACTATCACGTAACAGTTCAATTTTCGCATCGGCTTGGCGCTGATCCGCCATGCAGGCTTCTAATGCGGTTTCCAGCTGCTGAATCACCAGCTGATGCTCGCGGGCTTGGCTATCAAACTGCTGCCAACGTAGGGCAATCAACTGTGCTTTTAGGGTTTTCTCTTCAGCTTTATAGTGCTGGTACTTTTCAGCCGCATCGGCTTGGCGTTGTAAGCGCTCAATTTGTCGACCCAGTTCTTCGCGTAAATCGAGTAAGCGCTCAAGATTTTCTTGAGTACGGCGAATACGGTTTTCTGTCTCGCGGCGACGCTCTTTATATTTAGAAATCCCCGCCGCTTCTTCAATAAATATGCGTAAATCATCGGGGCGCGCTTCGACTAAGCGGGAAATCATCCCCTGCTCAATAATCGCGTAACTGCGCGGACCGAGACCGGTGCCAAGAAAAATATCAGTGATATCACGACGTCGGCATTTCACCCCATTTAAAAAGTAGGTGCTTTGCGCTTCGCGGGTGACGCGACGGCGAATAGAGATTTCTGCGTAACTAGCGTATTCGCCCGGCAAGGAACCATCGCTGTTATCAAAGACTAATTCAATACTGGCTTGAGCGACCGGATTACGGCTGGTCGAGCCGTTAAAAATCACATCCGTCATCGATTCGCCACGCAGGTTTTTCGCTGAGCTTTCGCCCAACACCCAACGCACTGCATCAATAATATTGGACTTGCCGCAACCATTGGGTCCAACCACAGCAGTCATATTGCTGGGAAAACTGGCCGTGGTCGGATCGACAAAGGATTTAAAGCCGGCGAGGCGAATGCTCTTTAGACGCATAACTCAGCGCTCTCTCGGCAAGGCACGCAGCGCTAACTGGCAATTTCTCTGCGCATAAAGCTGCAAGAGCTGGCTGACTCTATCGGTATGCCGTGCTTGAACCGCAACTAGGAGCTGATCAAAAATACGGGTGAATTGCGCCATTTCCGTACTGCGCTGTTTAAACGCCACATAATAGGTGCGCCTGACCGCAGGCATAATATTATCCAGCGCTTGCTGCAAATAGGGGTTATTCACAATAGGCGCGGCAATATTAACTAGGGCGAAACTCTGTTGAATAAAGCCTTCTACATCATTGCTTTGTACGCTCAGTTGCATGGCGCGGCGCACCTCTAAAAAAGGCAGTAACTGCACTTGAGTTTGCCAACGTTGCGCCAGCAAGGTACCCAGTAAAATATAGAGTTGTGTGCTGATGTCGTATAAATCTTGGATATTCTGCGCCGTGAGCACGCGCACTTGCGCCCCGCGTCGTGGGTAGATATCAACTAAATAACGGCGCTGCAGCAATAATAAGGCTTCACGTACGGAGCTGCGGCTGACTTGATAGGTTTGGGTAATCGCCACTTCACGCAGCGCATAGCCGCCCACCAACTCGCCGGAAACAATACGCTGCGCTAATGCATCAGCAATACCATGCGTTAAACAACCTGCATCGTGCTGCAACATAATCAGCCCATAACCATCAACTAAATAGCCGCGCAGTGTAGCAAAAAATCATCTGCAAGGTTGAGGATTAAAACGGCTCTTGCACCGTAGGTCAGGCGCATATCATGTTATCTGGTCTATTGCTGAGTACAGCGTATGTCGTACCTTGGGCTGGGTGTTAATCCGTCGACGAACCCGTCCGGGGTTCAACTTCGGCGCTACGCCATCCATGGCTTCGCTCACCACACCCAGCCCAAAGCACTCCTTGACCCTATGTATTGTTAGCACTGCAGCAGCTTAATCGAGCTTGATGGCAGTATATTTTCCCACAGAAAACCCAGGCCATCTGCAACACGCATCAGACCTGCAAACACTATTAATACTCGCGCGGTACGTCAGGCACAGACGACCCAAGATACATTTATTCAAGAAGCTATGTTTTCAGGCACAGGAGCCTTAGCTCAACTCTGTCTGTAGTTGCTTATAACCGGCCTGTATCGACTGCAAAGAAGCTGCAAACTGCTCGCGCAAGCGAGTAAACTGGGCGAGCTGGGCTTGCAGCTCAGTCACTGCAGACGCATCATCGGCAGGCAACTTTAACGAACTCTGTTGGGTTATTAGCGAAACAGTCATAATCAATACTCAACTCAAAACGTCAAAAATCAGTCTGTTAAACTGTACTGCTATAACTACAGCAAAAAGCATGCCCAACTTGCAAAAAAACATTAACACCCAGCAACACACATCATTTCTCACCTGGATTTAAAGCACAAGGCCCGCACATGACAGACAACAATCACGCACAACTGAACTGGGACGAACATGGCCAGCCTGTATCCAATCAATTTGATGATGTGTATTTTTCCAACGCCTCAGGACTGGCTGAATCACAGCACGTCTTTATCCAGCACAACCAATTGCTGGAACGTTTTGCTGCGCTAGAGGACCGAGCAACCTTTGTGATTGGCGAAACCGGCTTTGGCACTGGGCTTAATTTTCTCAGCGCTTGGCAGTGCTTTAACCAACATGCACCGGCCAACACCCGCCTGCATTTTATCAGCGTGGAAAAATACCCACTCCAGCACAGCGACCTCAGTCAAGCCCTAGCCTTATGGCCGCAACTCAGTGAACTGCGTGAACAACTGCTCGAACAATACATCGCCATCCATGCTGGCTTTCAACATATCCAACTGGATCAGGGTCGTATCACCCTGACCTTACTGATTGGTGATGTACTGCAGATGCTGCAACAAGTGGATGGCCAGATTGATGCGTGGTTTCTCGATGGCTTTGCTCCTTCAAAAAACCCTGATATGTGGAATGAGCAGGTCTTCGCTCAGCTAGCACGTCTTGCTACAAATACCACCACACTGGCCACTTTTACCAGCGCAGGTTTTGTCCGTCGTGGCTTAATTGCCGCAGGTTTTGCCATGCTGCGTGTACCCGGTTTTGGCCGTAAGCGTGAAATGCTCGCTGGGCAATATCAGCCAGCAGATGATGCAGGCACCCCTAACAAAGTCAGCAAACCTTGGTTTGCTCGCCCTGAACAGCACAATCTTGCGCCCGAACAACGCCATGCCATTGTGATTGGTGCAGGTCTTGCTGGTTGCGCCAGCGCTGCGAGTTTGGCGGCGCGTGGATGGCGCGTCACTCTGATTGAGCAACACGAAAAAATCGCCCAAGAAGCCTCAGGCCATGCACAAGGTATTTTGTATTTAAAACTCTCGGCGCATAACACTGAGCTGTCACGCTTTATTCTGGCGGGCTTTGGCCACACGCGTCGTTTACTCGAATCACTCAGCAGCGCAAAAACAGTGCAACGCTCAAGCAAACAGGCCACGCTCAGCCAAGACGACTGGAATATCTGCGGCATCTTACAACTGGCATTTAACGATAAAGAACATCAACGCTTTGCCACCTTGGCCGAGCACTTTCCTAAAGATTTATTACACGCAGTCAGCGCCGAACAAGCCAGTGCACTGGCTGGGGTAGAGCTTGAGTACAGTGGTTTATTTTATCCAGAAGCCGGCTGGGTGAATCCACCGGCATTGTGCCAAGTCCTCAGCCAGCATCCGCTGATCACACTCAAAAGCACCGAGCACGCACTGACCCTGAGCCAAGATGCTAAGCAACACTGGCAGGTACATACAGAGAAGGGTCTGCTTACCGAAGCGCCAGTAGTGGTGCTGTGTAACGCCGCAAATGTCGCGCAATTTAGCCAAACGCAGCATTTGCCACTCAATCCTGTGCGCGGGCAAACCACGCAATTACCGGCCACCGCAGCCAGTCAAGCCATCAACTGCGTGGTCTGTGCCGATGGCTATATTTCTCCTGCACGTCAGGGCACTCATACGCTAGGGGCCAGTTTTAACTTTGGCGAAAACAGTCAGGAAGCCACCTTGGCCGAGCATTACAGCAATTTAGATTTACTGCATGAGATCTCACCGTCGTTGAAAACCCACTGCGCCACCGATGCTCTGGATGTCGCCACACTGCAAGGTCATGCGGCATTTCGTTGCACCAGCATCGACTATCTACCCTTGGTCGGCCCGGTTGCTCAGCATGATACTTTTATGCAGACCTACGCAGACCTGAGAAAAGATGCGCGCCTGCCATTGCAACAGCCCTGCCCTTGGCATCAGGGCTTATACGTCAACACTGCGCATGGCTCGCGCGGTTTAATTAGTGCGCCATTAGCCGCTGAATTATTAGCAGCATGGATCTGTCATGAGCCCTTACCTTTACCCTTAGATATCGCCCAGCAATGCCAGCCCAACCGCTTTGCCCTGCGTAGATTGATGCGTAATAAGCCGCAATAAAGCACAGCAGGTCACAGGCGCGCCCACAGAATCATGGATTTCTGTTAGAATTACCCCTTCTATTTTTTACTTCTGCGTGATATGCGCTTAGAGGATTGCATGACCGTTTCTATTAAGACTGCTGACGACATCGCTAAAATGCGCATCGCAGGCCGTTTGGCTGCTGAAGTGTTAGAGATGATTGAAGAGCACGTTAAAGTTGGCGTGACCACCGACGAACTCAACACCATCTGTCACGACCATATTGTCAATGTACAAAAAGCCATTCCAGCACCGCTGAATTATCACGGCTTCCCAAAATCCATTTGCACCTCGATTAACCACGTGGTGTGCCATGGTATTCCCAACGACAAACCGCTGAAAGATGGCGATATCATTAATATTGATGTCACCGTAATTAAAGACGGCTACTTTGGCGATACCAGCAAAATGTTCTCAGTGGGCAAAACCTCTGAGTGGGCTGAGCGTTTATGCCGCGTCACCCAAGAGTGCATGTATAAGGCCATTGAAATTGTGCGCCCGGGCACACGCCTCGGTGATATCGGGGAAATCATTCAAAAGCACGCCGAGAGCAATGGCTACTCTGTTGTGCGCGAATATTGCGGCCACGGTATTGGCACAGTGTTCCATGAAGAGCCACAAATTCTGCACTATGGTAAAGCCGGTACCGGTTTAGAGCTTAAAGAAGGCATGACCTTTACCATTGAGCCAATGATTAATCTGGGCAAAAAAGAAACGCGCTTACTCGGTGATGGTTGGACTGCAATCACGAAAGACCGCAAGTTAACTGCCCAGTGGGAACACACCCTAGTGGTGACCGCTGACGGTTATGAAGTGTTCACCCTGCGCAACGATGAAACCTTCCCAGCTAAGTCTTCTTAGTCTGTTGATGCATCAAGGTGCTTGACTCTCAAGCACCTTAAGCACAAAAACTCGCTACAACGCTATACAATTGCAGGTTAATCTAACCATTGCATACTCTTGTTGTGCTCTACATTAATCGCTGACTCTGCGAGGTGCTGAATATGTTGCATACGGATCTTGAACTGTTTAATCCAGAAGAATTCCAACGCAAACTGGTTGAGCAACCCCAACCTATCGGCATATTTCGCAGCGCCATAGAGCATGCGCGCATGGTGCTTGATCAGCGTTTTCTGGATAAACACGATATCCACCAGGTTATCGAAGCGCGTGCTTGGTTTATCGACCAACTACTGATCCACGCATGGCCGGCACAAACCTGCGCGGATGGCGCTTGCAAGGTTGCCTTGGTCGCAGTGGGTGGTTATGGCCGCGCAGAATTGCACCCCTATTCAGATATTGATTTACTGATTTTGCTTGAGCACGACAACAGCCAGCACCTGCATGAGCAGATCGCCAGTTTCCTAACATTTTTATGGGATATTGGCCTGGAAGTGGGCCATAGCGTACGCACGGTAAAAGAGTGTGCAGAAGAAGCGCGCAATGACTTGACCATTATGACCAACCTGCTGGAAAGCCGTTTAGTCAGCGGTGAGCAACAGTTGCTCGACGCCATGCGCGAGCAAACCGGCCCACAATATATGTGGCCCAGCGAGCAGTTTTTTATCGGCAAACATGCTGAGCAACGCGAACGTCATGAGAAATACAACGACACTGAGTACAACCTTGAGCCCAATGTTAAAGGCTCACCAGGTGGCTTACGTGATGTGCAAACCATTATGTGGGTGGCACGCCGCCGCTTTGGTATGCGCACCTTAAGCAGCTTAGAAGCTCCGGGTTTTTTAACCGCAGGTGAATACCGCCTACTCTCCCAAGCTCGGGCGTTTTTATGGCAGGTACGCTATGCCCTGCATATGCTGGCCGGACGCAATGAAGACCGCGTACTACTGGATTACCAGCATAAAATTGCGCATATGTTTGGCTATGAAGATGATGAGAACAAGCGAGCCATTGAACACTTTATGCAGAAATATTACCGCGTAGTGATGGGTATTTCGCAGCTCTCAGATCTGATCAGCCAGTATTTTGAAGAAACTATTTTGCGCAGCGAAAGCGCTGATATACCCACGCCGATTAATGAGCGCTTTCGTATTCGTGGCGGCTATATTGAAGCCTATAACCCCTATGTATTTAGCGATACACCCTCGGCGATTCTAGAAGTCTTTGTTTTACTAGCGCAGCATCCGGAAATTAAAGGCGTGCGCTCGCAAACCATTCGTCTACTGCGCGATCACCGTCATTTAATTGATGATGAGTTTCGCCATGACCAACGTAACATCAACTTATTCCTAGCCTTATTCCGCTGTAAAGAAGGCATCCATATGAATCTGCGGCGCATGAATCGCTACGGTATTCTAGGCCGTTACTTGCCTGATTTTGGTCGTATTGTTGGGCAAATGCAGCATGACTTATTTCATATTTATACCGTGGATGCACATACGCTGAATTTGATTAAGCACCTGCGTAAGCTGCGTCACCCTGATTTTGCCGAGAAGTTCTCTTTGGCCAGCGCCATTATTGACCGTCTACCGAAACTTGAACTGCTGTATTTAGCCGGTCTATTTCATGATATTGGCAAAGGCCGCGGCGGCAACCACTCACTGGTGGGCGCGGAGATTGCTGCAGAGTTTTGCACCCTGCATAAGTTATCTAAGGACGATGCCAGCCTAGTGAAGTGGTTGGTGCGCAGCCACTTAGTCATGTCAGTCACTGCGCAGCGTAAAGACATCTCCGACCCTGACGAAATCAATAATTTCGCCATGTTAGTCGGCGATCAAACCCGTTTAGATTACTTATATGTACTGACCGTGGCTGATATCAATGCCACCAACCCGACGCTGTGGAACTCATGGCGTGCACAATTACTGCGCCAGCTCTACAGTGAAACCCGCCGTGCTTTACGTCGTGGTTTAGAAAACCCACTGGAGCGTGAAGAGCAAATCACTACACGCCAAGCCACAGCTTTAAGTTTGCTAGTCGAGGAAGGCGCTGACCCCGACGCGGTTGAGCAACTCTGGAGCCAGCTCGGTGATGACTATTTCTTACGCCATAGCGCCGGTGATATTGCTTGGCACAGTGAAGCGATTTTGCAACATGGCAACAGCTCAGAGCCGCTGGTCTTAGTGCGTGAAACCACGCAGCGTGAATTTGATGGTGCAACGCAAATATTTGTCTATGGCGTCCACCGCCATGACTTTTTCGCAGTCACTGTGGCTACGCTAGATCAACTGAACTTAAGCACTTTAGATGCGCGTATAATGACCTCAACAGGTCAGTTTGGCATTGAGACTTATATTGTGCTGGACGCCGATGGCGACCGTATTGGCCATGATTCTGAGCGTATTCAAAAAATCCGTACGGGTTTAACCGAAGCGTTACGTAATCCGGCTGATTACCCAGCCATTATTCAGCGCCGTGTGCCACGCCAACTCAAGCACTTCTCCTTTACTCCACAAATCTCCATTCATAATGATGCACAGCGTCCTTATACAGTGGTTGAAGTAGTGGCCCCGGATCGCCCCGGTTTATTAGCGCGCATCGCTGGGGTTTTTCTTGAGTTTGATCTGGCTTTAGTTAAAGCCAAAATTATCACCTTAGGCGAGCGCGTCGAAGACGTGTTTTTTATCACTGATGCCCAAGGTCTGCCATTATCTGATCCAGAGCTGTGCCATGCCTTACAAGAAAGTATGATTGCACAATTATCCACTGGTGCCAGTGGTACAGTCACCCACTTATCGAATGCTTATTAGTAAGGAATTTTATGGATAACCCGCTTAACGTCATGACCACTTTAATCACCATTGGCATGTTCCTTTTAGCCTTTGGTTACAGCTGGCGTGAACGCTCTTGGGGTGTAGCCTTATTGATGCTAGGTATGCTGTGCATGTTTGGCTCGATTGTCTATCGTGTGAATTTAGCCATTTCTTAAAGGTTATTACCGAGGTGTGTATGAGCGACTTAACTCTTTATGGCATTCCAGCCTGTGACACTATGAAAAAAGCCCGAATCTGGCTCGATGAGCACAGTCAAACCTATGCCTTTCATAACTATAAAAAAGACGGTATCGATCAAGCTAACTTAGAGCGCTGGTGCAACGAGCATGGTTGGGAAAAGATACTCAACCGCGCCGGCACCACCTTTCGCAAACTGGATGACGCCAGCAAAGCCGATCTTGATCAAGCCAAAGCCATCACCCTGATGTTGGCACAGCCTTCGATGATCAAACGCCCAGTTTTAGATTTGGGCGAGCGCACTGTAGTCGGTTTTAAAGCCGATCTATATGCCGAGGCCTTTGCTAATTAAGCTGCACATCTGGCGCGCTTTTAACCACTCTTTCACCTAAGGATTTTTTATGTCGCAATCTCTGTTTAGCATCGCATTTGGTGTCGGCACCCGTAACCGTGAAGGCCAGTGGTTAGAGGTGCTGTTTCCTCATCCTTTATTGCACCCCAGCTCAGTTTTGATCGATCAAATCAAAACGATTCTAGGCTACGAGGGCGGCAATCAAATTATTGATTTTAACTTTGCTATGGCAGCTGATTTAGCCAGAGCACTGAAATATATTGACCCCGAGCAAAGCGCATTATTAGTACGCCTAGCAGAAAGCCGCAAACCCACTGTGGCCTGCTTGCTCGAGCATGACTCACAGCCTGTTTCAGTGCCTGAGGCCTATCTTAAGCTGCAACTGATTTCACACCGCCTGTGCAAGCCGCATGAAATCAACCTGACAGACTTGTATAAAGTCTTGCCTAATGTGGCTTGGACCAATCGTGGCGCCGTGGATATTAATGAAGTGGCGGCACTGCAATTAGAAGAGCGCATTAAAGGCCGCATGCTGGATGTGTTCTCAGTGGATAAATTACCGAAACTGACCGACTACGTAGTGCCTAAAGGTATTCATATTGCCGATGCTGCACGTGTGCGTTTAGGCGCGTATGTGGGTGAAGGCACGGTAGTGTTGCACGAAGGCTCGATTAATTTTAATGCCGGCACCCAAGGCGCCAGCACCATTGATGGCTACATTGCCTCAGGTGTGTTGATTGGTGCGGATTCAACCCTTGAAGGCGGCTGCTCAATGTCCAGCACTGCCAGCCAACCATTGATCAGCGTCGGTCACCACTGTGTGATCAACAGTCATGCGGGTGTGGGTATCTCACTGGGTAATCGCAATAGCGTCGAAGCCGGTCTGTGGCTGAGCAGTGATACGCAAGTGCAGGTGCTCGATCACAACGGACAGATCAGCAAAACCGTGATTGCCAGCGAACTTGCTCTGCAGGATGATTTATCCTTCCGCCGCAATCCAGAAACCGGTGCGGTTGAATGCACCACCCCTAAGGCGCAGTAACCGCCTAGGCAGCGAGCAATAACAGTCTGTGTTATTGCTCGCTTTATACCTGCATCACCGGCCTGCCTATCAGCCAATTATTTCTTCTAGTGGATTCCCTTGTTATGTTGCTGCCCTCCCCTTGGCGTCAATTTTTCCCCGGTATTCTGGCTCTGGCTGAACAGCAACAGGTGTGGCTCGACAGTGCCGCCACCGCGCAAAAGCCGCAAGTAATGATTGATAGGCTCAGCCAGTATTATCAAAACGGTGTGGCCAATGTGCACCGTGCTCAGCATCAACCGGGGGAGCGTGCCACGCGCGCCTTTGAAGAGGCACGCAGCAGTATTGCCAGCTGGCTACAGGCGGGTGAACAAGATCAAGTGATTTTCACCAAAGGCACCACCGAAGGTATTAATCTGCTGAGTCAGGCCTTAGCCCATCAATTGCAAGCCGGTGATGAAATCCTTATCAGCGCCTATGAGCATCACGCGAACTTACTACCTTGGCAGCAATTAGCTCTGAGCCGTGGCCTAGAGTTAAAAGTCTTACCGATGGATAGCGCTGGGCATTTGGATATTGATCAGGCGATTACTCAACTGTCACCACGCAGCCGAGTATTAGCGGTGAGCACATTATCCAATGTCGTGGGTCATCAGCAATCATTAGAACGCCTACTGAGTGCTGCCCGTGACATGGGTGTGTGGACAGTGATTGATGGCGCACAAGCTGCCGTGCATCAACGCCCGAATCTGCAGCAATTGGACTGTGATTTTTTTGTCTGCTCAGCGCATAAACTCTATGGCCCTGATGGCGTTGGCATTTTATTTGCCCGCGAGCGCGCCGTCAGTGCATTACGGCATTGGCAGTTTGGTGGTGAAATGGTGCGTAAATGTGATTATCAGCACGCCGAGTTTTTACCTGCGCCTTTAGGCTTTGAGCCTGGCACACCCAGCACAGCCAATATTGTCGCCTTTGCCGCGACGTTGGACTGGTTGCAGAGCTTAGATAGCTCAGCCATTGCTCAACACGAAGCCGCTTTACATCACGCGCTACTGGACGGTTTACAAGCGCGTGGCATGCAAGTTATTGGTGCGCCCAACTGTGCGCTAGTGAGCTTTAATGCTTCCGGCATCCATCACGCTGATTTAGCCTTATTGCTCGGCGAGCAAGGTATTGCGGTACGCGCAGGACATCACTGTGCCATGCCGCTACTGAAAAACTTAGGCTTAGCCGGTGCGCTGCGGGTATCACTGGCGATGTATAACGATGGTGATGATATCCAGCGATTTTTTAGTGCCTTAGATCAGGCTGTGGAGATTTTACAGTGAGTGGACTCAGTGCAGCCGCGCAGCAGGCTATTGATGATTTTCAAGCCTGCAAACAATGGGAGCAACGCGCGCGTTTGCTTTTGCAATGGGGCAATCAGTTGGATGAATTACCCGAAGCCCAGCGCACCCCAGATAACTTAGTGCATGGCTGTGAAACTCGGGTCTGGCTGCTATTGGATCGACAGGTTGAGCCGCTGCGCTTTCAAGTGGCCAGTGAAGCGCGCTTACTGCGGGGTTTGTTGGCCTTGTTATTACTGCGGATTGACGGTTTAACTGCAGAGCAGATCAGCGCAGTCGATGCGGCGCAATGGTTTAATCAATTGGGCTTAAGCCGACAACTCTCACCCTCACGCAGCAATGGCCTCAATGCAGTGCTCCAGACTATGCACGAGTTACTGCAGCAGCCTGTCTAAACAGCGCTGCAACAGCTGCCCTGCAAGCGTAAGCCTTTGACGCATAACTTAGCCGCGTGGATGATGCTCGCTGTGGATCGCCTGCAAGCGCGCCCGTGCCACATGGGTATAAATTTGCGTGGTGGATAAATCACTGTGCCCGAGCAACATCTGCACCACGCGTAAATCTGCACCATGATTTAACAAATGCGTGGCAAAGGCATGCCGAAGGGTATGTGGCGACAGGGGTTTAGTAATACCTGCCGCTTTGGCATGTATTTTAATCCGATACCAAAAGGTCTGCCGCGTCATCTGCTGTCCACGTTGACTGGGAAACAACACATCAGTGGCTGAGGCATTCAGCAGTTGCCCGCGCCCTTCTTTGATATATAACACCAACCAATCCAAAGCGGTTTCGCCCAATGGCACTAAGCGCTCTTTAGAGCCTTTGCCCATCACGCGCAGCACACCTTGGCGCATATTCAGCTGATCTAAGGTCAAGCTGATCAATTCTGTAACGCGTAGACCGCAGGCATATAACACTTCCAACATGCAGCGATCACGCAGCCCGAGCAGTTCTTCAACATCGGGCGCGGCTAATAAGGCTTCAACATCAGCTTCCGATAAGGTATCAGGCAGCGAGCGCCCTATCTGTGGCAACTCAATCTGCAAGGTCGGGTTTTCAACAATCAAGCCTTCTTCCAACGCATACTGATAAAACCCCCGTGCGCCCGATAAAAACCGCGCACTGGAGCGGGCTTTATAGCCGGTCTCTAAACGCCAACTTAAATACTCCAGCAAGGTCTCACGCCGCACCTGTTGCAAGGTCTGGCCACGGTGCAATAACCACTGTGCAAAGTGCTCCAGATCACTGCGATAAGCCATGCGCGTATTATCCGCCAAGCCACGCTGCAACCATGCGGCATCCAAGAAACGCGTTAACGCCGATAAATCAGGCTGAATATCAGCATTCATTTAAATCACACCTTATTTTACACATCAGTATTGCAGGCAGTATAAAGGCTTTACAAATACATTCGCACCCACACAGCCGTATGGTTACACTATACGACCCTAAATTCTTGGTACCTACAGGTTATGTCCAAACACGCATTACAGCCCGCAGGCAACTTTCCCAAAGCCGGTCTTGGAAAACGTCTAGCCGCCGTTTTTTATGACTTTATGCTGTGCATTGCCTTGGTGATGGTGATTACTCTCGTTTACCAACAAGGCATTCTGCGCTTAATCTACGGTGCAGAAGCACTGCAAGTCATGGCCGACAGTCAAATGCTCGATATTGATCCGGTGCTCTCGACTCTGCTATTTTTTTCGGTCTTTGCTTTCTTTGCTAAGTTCTGGACCCATGGCGGGCAAACACTGGGGATGCAAGTCTGGGGCTTGCGCGTACAGAATCCTGATGGCAGCGCGATCGACGTCTGGCAAGCATTATTGCGCTTTTTAATCGCTATCATTGCTTGGCTGCCTGCAGGTTTAGGCGTCTGGTGGATGCTATTCGACAAACACAAACGCACCTGGTCGGATATGTACTCCGGTAGCGATGTGGTGCAACTACCGAAAAACATTCACAAGAAATAAAGTAGCTAAGACGGCGTCTGAGATTCTATACAGACGCCGACTCGCACACCTGAATCAGTCAGCGACTGGCTCGCGATGAATATCCAGGGTGTTCAATGCACTGAGCACTTCAGCTAACGGCAAACCAACCACAGCACTGTAGCTGCCTGAGATGGTGCTCACAAACACTCCGCCCTTGCTTTGAATACCATAACCACCGGCTTTATCGTGCTGCTCGCCCGTCTGCCAATACCATTCAACTTCTTTACTGGTAATAGGACGGAAGAACACCGTGGTATTGACCCGCTGCACACGTATTTGCTCATGGGTTTTGATGGCAAAAGCAGTCATCACTACATGCGCACGACCCGAGAGCGAACGTAACATATCTTGCGCTTGAGCCTTATCCTGTGGCTTACCCAGAATACTGTCATCCAGCACAACAATGGTGTCAGCAGCCAATACAACTGCATGCTCATCATCTTGCACACTATTAAAACCCGCCTCAGCTTTTTCTTTAGCAAGACGCTCAACATAAGCATTGGGCAGCTCGTTGGGGCGTTGGGTTTCATCAATGCTGATATCAAGGGCAGTGAACTTGATATCTGTTTGAGCTAATAAATCGCGGCGTCTGGGCGATGTGGAAGCTAAGTACAGCGTCATACGTTTTAAACCTGTGTGATCAAATCAGTGGATTTGCAAACTAAGGAAATCGCTCGAGCAATAATATACCTGTTGCGATATTGCAATGACTGCAAGTCAGCTGTTGACTCGTTGGATAATATTTTCAATGGCGATTTATCAGTGCAGCTCAATTTTACTGTAAGCTAACTGACTGCTGAAAACACGAATAGATTCATTTTAAAATCAATTATATTTTAAGCAGTCACAGTTTTCTTAGCTCAGCAAATCGTCTGGAATATTACCGCCATTTTCAGCGATACGCGCTAAAACAGTTTTATGCAGCCACATATTCATCTGTGCAGAGTCACTCATCAGCTCAGCTGGACAATTCAATTCTGCAGCCAGCTCTTTACGTGCAGCAAAACTGCTATCGATATCCAGCAGTTTTAATAAATCAACAATTGAAGTGCGCCAGTTCAGCTTTTGTGGATTCGCTGCTGCACGCTGTTCAAGTTGCGCAACAACATCAACCAAAGGCACCGCTACAGATGTAGCCACTGCAACGGGCGGACTGACTGCTTCAACAGACACTGTATCGTCAGCTGAGCTTTTAGGAGCAGCTTGCGCCGAACCTATGCCGAGCTTGCTAAGAATGCTATTAAAGAAACCCATATGATTCTCCTTTTAACGCGGGTGTGTTGTTGCATTGGATTATATAGTTTTGATTATGGTTGAAAAGCTGCTGCGGGTCACCTTTTAATCGGGTATCACTATTTTTTTGATTATTTCATCATGTTTTAGGGGTATTAAATGCAACGTGTTGTTATTTTAGTTGATGTACAGAATATTTATTATACGGTCCGTCAGGGATTTGCCACCGGCTTTGACTATAACGCTTTTTGGGCAGAAGCCACCGCCGGCCGCCAAGTGGTCAAGGCAATTGCTTATGCAACTGAGCGTGGTGATAAAAAACAACGCCAGTTTCAGAACATTTTGCGCGCGATTGGTTTCGAGGTGAAATTGAAACCTTATGTACAGCGCAGCGATGGCAGCCGTAAAGGTGATTGGGATGTAGGTATTGCCGTCGATGCGATGGAGTTTTCACACTTAGCCGATGTGGTGGTGATGGCCACTGGCGATGGCGATTTTGATGTGCTGGTGGAACGTATCCGCAGCTTGCATAAGGTTGATGTTGAAGTCTTTGGCGTCGAGGAATTTACTGCCTTTTCCTTGATTCGTGCGGCCTCTAAATTCCGACCCATTAATGGCAGTCTGTTATTAGGCCGCCATTAATATCTCTAGAGTTATATCGCAAATGAATTTCGAGGCTGAGTTAACCCCTGCGGTTGATGGTCAGCCTCAAAACGCGGCTCTACTGGTCCAACTCAGACCTTTGTAGCTAGATTGTTACTAGCTACAACTATTAAGTAGCTGGCTGATCTGCAAGGACTCAAAAGAGATTAATTATCAGAACACAGATCCGTACTGCGATGAATCGCCAGCAGTTGCAACGGCCCTTGAAAGCCTTGCTGCCTGAGGCCTTTTTGCTGCTGAGCGTTATAGAGCAATAACGCCTTGAGCGGGTCACTGTCAGGCAACTGCTTGCCAAAGGCAATGACACTGGGTGCCAGTTTGACTTGCTTTGGGTCTTGGGAAATATCATTGCCGCGTGCAAACAGATGGTCATGCTGCGGCAGCAAGATATGGGTATAACCACCATTTACCGCAAAATTGAGTCCAGCATTATCATAGTCGCCAAAGTACACCAGCGGCTTACCCTGAGCTAAACAGGCTTCACGCAGTGCTTTACAGCCTTTGCTTTCAAGGCCATCACCGCGATAAATAACCAGCGCCGCCAATGCCTCAGGCGGTAAAGTGTAATACTGCGGATGCAGGGCAAAGTACTGATAAAACATATCGCGGTTTTCCACCATCAGCACATATTCAAACTCGCTGAGCTGCAGTGTCTGCCAATCAATATCCATCACCCACTGACTGGGCGACTCATTCACCCACTCTGGAAAGTAGGAGCCGCAATTGGCTTGTGCAATCAACACGCGCCGCTCCATCGGGGCTAAACCCATGCCTTTATATTCAGCATCAGCACCTTGGCCCTGAGTCAGACGTGAGGTGTCAGCTAAGTCGACATCCAAACTGTAGAGATTCAATTCACTTAATGTCTGCTCAATCCTCGCTAAGACAGCTTGATCAAACACCACCTTGCTGCGGCCAAACCAGCTCTGGGTTTCCAGCTCATGGCGATCACACCAGTTTAAAAGCTGCTGCATCGCCTCAGTCTGTGCCTTACGCTCAGCGCGCTGCTTTTGAGCAACGGTGTTTTTAACGCGCTTTAAAACCTCACGCACCCTAGGTGCTAAATCCATACTCATGATAATCCCTCACTTAATAGCTGTAACTCAACATCCTTGATCAGCCGCACATCATTAAAGGGCCCAGCTTTCTCATCTTCGTAGTGCAAATGAAACGCGCCCTGCTCAGCTTCTGATAAGCCTTGATAGTCAGCGATGACTTGATAAATCCATATTTCCGGATCCCAGTCCAACTCAGACTCATGCAGATAATCTAAAGCGTATTGATTGCGTTGCTGATCCAATACGCTTAAATAAAACGACACCACATCTTCATGTAAAGCATGACGCCTAGCTAAAATAGTTGCATCATCGTGCTCAACCACCGGCTGCGCCACACTCAATTCTTTAGCTTCTCGTTCAGGCCGAGCAGGTAAACGCGCCAACAACTGCTGCATCTCTTGGCTGTCATGCTGGCGATCCAAGGCAATAGCGACACTGGGATACAAAGATGCCGCCTGATTTAATAGATCAGGTACATGACTGCGCTGGGAATAATCAGAGGGCTGGAAGTTAGGCTTATCTTGGAAAAACTGCAGCATACCGCGCACTAAAAGATTACGCGCCTGTTGCTGTCGAAAGCGCGCCATCAGCTCATTAAGACGGCCTTGTACTTCACGCAAACTACTAAAGTGGCCACTGACCTGATCTTGCAATTGACGCACTAAAATATGGCGTAAGCCACCGTTACTGCCAGCAAACTTAATCAACTCTTTAAAATCAATCAGCTTTAAACCATCCAGCCAACGCAGTACTTCAGTATGGGCTTTTTCATTTTCTTCAATTTTTTCTTGTACGCTGCTAACAAAGGCAAAGTCGGTATTAAGGCGATTCCACAGGCTTTTAATCCCGGTAGCAATCCGGCTGTTTAAGTCATCCACTTCTTGGCCTAACTGCGCTTGCCAATAGGCGCTGCCCTGATAATTTCCCTTGCCTTCAGCGTCATAAATCTTGCTGACTAACTTACGAATATTCAGCAGGAAATCGCCGATATCGGCATTGACTTTACGGCGTTGCTCATCGGCGATCAGATGCACAATCATCTGCCGCACAGGATCACTTAAGGTTAAGCCCGACGCCTCACCCAAGCGCTCTAGAATATTGGCATCCATCAGTTGATTGATGGCACGCGTGCCCAGCTGCGCTTCATCTGGAGCCACACCATAGTAGCTCTGCATCAATAACTCGCCGTGTCTGCCGAGTATTTTTAAACGCTCAACGCCTTTTTTAACGGCTTCGCTATGGTAATCAAGCGTACTCATTCAAGCAGGTCCTCTTGACTGGGTGGTAGCTCGTCATCGATATAAATATTTTCTTCTTCACGAATAAAGCGGGTTAAATCAATTAGATAATCAATCTTGCCCGTAACAATATAATGGTGACGGTCTTTATGCGGCTGATGCAGATAACCATGGCTGCGTAAACGATCAAACACTTGCTTGAGCTGACCACCGACATCCTCACTTTGCGATTGGAAAAAACGAGTTTGCACCAACGCCTGCAACTGCTCACGCAAGCTGGGGTTGTTTTCAATACGTGCGGCCATATCGTGACGATTCAGAATATCGTTGGCGGTCAGCACATTTTCATGCCCGAGGGTTTCTTGCGCCAGCTGCAGCAGCTTGAGCATCGGCACTAAACTGTCCAGCGTGTCTTTAAATTGCTGAGATAATTGCTCACGCAGTGGCGGGCTTAATTCACGCCAGGCTAAAAACCAAACGCTGCCCTCAGGATTACTGGCTAAGCGGCGATTGAGTGGACGTAAGTACTGATCAAAATCTTCACGCGTATGCTCATTTTGTAACTGGCGAAACGCTTCACTGTTGCTCACTTCACAGACAAAAGCGCCATTGAGTAATTGCTCGAGTAAATAACTGTGCTGCATCATCATTGGCCAATCTCCTGACGGTGTTGCAATAAGCGCTGTGACAAACGACTGAGTTGAGGCTCGATACGCTTGAGCTGGCTGTGGGCACTTTTTTTATTGTCTTTTTCAATTAAATAGCGATTTTTAAACAGTGTCAGCACGTCTGACTCAGGGTTTGGAAACGCGCCGACAATAAAGATATTGTTGTTTTCACAGGCTTTAAATAACTTCTCCACGTTGTGATAAGCCAAGGTACCAATTTCATCAATCGGCCAATGAATAGTCACTTGTGCTTTATCGCGTAATAAACGGGTAAAGGCCAATAAATACTTACATAAAATCAAATACGCCATACCGTGACTGGAGGCTTCTAATAACTGACGATCATTACGAATAATTAGATCAGAGCCGCCTTCATTCAGATGCAGTTCTAAGCGCAATAAGCTCTCAAAAGAGAACTGTTGATCATTGCGTAATAACTCAGCCACCGCATTCAACGCATCTAAATAAGCATCGCTGGGCAACTGTTCGGCATCCAGCTCCCACTCCTTATAGAGCTTAGCAAAGCGCTTCAGCGGCTTCCAAAAGCCCAGTTCATCAATGCTGGAATGAATGCGCACTTCTGATTTACTGATGCCTTCCAACACAAACTCTTCAGTGACTTCCTCGCTTAAACGTCGGCTTTGCGCACTAATACGGCGATTGAGATCACTAAACACATCAAAGAAGGTACTCAGATCAGCACCATAGTTACTGCCCTGCGCCAGCAAGCTCAGTTGCAGATCCTGCAAAATACGCAGCATTTGCTGATAAGCGGCCAAGCTCTGTTGCGGTGAAGGTGTCAAACCCATCTCCTGCTGCTGATGCCCCCACATATCCAGAAAGTCTTGCGCTGCATCCTTGAGCAGTTCACGCTCAAAGACTTGCATAGTGTTTTTAAGCTGCAGATCCAGTTGCTGCTTTTCCTGCAAGGCACTGCGAGTGCGTTCAATACGTTCAGTACAATCACCGCTACTCTGAGCCTGCTCAAGCGTTGCAGCGGGTTTGGGAAACTGCTCCAATTGCTTCAGTAGCGGCACTATCTGTTCACGTTGTTTGCGCTGCTGATCCAGCTGAGCGGCACTGGTTTTAATCGCCACGGTGGCGCTTTTTTTCTGCTCTAAAAACAGGGCTTTATGCTCAGCAAGCTGCCCAGCCAGTTCGGTTTTCTGCTGTTTAAGTAGGCGTTCTTGACCGAGTAAATCAGGTTTACGCTGCTGCCAATCCACGCGCATAAATTGACGGTACGCATCCAATTCATCGCGACGCTCTTCGGTGACATTGACCTGCTGACGTATGGTTTTTAAACGCAGCTCAATCTCTTTGAGTTTTTCCGGATCAATGCCCTGCTCGCGTAACTCCTGCTCTAACGCCACTTGTAACTCATGGACTTGCTGCTCAGTTTCTTGGCGTTTTGCTTGGGTATTTTTATCCAGCTGTGCAATCTGCTCGCGCAGCACATTCACCGCCTGCTGCCAATCGGCTTGGTATTCCAACAACATGGTTTTAAAGGCACTGTCATGCTCATGCACGGCTGTTTTATGCTGGGACTTAAGAGTTTCAAGCTGCTTCTCTAACTGTTGCTGCTGCTCTTGCAAGCTGACTTTACGCTGCTGTTGCAGTTGCTGATATTCCTCAACTAAACGCTGACGAGCATCGCGAGCAAAGTTTAAATCCGTCAGAGTGATATCGCGCTTTTGCCGGGCCTTGTACCACAGTGCCTGTTGCTGCTGGACGCTGCTATTCAGGCCTTTCTGTTCGTTCTCCAAAGCTGCTAAGTGCTGCTCAAGATGACTTATATCACTGAGCGTCTTCTCCATCGCGGTCAATAATGCCTGCTCATCTTGCGCATAGACCGGCAATTCAATCGCCGCCAAATCCAATTGCATATTAAACAGTTGCTGCTGAGTCGAGCTGTCGAGCTGGGCAGACTCTGTTGCAGACTCAAGCAACCTTGGTGCTAAATCAGTGCGCTCAAGCAAGTCATCACGAATCACTTTGCCGACACTGTGCTGCCAACCTGGAATCTGATCCTGTAAAAAGTGGCGCAAGCTGCCGAGCTTAGGTTCTTGTTGCAATTTTAGCTGCGCATAACGCTGTTGCGCTAAACGCAAGGTTTTACGCTGCGCACTGATGGCGTCTAAGTGTTGATGCTGCTGCGCTTTACCCTGCTCACAGGCTGCATGCAGACGCTCAATATCATCCGCTTGCGCTGACAACTGCAGTTGCACATCATCAATACGTACTTGCTTCTCATCAAGATTCTGCTGTTCTTCTACGGTCATTAATGGCGCATTTAAACGCGCTTTACTGTCCGCTTGCTGCTCAATAAGAGTCGTATGCTTAGCTTGATAGTCTTCGTTCAGCAGTTGCTGCTTTTGGCGGTCTTCCTGCTCCAACTGACGTTGTTCTTGCGTCTGCTGTGCACGCAACTCTTGTTCGCTATTGCGCAGTTTATGTTGCTGCTGGCTCATCTTTTCAACAAAGGCATTCAGCTGCTCAGACAACTCCAACTTACGCGATTCAAAGCGCTGCCGCGAACCACCTTCGGCCTCACGCATAAGTTGCAAGTGCGTGGCCAACTCTTCACGTTTAGCACGCCACTCAGGCAATTGATTAACGTCGTTTTCTAAGCCTTGCATATCCGCCTGAGTAAATTGCTCATAGCGTGATTCAATATCATTCAGGTCCGTTTCAACTTGCGCCAGCTGACTACTGACTTGACTGTGCTGATCGTTCTGCGTCTGACGCTGACTTTCATACTGCTGTTCTTTTAAATCCAGCGCGCGTTGCGCCTGTTTAATCTCGGCCTCTTGATCAGCACATTGACGCTCAAGCTGACTGGCATCTTCCAATAACAGCGGCTGCAACTGCCACAAGGTCTGCTCAAGTGTATTCAGCGTATCCACTTGCGTACTGATACCGCTGACATCTTGATTAAGACTACTGAGACGGCGCGATTGACGCACACGCTGCACCCACTCACGCACTTGCGCCCCTTTGACCTGAGTGGTGGGTAATGCCACACCCTCATCCTCAAAAATCGCCGCCAGCATGGTTTTCAAGGTGTCCATTTTGCCTTCTTTGGCATGCACAGCCGACACCAGCTTTTCGATATGACGTAAGCGGTGCGGGCTTTCTACCAGACTGTAACGCAGCGCAGTTTGTCGAATACGGGTCGACTCAACGCGCGGCAAGCTGCCGGTCAGCAGGCTAAAGTCATTCTGAATAATACTGCGGTATTCACTGATGGTATCAATGCGGTGCGAACTGTCGATACCGCGTCGGCGTAAACCCGCGGTAAATTCTGCGTAGCTGTAGGCTTGACGCTCGTCATTAAAGTACAGCTCTGGACTGTAAGCCGCATTAACAAAGCGATAGCTAACGCCATCATCTTTTTTGCGGGTGATGGCGACATGACAGGTATTGCCGGTTTCACGGCGGTATTCATAAATCAGATAGGAGTTGCTGTTGGGCAGGTAAAACTGATCGAATTTCTTGCGCGTTTTAGGCACCACAGTATTGGGGCGCTCACCATAAAACACTGGGATCAAACGTTGCAGCGTGGTTTTCCCTGAGGCGTTGGTGCCGCAAATATTGGTGTGGCCATCCAGATCCAGCTCAATGACACCT
>DASRNZ010000136.1:0-5036 GCA_035647155.1 Thiopseudomonas sp.
ATCCTGCTCACCACAATATTCACTAATTAACCACGCACTGCCGCGCAATCCACACCAACGATTTTCCAGTACAGCCAAGGACTGTGGTGTGTTAATACCTAGCACGCTCAGGCGATGCCCAGCCAACCAACTGTGCCAAGCACGACTGGGTCGCCAAAAACGCTTCAACCAGTGCGCGATATTTTTAATGTTATAGCGCTTAACCACTAAGCTGCGTTGACCGTGCTCAATGCGCGCTACGGTTGCTGCGCCGCCGGTTTTATAAATATGCCCAGTGGCAATCGCAGTATCAAGATCAGCCAGTAAAGGCTCAATCTCAGTTTGCGCTGCACGCCAGACCACCCGCAAACCAAACGGATTTATTTTGGCACTGAACAAGCTGCATTCGCGCCCAGCTTTGTTTAAATAATCTTTAACCCGCCATTGGCGAATACTGAGTATTTGCTTTTGCAGTTTTTCTAAACGCAGCGCATGTTCGCCATTGGCCAGCAGATAATGGATCAGTAGCTCTTCAAGGTGGTCATCAAAAGCACTGGGTAGCTGAGCAAAAAACACAGCTAAATTCGCGATAACTTTTTCTTGCGACAACGGCTGACCGGCCTGCTCACTTTGCACGCCGCCGCCATCAACGACATACAGCTGATCGCCCTGCTGTAATAGATTGTCCAGATGCAAATCGCTTTGCCATAAACCCCGTAAATGCATCTGTGCCACAGCACTTAACGCACCACCAAGCACTTGGGTTTGCTGCTCACTCAGTGGTTGATCGGCACTGCAGGCTTGCCAAGCTTCAGCCAGACTCTGTGCATGCTCAATAAACTCAAACAACACATAGGCGCTGCCATCGCTTTGCTGCTGGGCGTCTAATAGAGCTGCACTGGTAATCTGCTGCTCAGTGAGGAGCTGTGCGCCAGCGGATTCGCGCGTGAACTGGCGCGCGGCTTTACTACCGACTAAAATCTTAGCCAAGACACTGCGACCTTGCCACTGGGCTTTACCCACATAACGCTGACCAGGTAGCACTCGCAGCCACTGTTCGATAACTAGAGTTTGTTCATTGGCCAACTCTAAAGTCAGCGGCAATTGTGGCGTACGGCCGCTCAGCTGACTTAACTGCATTAGCGTGCCTCCTTATTCTTACGGCGTGCGTCTAAGCGCTGTAGCCAAGCTGGGATATCCTCTGGTTTATCCAGATAGCTTTGTAAAAACAACTGCGCTTGCTCACGCCCCCAAATATGACGGGAACGACGAAATAGCGGCTCTAAATCCTTAATACGATCACGCTGTCCAAATAGTAAAGGGCGAGTTTTCTCTAGATCAATCAGCTGCGCAGTAAAACCTGAGGCCTGCTTTTGTAAAAATATATGCTTAGGATAAAAACAGCCATGTATTTGTCCGGCTTGATGCAGTGTTTTAGCAAGCTTGGCGCAGGCCTGAATAATACCCTGCTGCTGCTCAGCACTTAAAGTCAGCCACTGTTCGATAACTAGAGTTTGGCCATTGGCCAACTCTAAAGTCAGCGGCAATTGTGGCGTACGGCCGCTCAGCTGACTTAACTGCATTAGCGTGCCTCCTTATTCTTACGGCGTGCGTCTAAGCGCTGTAGCCAAGCCGGGATATCCTCTGGTTTATCCAGATAGCTTTGTAAAAACAACTGCGCTTGCTCACGCCCCCAAATATGACGGGAACGACGAAATAGCGGCTCTAAATCCTTAATACGATCACGCTGCCCAAATAACAAAGGGCGGGTTTTCTCAAGATCAATCAGCTGCGCAGTAAAACCTGAGGCCTGCTTTTGTAAAAAAATATGCTTAGGATAAAAACAGCCATGTATCTGTCCAGCTTGATGCAGCGTTCTAGCAAGCTTGGCGCAGGCTTGAATAATACCCTGCTGCTGCTCAGCACTTAAAGTCAGCCACTGTTGCTGCCAATAATCTAAATCTTCCCAGCCTTCTAAGGCATGGGTCATTAAGATCGCCTGCTGTTCACCTGCAACTTTACGCTGAGCAAAAAACGCCGCACGTAAGGCTGGAATACCCAGTTGTTGATAACGCTGAATATTACGCATTTCACGGGCAAAGGTCGGTTCACCTAAAGGTCTTTGCAGGCTACGGGTTAAATGATTGATTTGACGCTTTAAATAAAACGTCTGCTCATCCAGCGTGAGTTTAGCCACGCTACTCCAGCCACCACGCTCAGTATTGGGCTCATCAACTGCTTCCAGCTCTAAATCCCACAACGCAGTAAAACTATCAAGTTGATGCAGCTTAAGCAGATCAGCAATAACCGGATCGATAAAGTTGTTCATTCTCGCCCCTCAAAAAACCGCACAATTTTGGCGATTTGCTTTTTATCGTGGGCATTAAGCCGCGTACGCTGGCAATACTGTAAATAAAAGCGCAGGCGCTGAGTATTACTGAGTTGGTATTTGCCGACTTTGTCCAAGCAGGCTAAATCTTTAATCATCCGATAGCGCAGCAGCGGCCCCCACCAAAAGGTACCGGCGGGACAGTCAATTAAATAGACTTGAGCTTGATCGTCGACCAGTAGGTTGCGCCACTTTAAATCATTATGGGTAAAGTGATGCTGATGCATCACGCGTGTGGCGTGAGCAACCTGTGCGCTAATCTGCTGAACCCATGCGCGATCTTGCAAAAGTGGACTACCGGTATCGGCTAAATCTGCTAAATCACGGCTATTGGGGATTTCACGGGTAATCATCGCGCCACGGACAAAAGCGCCAGCCTGACGCTCTAAGCCTTGGGCAATCACCTTAGCGGTTGGAATACCCCACTTAGCAAAGCGCTTCAGATTTTGCCACTCGGATTTAATTCGTGGTTTGGCAGCATATTTACGCAAACCTTTACCGTTATTACGGTAGCGCTTGACGTAATAATCAACGCCGTCACGGGTGACACGAATCAGCTCCGATATCGGGTCATGGGTGATACGTTCACCCTGCAGAGCAAACACCTTCTCGAGGCTGCCAAAATCCGCTTGCAGCATTTGATAATCTGCTGCTAACTGCCAATCAGACATTACAGCGCATCTCCATAGCGCTCTTTACGCGCGTAGAGTTTAGCTGCTTTAGCTTCTAACCAACTGAGCAATTGTGCTTCATTACGCAAAATATCACGCAGCGGTTGTTGGAAGTACTCGCGTAAAAAACGCAATTTATCGCGCTGAGTTAAGCCAATATCCAACGCAGAAAAATAAAGAGCCGCTAAATCTTTATCACGCCAACGCTTGGGTGTGGCTTGGCGAGTTTGTGCTCGGTGTAAATCAATCACCGAAAGACGAAATGATTCAGGCGTAATCGGCTGGTCAGTGTGTAATAAAAAATGGCAAATATAACAATCACGGTGATTCACGCCGGCACGGTGCATACCACCAACCATCTGCGCGACACGATCAATCAATGCCCATTTCAAACTTGGCGCAGGCGGCTGCGTCTGCCAGTTAATCGAGTAATCTTCCAAGCTGGTAGTTGGCGCAAGTTCTTCGGTGATAATAAACGAATGCTGTTGCGCTGGATTACGGCCACGGGTACCAAAACCCACCGCTGTCATGGTGGCGATATTGTTTTGTTGCAATCGTTCAATGGCGATCAGCTCTTGTTCAGCACCCAGTACGGGGGCTTTAGCTGTTAGCCAGTTTTTAAAGATTTCTGCCCAGCCAATACCACGGTGGATTTTGACAAAATAACCGTGCCCAGCGACTTCAGTACGCAATGTGCGCCGTGCTTCCAACTCGCGGTACACCTCGCCTTGCAATTGCTCGACAGCGACAAACGCATCTTGCCCCGCCCAGAGGCTAGCAAAGGGTTCGTCTAACTTAAGCTTCATGGTAACTCCGCTAAAATAATATCGGCTGCGCGCTGCGGCATGGAATACAGATCAGCCGTTTGCGCGTACTGCAAGGCATTGACAGACCAGCGTGCGCGTAAAGGTGCATCCGCTAAAATCTTGGTTAAGGCCTGATCCAGTTGCTGTTGCTGAAATGGGCTGGGGATCACCTGCCCGCAATCAGCGTCTTTAATATAGTGCGCATAACCACAGATTTCAGTCGCAACAATGGGTAAACCTGATACCAATGCTTCCAGTAATACGGTGCCGGTATTTTCATTATACGCCGGGTGCATCAACAGATCAGCGCCGAGTAAAAAACGCGGAATATCACTGCGGCCTTTAAAAATCGTCACCTGCTTAGAGACACCTAAGGCTGCGGCCTGCACAATAAATGACTTAGGATTATCCTGACCAATCACCATTAACTGCGTGCGCTCACGCTGCTCTTTTGGCAAACTGGCCAGAGCCTTCAGCGTGCGATCAAGTCCCTTGGTTTTAAAACCAGAACCCACTTGCAGCAACAGATGCTGATCATCACCTAGATTAAATTCAGCGCGAAATTCAGCACGAATCTCGGCGGCATTACTCGGTGCTTTGCGGTCTTTAGCAATCCCAGGCGGCAACAGATGAAAGCGCTCAGCCTGGGTTTGATAATGTTTGATAAATAGCGGCTGCTGTACTTCGGAAATCATTAAAATCTGCGTGGATGATTCCGGCGCAAAGACTGCACGCTCATAACCGGAAAAATACTTATAGCGATTACTGTAGCGATACAGCGGATTACGTAAAGTCTGTGCTTTGTCTTCGTAACAACCATCAGCGGCATAATAAAAATCCAGACCTGACATTTTGTTAAACCCAATCACCCGATCCACTGGCTGCTGTTGCATATCCGCTTGCAACCAACGGTGGAACTTCTCATTGCGATGGTGATTGGAAAACGCTTTCACCGGGCCAATGCGAACATCAAAACCATCGGGAATATCACCTTCCCAAATCAGCGTATAGACACGAATGCTATGACCGCGTTGCTGGCACTCCAGAGCGATGCGCATAAAGTCGCGCTGCAAACCACCAAAGGGAAAGTACTTGTACAGAATAAAGGCTAACTGCATCAGTGTGCTTCCTTATGCTCAAGTACTGCTTCGCTGATTGGTAGCTGAGACTGTGCTGTCAGTAGCGGTTTAA
>DASRNZ010000137.1:0-29588 GCA_035647155.1 Thiopseudomonas sp.
CCACCGGATGCTTCAAGTTTGGCTTGACCAGCATTGAGCTCGACTGCGGTACGCATATCCTCAAGACTCAATTCATCCAGCATAATAATATCAGCGCCAGCAGCCAGCGCCTCACGCACCTCTTCGAGGTTTTCCACTTCAACCTCAACCGGTTTGCCCGGTGCAATACGATGTGCCGCTTCGACAGTCGCTGCTACGCCACCGCAAGCAGCAATATGGTTTTCTTTAATTAAAAAAGCATCATACAAACCCAAGCGGTGATTATGACAACCACCACAGGTAACTGCGTATTTTTGTGCTAAGCGTAAGCCCGGTAAAGTTTTGCGTGTATCGAGCAATTTCACCGCAGTACCCGCGACCATATCAGCGAAATATTGCGCGCGCGTGGCCACAGCTGACAAACTCTGTAAGAAGTTTAACGCTGCACGCTCGCCAGTCAGCAAAGAGCGCGCTGCGCCTTTCAGCTCAAACAATACATCGTTCGCTTGCACGCGCTGACCATCAGCAACCAACCAATGCACTTTGACCGAGCTATCCACCTGACGAAACACTTCCTTGACCCAAGCCACGCCACTGATCACAGCGGCCTCACGGGTAATCACTCGGGCGTGAGCCTGTTGCTCCGCGGGGATTAACTGCGCAGTGATATCACCTGCACCTACGTCTTCTGCCAAGGCAATACGCACATTGGCTTCAATTTCTGCGCTCAACTGCTCAAGTACTAGGTTAGCCATGCTTTGCTCCTCAATAGTTTATATTCATTATAAAGACTTAAACGCGCATTAGTAGCTAGCGCTAATCGCTCTAAAAACCTAGACAGCAGATCCTTTAATCTCAATTAATCAGCATAAGTGTCCGCCACGCTAACCTGTATATCAGCGCACCAATAGCCATCCGTTGTACGCGGATGCCATTGCCCCACAACAGGCTTTAGACCCACAAATACAACTCGCACATGCGCATCCTGCGGTTCAACGCGCCAGCGCACAAGCTCACCACTTAACAAAACGATCTCACCTTGCGCGGACTGCCCGCGCGCACCCATGATCAACAATTGATAGGCCCCTTGCTGATCAACTGCTTGCACCTGTGCAGAACGTCTTAAGCACACCCCTAGACCATCAGCATAGGTCTGCAACTGCACAATACGATTAGCAAACTGCGGCTGGGCATCAGGATGAAAGAAACGCCCCAACATCAATCCGACTAAAAACCCTAAGAGCATCAAGCTGCCAAAAAACTTCAATATCCACTGCCGCCTTGGTGGCGATTCCCATGTAGAATTGGCATCTATTTTATTGTCAGGATCAAGCATGTTTCACGTCATTCTCTTTGAGCCAGAAATCCCACCTAATACCGGCAATATTATTCGCTTATGCGCTAATGTGGGCTGCAGCTTACATTTAATTGAGCCGCTTGGCTTTGAGTTTGACGATAAGCGTCTACGTCGTGCTGGACTCGATTACCAAGAATTTGCCCATGTGCAGTTGCACGCTAATCTGCAAGATTGCCTCAACGCCTTACAGCATCCGCGCTTATTTGCTTTAAGCACAAAAGCCACACACAGCTATGCCGATGCCGCCTATCAAGACGGTGATGCTTTTATTTTTGGTCCAGAAACCCGTGGTTTACCGGAGGATGTGCGCAATAGTATTCCTGCCGAACAATTAGTGCGCTTGCCGATGCGTGAAGGTTCTCGCAGCTTGAATCTGTCCAATACCGTCGCCATTGCTGTGTACGAAGCGTGGCGCCAGCTTGGATTTGCCGAGCAGTAACAAAAACACCCCGTCAAGCCTCAGCCTGTACGGGGTGTTTTATATACAACTTAAACGCTTACAACAGTAAGCTGCGGATCTCAGCTAACAGCTCACTCAAGCGTCGAGTAAAATGCGCTGCTGCAGCACCATTAATCACACGGTGGTCATAGGACAATGACAACGGCAGCATCAGTCGCGGATCAAAGCCCTCGCCATTCCATACTGGCTGCATGGTCGCGCGTGACACACCTAAAATAGCCACTTCTGGTGCATTCACAATCGGCGTAAAGCCCGTACCGCCAATATGCCCCAAGCTGGAAATCGTAAAGCATGCGCCTTGCATCTCTTCAGCTTTCAGCTTTTTATTACGCGCTTTGTCAGCCAACTCGGCGGCTTCTGCTGATAGCTGCAATAAGCTTTTCTGATCGACATCACGAATCACTGGCACCAACAAACCATCTGGCGTATCTACCGCAAAACCTAAATGCACATATTTTTTGCGAATCAAGGCTTTACCGCTGGGCGCTAACGAGCTGTTGAAGTCTGGCATTTCTTTGAGTAAATGCGCACAAGCTTTCAACAAGAATGGCAGGATAGTGAGTTTCACACCTGCTTTTTCTGCCACAGCTTTTTGGCTGACGCGGAAAGCTTCCAGATCAGTCATATCAGCAGATTCAAACTGAGTGACATGCGGCACATTCAGCCAACTGCGGTGTAAATTCAGCGCACCGATTTGCTGTAAGCGCGTCATTGGCACTTCTTCAATATCACCAAAACGCGCAAAGTCCACTTCAGGAATCGGTGGAATACCGCTGCCCTGCTCAGTTGCACCACTGGACTGCTTGCTCAGCGCCAGCTGTACGTAAGCATGGATATCTTCTTTGAGTAAGCGATCATGCGGCCCTGTAGCTGCCACCAACCCCAGATCCACACCAAACTCACGCGCCAGTTTACGCACAGCAGGACCGGCATGTACTGTGGTAGTTTTACGCTTCTCTGCACTTGGCACCGTTGCAGGTGCAACTGACACTGCAGAACTGGGCTTAGCTGCAGCCGGAGTTGCTGCTACAGCCGCTTCAGGTGTTGGTTTTTCTGCTTCAGCAGCAGGCACAGCGCTACTGACTGCCTGTGCAACTTTAACCTTAAAGATTAAATCGCCCATGCCCACTTCGGCGTCCAAACGCACCAATACTTCAACCACTTCACCATTGACTGGCGAGGGAATTTCCATACTGGCTTTATCCGACTCAAGCGTTAGCAGTGACTGATCTTCAGTAATCTGATCACCCACCGCCACCAACAACTCAATCACCCGTGCTTTACCAGACGAGCCAATATCAGGCACATGGATGTCTTCGATGACATTCTCAGCAGCCACTTCAGCCACACTCGGTAGTTCAGCGGCTTGCGCCACAGGTGCAGCAGCTGGCTCAGCTTTCGCTTCAACCTCAGGCTCAGCGCTTGCAACTGAGTCGTCCTCAACCTCCAGCTCAAGTAAGTCATCGCCTTCTTTTAGACGATCACCGAGTTTCACTGCCAAGCTTTTGATCACCCCAGCTTTAGGTGCTGGAATTTCCATACTGGCTTTATCAGACTCAAGCGTGAGTAGGCTTTGCTCAGCTTCAATGCGATCACCCACTTTTACTAACAGTTCAATGACTTCACCCTCACCGGTGCCGATGTCGGGTACGCGAATTAATTCAATCATCGCAGCTCTCCTCAGCAATCCAGTGGGTTAGGTTTATTAGCATCGATACCAAACTTTTCCATGGCATCAATCATCACTTGTACATCCAGCTGGCCTTGTGCAACTAGGCCTTCTAATGCAGCCAGCACCACCCAATGACGATCCACTTCAAAGAAATGACGCAGTTTTTTACGTGAATCACTGCGGCCAAAACCATCGGTACCCAAGACTTTATATTGCTCTTGTGGCACCCACTGACGGACTTGATCAGCATAAAGTTTCATATAGTCGGTTGAGGCAACCACTGGTCCACGACGATCTTGCAAGCAGTTTTCGATATGTGATAAACGTGTTGTTTCGCGTGGATGTAAACGATTCCAGCGCTCAGCATCTAAGCAGTCGCGACGTAATTCGTTAAAGCTGGTGACACTCCAAACATCTGCGCCGACACCAAAGTCATCACGCAAGATTTTTGCCGCTTCACGTACTTCCAGTAAAATCGTACCGCTACCCAACAACTGCACATGCAGATCACTGCTGCGCTTGTCTTCTTCCAGCAAGTACATACCGCGAATAATATCGTCTTCAATGCCTTCACGCTCCGGCATAGCAGGTTGCGCATAGGATTCGTTCATCATAGTGATGTAGTAGTAGCGATCGTTTTGCAACTCCAGCATCTGATAGACACCTTCGCGAATTATCACTGCCATTTCATAGCCGTAAGCTGGATCATAGCTATGGCAGTTTGGAATGGTGCCCGCCAGAATATGACTGTGACCATCTTGGTGCTGTAAGCCTTCACCATTCAGCGTGGTACGCCCTGCAGTACCACCCATTAAGAAACCACGAGCACGCACATCACCCGCAGCCCAGGCTAGATCTCCAATACGCTGGAAACCAAACATTGAGTAGAAAGCATAGAAGGGTAGCATCGGTTGGTTATGGTTACTGTAAGCCGTTGCTGCAGCAATCCACGCCGACATGGCGCCCGCTTCGGTAATGCCTTCTTCAAGGATCTGACCTTTCACATCCTCTTTGTAGTACATCACCTGACCGTGGTCAACCGGCTGGTAGAGCTGTCCGACTGCAGAATAAATACCCAACTGACGGAACATACCTTCCATACCAAAGGTACGCGCTTCATCCGGTACGATCGGCACAATACGGCTGCCGAGATCTTTATCTTTGAGTAATTGCGCCAAAATACGCACAAATACCATAGTGGTAGAGACTTCACGATCGCCACTGCCATCCAAAATAGTTTTCAAGGTTTCCAAGGATGGTGTTGGAATACTCATACTTTTCATGCGACGCTGCGGAACAAAACCACCGAGTTGTTCACGACGCTCACGCAGATAACGCAATTCCGCACTGTTTTCTGCAGGACGATAAAAAGGCAAGCTTTCGATATTTTCATCCGTGACGGGAATATCAAAGCGATCTCTAAAACCTTTCAGACTTTCTAGATCAACCTTTTTGACGTTATGCGCAATATTTTGCGCTTCGCCAGTACCGGTACCGTAACCCTTAATGGTTTTGGCTAAGATCACTGTCGGCTGACCTTTATGATTCACTGCTTCGTGATACGCGGCATACACTTTAAAGGGGTCATGACCACCACGATTGAGCTTCCAGATCTCATCATCGTCCAGATCCGAAACCATCTCGGCTAAACGTGGATCAGCACCAAAGAAGTCTTTACGGACAAAGGCACCATCATTGGCCTTATAGTTCTGATAGTCACCATCAAGCGCTTCATCCATGCGACGCTGCATCACGCCTTCAGTATCTTTAGCAAAGAGCGGATCCCATAAACGGCCCCACAGCACTTTAATCACGTTCCAGTCAGCGCCACGGAAGTTACCTTCCAACTCCTGAATAATTTTACCGTTACCGCGCACTGGGCCATCTAAGCGCTGCAAGTTACAGTTGATCACAAAAATCAGGTTATCGAGTTTTTCACGACCGGCGAGAGAAATTGCACCAAGTGATTCTGGTTCATCGGTTTCACCGTCACCTAAGAAACACCAGACTTTTTGCTTACCGGGTTGAATAAAGCCACGGTGTTCAAGGTATTTCATAAAGCGTGCTTGGTAAATCGCTTGGATCGGGCCTAAACCCATAGATACAGTTGGGAACTGCCAGTAATCAGGCATCAACCAGGGGTGCGGGTAAGAGGATAAGCCTTCGCCATCGGTTTCACGACGGAAGTGATCAAGCTGCTCTTCTGTGATACGCCCTTCTAAAAATGAGCGTGCATAGACACCTGGGGAGGCATGTCCTTGGAAATAAATTAAGTCACCGCCATGTTCCTCGGTCGGTGCTTTAAAGAAATAGTTAAAGCCAATGTCATACAAAGTCGCACTGGAGGCAAAGGTGGCAATATGCCCTCCCAAGTCGGGATCAGCTTGGTTAGCGCGCATTACCATAGCCAACGCATTCCAGCGTACTAAAGAGCGAATACGGCGCTCCATAAATAAGTCACCCGGCATACGAGCTTCATGGGTGACTGGAATGGTGTTGCGATAAGGCGTCGTGATGGCATGTGGCAGACGTGTGCCATTGCGGCTGGCGAGTTCGCCCAAACGCGATAAAATATAATGAACGCGCTCTTCGCCTTCGTGCTCCTGCACTGATTCTAAAGAATCAAGCCATTCTTGTGTTTCTACCGGATCAAGATCTTGCATATTTCGCTCCCGAACTAAGGGCCTATTGATAATCGACCTATACGTGCTGCATGTCTTGTGAACAGTCAGCCCATGGCACAGCAAAGTCATATTGTTTTTCTTTCTTGTAGTTTTACTACAAAATGACGTGCGCGTCAGCATCTATTCACTACATCTTTTGGCCAAGTGTTTTTCTTGTGCACGCCATAACTCGTTAATTTAAGGTATCTTTAGTGACACCCTTGGCGCGACAATGTTCAGGATACCGCATGACCCCTCTTTTACTGGATACAATTCCTACCAGCTTATTGCTCTTGCAACACAAAGCTCAGCGCGAATGGGCACACGCTCTAGAAGAGCATGATATCGCCAATCCACAATGGCCAGAAAACCGCTATCAAGACTTTATTCGAGTCTGCAGCCTAAGTGACTTTGTTTTAAGCCAAGCCATTCGTGACCCACAGATGCTGATTGACTTAGTTGCCTCAGGTCTACTGGATCGCACCTTAGTACCAGGGGAAATTCGCTATAAACTTAATGAGCGCTTAACCGATTGCCCCGATGAAGCCAGCTTATTATTGCATCTGCGCCAATACCGTAATCGCCAACAAGTACGGATTATTTGGCGCGACTTAATGCGCCAAGCCGAACTCAGTGAAACCTGCCGTGACTTATCCGCCATGGCCGATGCCTGCACTGACCTTGCTTATCACTGGCTCTACAAGCAACACTGCCAACTGTTTGGCACACCTATGGGACGCTACAGTAAACTCCCGCAACAACTGGTGATTCTAGGAATGGGCAAATTGGGTGCCTATGAGTTGAATCTATCTTCAGATGTGGATTTAATTTTCACTTACCCGGAAGGTGGTGAAACTGAAGGCGCAAAACGCAGCCTGGATAACCAAGAATTTTTTACCCGCCTTGGGCAAAAACTAATTAAAGCGCTGGACACCATTACTGTGGATGGTTTTGCATTTCGCGTGGATATGCGTTTGCGCCCGTATGGCAGCGGTGGTCCGTTGGTGTATAGCTTTAACGCCATTGAGCAGTACTACCAAAACCAAGGCCGTGACTGGGAGCGCTACGCCATGATTAAGGCGCGCGTAGTCGCGGGTGATCAGAATGCTGGTTCCAGCTTATTACGTATCTTGCGCCCTTTTGTCTATCGCCGTTATTTAGACTTCTCGGCAATTGAAGCGCTGCGCTCAATGAAGCAGTTGATCCAGCAAGAAGTTCGGCGCAAAGATATGGATGACAATATCAAGCTCGGCTCGGGCGGCATTCGTGAAGTTGAATTTATTGCCCAAGCCTTCCAACTGATTCATGGAGGTCGCGATTTAAGCCTGCAACAACGCCCCTTACTGAATATTCTAGATACGCTTGCCGCGCAAGGCTATATGCCTTCATGCGATGTCACTGAACTTAAAGACGCCTACCGCTTTTTACGTTACACCGAACACGCACTGCAAGCTGTGGCGGACTTGCAGACACAAAGCCTACCTGACAGCGAGCTCGAACAAGCGCGTCTGGCCTTTATGATGGGCTTTAGCGATTGGACGACGTTTTTTGGACAATTGATGTACTGGCGCAAGCGCATTGAGCATCATTTTCGCGAAGTGATTGCTGATCCTGACGAAGATGACGACGATTGCATTGGCGGTGAATGGCTACCGGTCTGGGAATTCAGCATTGCCGTGGACAGTATTTATCAACAGCTGGAAGAAGCCGGTTATCAGGACAGTCATGCAGCTTGGCAGCGGATTGTGCAACTGCGTGAAGGCAGTCAAGTGCGCGCTATGCAACGGCTGGGACGTGAGCGCTTAGACGCTTTTATGCCGCGCTTTTTATCGCAAGCCATTGAAAATGATAATCCTGATCTGGTACTTGAACGTGTGCTACCACTGATTGAAGCCGTCGCTCGTCGCTCTGCTTATCTCGTATTACTGACAGAAAATCCAGGCGCGTTACTGGGAGTGATCAGTTTATGTGCGGCCAGCCCATGGATTGCTGAACAACTGACGCGCTTCCCTGCCTTACTGGATGAACTGCTCAATGAAGGCCGACTCTACAGTCCACCTCAAGCCCCAGAATTAATCGCCGAATTGCGCGAGCACTTACTGCGCATTCCTGAGGAAGATATTGAGCAGCAAATGAACGCGCTACGTCACTTTAAATTGGCCCACCGTTTACGCGTAGCCGCATCAGAAATAGCCGGCACCTTGCCGTTAATGAAAGTCAGTGATTACCTGACTTGGCTGGCCGAAGCTATTCTTGAGCAAGTACTGCATCTGGTTTGGCATGAGATGGTACACAAGCACGGCACTCCAAAACGTATGGATGGCAGCAGCAGCGAGCTGGACTTTGTTGTAGTGGGCTACGGCAAGCTCGGCGGGATTGAACTGGGCCACGGCTCTGATTTGGACTTGGTGTTTATTTACGATTGCGATCCCGTCGCAGAAACAGATGGTCCGCGTCCCGTTGATGGTGCGCAATTTTATACTCGTATGGGCCAGCGCATTATTTCCATGCTGACCACGCGCACTACCGCCGGTGGCCTCTATGATGTAGATATGCGCCTACGTCCCAGCGGTGACTCAGGTTTACTGGCCAGCTCTCTCAGTGCCTTTGCGCGCTACCAGGAAGAACAAGCCTGGACGTGGGAACACCAAGCCTTAATTCGTGCGCGAGTGTTAGTCGGAAGCAGTGAGTTAACTGAGCAATTTAATCAAGTGCGCTTAAATGTTTTAGGCCGCCAACGCAGTTTGCCGGTTCTACAAGCAGAAGTCAGCGAAATGCGCGCAAAAATGCGGCATAATCATGGTACTCAGATCACCCAAGGTGGTTTAGGCCAAAATGCATTCAATCATGATGTGCAATTTGATCTAAAGCAGGATGCTGGTGGTATCGTTGACATCGAATTTATGGTGCAATATGCCGTCCTAGCTTGGTCATGGCAATATCCACAGCTGGTAACCTATACCGACAATATCCGTATTCTTGACGGTCTCGGCGCAGAAAACCTAGTGAGTGCGGATCATGTCTGCACATTACAGGAGGCTTACAAGGCCTATCGTGCTGCAGCTCACCGTCTAACCCTGCAAAAACAGCAAGGCGTGGTTGAAGGCAATTTGTTTACAGACGAGCGTCACGCAGTGATGCGCGTCTGGCAAGAGCTGGGCTTGAGTTATCTGTAACCCGTTATTAAATATTATTTTCAGGAGCACGTAAAAATGTCGATGGCTGATCGTGATGGCGTTATTTGGTATGACGGTGAAATGGTTGAATGGCGTAACGCAACCACTCACGTTCTGACTCACTCATTACACTACGGCATGGGTGTGTTTGAAGGTGTGCGCGCTTACAAAACGCCTAAAGGTACTGCGATTTTCCGCTTACAGGCACACACTGATCGTCTGTTTGAATCAGCGCATATCATGAATATGAAGATCCCGTTCACTAAAGAGCAGATCAACGAAGCGATTATTGCTTCAGTGCGTGAAAACAAACTGGACAGCGCTTATATCCGTCCTTTAGCGTTTTACGGTTCAGAAGGCATGGGTATCCGTGCTGACAACCTCAAAGTACACCTGATTGTTGCGGCATGGCATTGGGGTGCTTATATGGGCGACGAAGCCTTGAAGAACGGTATTAAAGTGCGTACCAGTTCATTCACTCGTCACCACGTGAATATCACTATGACACGCGCAAAATCAAGCGGTGCGTATGTGAACTCGATGCTAGCTCTACAAGAAGCGGTATCAGGTGGTGCTGACGAAGCGCTGCTACTGGATCCAGAAGGTTACGTGGCTGAAGGTTCAGGCGAGAACATCTTCTTGGTGAAAGATGGTGTGATCTACACGCCAGAAGTCACCGCCTGCCTCAATGGTATTACTCGTAATACTATCTTGACTCTGGCGAAAGCACGCGGTATCGAAATCGTTGAAAAGCGCATTACTCGTGACGAAGTGTATATCGCTGATGAAGCCTTCTTTACCGGTACTGCTGCAGAAGTGACGCCAATCCGTGAAGTGGATGGCCGTCAAATCGGTATCGGCAGCCGTGGTCCTGTGACCGAAGTACTGCAAAAAGCGTATTTCGATCTCGTGACTGGCGAAACTGAAGACTACGCAGAATGGCGCACGCTGGTTAACTAATATCTAACCGTAAAGCGCTTATGAAAAAGCCCGCTGGAAATAACTTTCCGCGGGCTTTTTTATGACTGTCGCTTGCCTGAGTTAGTTTTTAAAACTCTTCAAAGCATAAATATCATAGCGACTGGATTTGCCATCCAAACTATAGGTCGGCGGCGTTCCAGCAATAGCAGGCGCTTTACGCGGACGTTTGACCACAACGCGATGCGTGGCCAATGCTAAAGCTGCAGCCAGTAATTCTGGAGCATCATCATCCGCACCCACCAGCGGCTTAAACAAGCGCATTTCTTTTTTAACTAACGCGCTTTTATCACGGCTAGGAAACATGGGATCAAGATGCACCACTTGTGGCGCCTCATCAGTCCAGTTCTGCATCAACTCAATGGCATCACCGATCAGCAATGGCATATGTTGCACAATACCTGCCACATCTGAACTCAAACGCGCACGGCGCAAACCATCGCTCAGTAAGGCCGCCACTATTGGATTGCGCTCAATCATCTGCACTTTGCAGCCTAAGCAGGCCAACACAAAAGCATCGCGACCCAAGCCCGCCGTGGCATCTAACACCGTGGGGCGCACGCCCGTTTGCACACCGACTGCTTTGGCGATCATCTGCCCACTGCCGCCACCAAACTGACGGCGATGCGCCTGAGCGCCTTCAATAAAGTCGACACGCACCGGCCCTGGAGCCGAACGACCCAATTCTTGCAGTTGCAAGCCATCCACACTGACCTGCAAGGCAAAATCAGCCTCCCCCTCTTGTGGCAAGGCTAAGTCCTGCGCCCACTGCAGTGCCGTGGCTTGGTCAGCAGCCGTCATGGCGTCAACGCGTATTAAGATAGGGGAATTTACAATTAAATCTGACATTAAGCGTACAAATCAAGACCTAAAACGGTGGCAGCTTCTTCTGCCTGACTACTGAATGCGGCGGTACTGCTATAGCTGGCTAAAGCTTTATTAGCTTGGTACTGCTGCGCGGGATTATTTAAGGCTTGGCGCGCCTCATATTGCTGGATCTGCATTTGCGCGGAAGGCCGCTGCACTGCTTGTGGAGTATCTAAACGTAGCGTATCTGAGGCTTGAGCAGGTTGCTGCTGACGTATCCGGCTTTCTGCTTGGCGAACAGCATCATCCATCTGCGCATTGGCATCAGGGCGCGTGGTTCTGTTGGGCACATAAGCAGGTGATAAACCGTCAATACGCATTGCGTTTACATCCTATAGACAGATGAACACTGTAACCAGACTCTAGCAACTGTTCAATAAGGCTGTTTAAGGCTGCTTCGGCGTGGCCACTTGATCGCGTAAATAAATCGGCTGTGCCTCTTCTGCACTCACCCTTTCACCACGCAACCACATTCCTTGAGCCAAGCTCAACACATCCTGTGCGTGGGGCAATAACTGCTCATCACGCGCATACACAGGTACGCTGATACGCTCGCCATAGGCTTGCCAACCGGTACCTGCAGCAAACCACTCACCTTGTGCAGTGTTCGGTAACTCAGCACACTCAGGAGCAAGCACTGCCTCAACACCTTGCAAGCTCATTTTGCCATCCATTAAGCGATAGCAACCCCAGTACACTTCACCCATACGTGCATCAATGGCCACAGCAACCTGTTCGGCTCCATGTTCACGATAAGCACGCTGCGCAATCGCCGCCAGGTTCGACACCGGCAACACTGGGCGCTCTAAAGCAAAAGCCAAACCTTGCACCACACCCACAGCAATACGCAAGCCAGTAAAGGCTCCAGGGCCACGGCCAAAGGCAATACCATCCAATGCGCTTTTAGTAATACCGGCGTCAGCCAGCACTTCACTGATCATGGGCAAAATGCGTTGTGCATGTAAACGAGGAATAACTGCGTAACGGCTGATGACTTGACCATTGTGTAATAACGCAACAGAGCAAGCTTCAGTGGCCGTGTCCAGCGCCAATAAAGTCGTCATGGTGTACCGTCAAAGAATCAAAACGTAATTGTAGCAGGCAGGCTGCTGCTAGGGGAATGAAGCGTAAAAACAATAAAGAATACATTCGCTATAAGATCAAGCAGGCTTAATGCAACAGCGAATGTATTCCCTAAATCACAGCTTAGGCCAGTGCAGCTAGAACCTTAGCGGTAATCTGCTCAACTGAACCGACACCTTCAATAGCACTGTATTTAGGCGTGCCATTCACAGCGGCGATATCTTGGTAGAACGCCACTAAGGGTTTGGTTTGTGAGTGATACACAGACAAACGGTGACGTACGGTTTCTTCTTTATCGTCTTCGCGTTGAATCAAGTCTTCACCGGTTTCATCGTCTTTGCCGGCAACTTTCGGTGCGTTATGCTCAACGTGATAGGTACGACCTGATGCTGGGTGCATGCGACGACCAGCAATACGCGCAACAATTTCTTCATCTTCAACAGCAATTTCAATCACATGATCGATTTCCACACCCGCTTCGCGCAATGCTTCTGCTTGTGGAATGGTGCGTGGAAAACCATCGAATAAAAAGCCATTAACGCAATCTTCTGCGGTAATACGCTCTTTAATCAGGTCGATAATAATATCATCCGACACCAAACCACCGGTAGCCATCACGTTTTTAACTTTCAGGCCCAATGGGCTTTCAGCTTTAACCGCGGCACGTAGCATGTCACCGGTAGAGATTTGTGGAATACCAAATTTTTTCGTTATAAATACGGCCTGTGTACCTTTTCCGGCACCGGGCGCTCCTAGCAAAATGACGCGCATTACTGTGCTCCTTATATCATCGTTATTATCATAAAAAGTATCTGTAACGTCGCCATAGCAGGCGCTACATGGTTAAATTCTATGGTTATTGCTAACCGAAAAAGGTACCAAGATACACATTAGCCTTTAGTCTCACAAGAAAAACATCAGTGATAACCGGTAATTTTTATCCAGTGTGGCTGTTATTTCTTATTAAATACCATACACCGCGCCAGCGTAAGCCTGAAACTCTGCGGCTCAAAGTCGCATCCGTCAAACCATAAGTACCTTATATAAAACACAGGCTCTGCGCTGTAAGCATGCTGCATACCAGCCTAGGAATACGCTCAACAGATACAGCAGACTGCTGCTAAAGATGTCGACATCTACCCGCAAGCAGAAAAAACCCACCCGCCAGAGACTATCAATACTGGTGATTGAACGAGCAGGCAGCTAAACTCGAAGAATCTTAAAGCAAGCCGAGGTCAGTGTAATGGATTGTTTGTTTTGCAAAATTGTGGCGGGTGACATCCCAGCGCGTAAATTATATGAAGATGAGCATGTAGTGGCTTTTCATGATATTGCCCCACATGCGCCGGTTCATTTTCTAGTCATTCCGAAAAAACATATCAGCATGCTGACTGATCTGAGTGTCGAAGATACCTTCTTAGCAGGGCATATTCTCTATACTGCGCAACGTCTAGCCAAAGAGCAAGGTTGTGACGATGGTTTTCGCGTGGTGATGAACACCAATGAAATCGGTGGCCAGACTGTGTATCACATTCATATGCATGTTTTAGGTCAACGCCAAATGAGCTGGCCACCGGGTTAGGTCTGGACTGAGAATGCGCTACACCCTGTTTTTTCTCGCTAGATGTTAAGCACGGCTATTTATCAGGAGTCTGATATGTCTTCACAACGCCATTATTCACCGGTTGATCGTTTGCTACTGCAAGCCGATGCAGCCATGCGTACTTTGATCCCCAACAGCAGTCATGCCAGCCGCCCATCACCGGCGATCGCTGAGCCCGCCAGCACTTTAGATGCAGAGCAAACACGCCATATCGCTGGCTTAATGCGCATTAACCATAGCGGTGAAGTCTGCGCACAAGCGCTCTATCAAGGCCAAGCCTTGACCGCTAAACTGCCTGAGATCCGCCAGCAAATGGAGCACTCAGCCGAGGAAGAAGTGGATCACTTAGTCTGGTGTGAGCAGCGTATTCAGGAGCTGGGCAGCCGTACGAGCCTACTCAATCCATTCTTTTACGGTTTATCGTTTACCATTGGTGCAACAGCTGGAGCGATCAGCGATAAGGTCAGCTTAGGCTTTGTTGCCGCCACTGAAGATCAAGTGTGCAAGCATTTAGATGATCACTTGCAGCAAATCCCTGAGACAGACCCTAAATCGCGGGCTATTTTAGAGCAAATGCGCATCGATGAAGAAGAGCACGCCAATCTTGCCTTGGATGCCGGCGGTTATCGTTTCCCTGCTCCGATTAAATTTGGTATGAGTTTGATGGCCAAAGTAATGACCAGCAGTACCTACCGTATTTAAGCTCATCTCACTATGTTGCAGATACAAAAAAGGCGCTGATGATCAGCGCCTTTTTTGTTGTTACATTCATACAGTTTTAGCGATTATTTTTAGGCATATTACGACCGTAAAAAATCTCTAACATTTCATGGCGCAAACGTTCTTCAACATCGCGGCGCTGCTCGTACGACAAGTTACGTGTGGCATCACCAAACAAATAATCATCCAACTCAAAGTTTTTCAACAGCATCTTAGTATGGAACAAATGCTCTTGATACACGTTCACATCAGTCATTTGATAGGCTGAACGCGTGTCTTCAGACAGATAGTTCTGAATCGAATTAATCTCGTGATCAATAAAGTGCTTACGCCCTTCTACATCACGAGTGAAACCACGTACACGATAATCAATAGTGACAATGTCAGAATCAAACTGATGAATCAGATAGTTCAACGCTTTCAGCGGTGAAATGACCCCACAAGTTGATACATCAATATCCACACGGAACGTCGACAAACCATCTACCGGATGAATTTCCGGATAGGTATGCACAGTAATATGACTTTTATCCAAGTGTGCCAAAATTGTTTCCGGCAATGGACCCGGGGACTCTTCAATCTGGCTGGCTGTTGGCTCGACCGGCTCTTCTGAAATCAGAATCGTCACACTCGCGCCTTGCGGCTCGTAGTCTTGACGCGCAATATTCAAAATATTCGCGCCGATGATATCAACAACATCAGTCAGGATTTGTGTCAGACGTTCAGCATCATACTCTTCGTTGATATAACCAACGTAGGCTTGCTGATCATCAGTCGTGCGCGCATAACTGATGTCATAAATATTGAAGCTCACCGTCTTGGTGAGGTTGTTGAACCCATGCAGCTTGAGTTTACTGGTCAACGTTAGATTCTCTTGATTGGTGCGGCGCAGCCGCGTTATCTTGCACGCCTGTCAACTGTATCTAGGTTTAAATCAATACAGTTGCGTAGGGCAGTTTTCACCTCTTCGCAATGCGATTCTGGTTTCCCTTACACACTCGCTTAGTGTGTAAAAAAGGGGCGCGCCATTATGCAGAGCAAGCCCTGTGGATGCTAGTTTTTAACAACAATAACTGCATCTATTTTGATCAAAGGTCTAGGCTGGCTCAACAATTTCAAAACTATGCGTCATCTCAACCCCAGCGCGCGCCAGCATAATTGATGCTGAGCAGTATTTCTCGGCTGACAAATCAACCGCACGTTTAACCACTGTTTCTTTTAAATTATTGCCGCTAACAATAAAATGCAAAACAATTTTCGTGAACACCTTAGGTTCAACTTCAGCACGTTCAGCGTCAATACGCACTTCACAGTTTCGCACATCTTGACGTGATTTTTTTAAAATACTAACCACATCAAAGGTACTGCAACCTCCTAAACCCATCAGCATCATTTCCATGGGACGCGCACTGAGATTACGTCCGCCATGCTCTTCAGGGCCATCCATGACCACAGTATGGCCACTGCCGGACTCAGCTAAGAACATCGCTTGTTCAACCCACTTAACACGTGCTTGCATAACGTTTAATTCTCTAAATAATATAAAAAATTAAGTTTAACACAGTGTCCTGCGACACTTGCCCACATCTAACCGCCAAGTACAGCGGATTAAAGCATGACCCACATCACACTTACGTCATAATTTTATCTAAAATAACCTATCCCCTCCAGAGTTAAGGCACACTTAAAAACAGGAAAAAGGACAACCTCAGACTTTATAGATGGAACTCACTTTTGCGAGGTATGAAATGGCTGCAATCACATGCATTCCTGCCATAGAGCACATGGATGAATTGCTCGAACAGTGCCAACTGCACAACTACACGAAGAAAAGCACCATTATTTCTACAGGTGAATACAGCGAATCTCTGTTTTTTATTTTAGAAGGCAGCGTCACAGTACTGCTTGAAGAAAAACCCAACAAACAGATTATTATCAGCTACCTGAATAAAGGTAACTTTTTTGGTGAACTGGGTTTATTTAATCGCCATAGCGAGCACGTGCGCAGCGCTAAAGTCAGTGCAAAAACAGCCTGTCTAATTGCAGAGATAAGCTATATTAAATTTCACACTCTAGCGCTGCAGTACCCTGAGCTGCTTTACGCAGTCTACAGTCAAATGGCCGATTGCTTGCGCAATACCACACGCAAAGTTGCCAATTTAGCCTTTATTGATGTGGCCGGACGGGTCGCTCGAACCCTCTTGAATTTATCTCAACACCCGGATGCAATGACTCACCCTGATGGTATGCAAATTAAAATCTCCCGCCAAGAAATTGGTCGTATCGTCGGCTGTTCACGCGAGATGGCCGGACGTGTTTTAAAAAGCCTTGAGGAACAAGGCTTAATCGAAGCCAAAGGACAAACTATTGTTGTGTTTGGCACGCGTTAACACGCGCATAAAACTATAAAGACGCCTATACCAGCCTGTATCAGACGTTTTTATAGATCAGCGATGGACTGGACGCTTTTGTAACTTACGCTGCAAAGTACGTCTGTGCATGCCTAATGCGCGTGCGGTTGCCGAGATATTACCATCATTCTCAGCGAGTACACGCTGGATATGCTCCCACTGCAAACGATCCACTGACATGGGATTTTCAGGTACTAAAGTTGCCAAATCAGCATGATCCGATAACAGCGCAGCCAACACATCATCTGCATCTGCAGGCTTACATAAATAATTGGCCGCACCGCGCTTAATCGCTTCAACTGCTGTGGTGATACTTGAGTAACCAGTCAAGATCAGCACCTTCATTTCGGCATCCAACTCCAGTAACTTAGGCAATAACACTAGGCCAGAATCACCATCCATTTTCAGATCTAGTACTGCATAATCAGGCAAGTCAACTTTAGCGAGTGCCAAGCCTTCATCTGCAGAACCCGCAATGGACACACGCAGGCCACGTCGTGACATGGCACGCGCCATAACCCGGGTAAAGGTTTCATCATCATCAACCAGCAACAAATGCGGCTGCTCTTCACCTTCAAATAGGTTTTCTTCGCTCACTTGTCATTCCTCACTTAAAGAACTGTATGCATCCGTGGCAAACGTAACTCGGTTAAAGTTCCACCGCCTTCTTGGTTATACAATTTCACTGTACCACCTGCACGGATAACGCTAATTTGACTTAAAAATAATCCCAGACCAAAACCTTTGCCCTTGGTAGTAAAAAACGGCTTACCCAACTGCTCAGCAATGGCCAAAGGCACACCCGCACCATAATCGCGGATGGTAATCGCAATCCACTGCGGATCCCAATGTAAACGAACCACTAGGTTATCCGAGCACGCATCTGCGGCATTATTTAACAGATTAAGCAGAGCTTGGGTTAAATCAACCGGCGGCATTAATGTGGGCGCAACACCTTCACCAGTCAACTGATACGAATAGGTTGCCTCTGGGCGCATCAAGTGCCAGCGGTTTAAGGCAGTTTCCAGCCAGTCCGCCACGCTTTGCTCCTCGATCGCTTGGCGGCGATCCGCTTCAGCAGCCCGCACCAATTGTTGCAAGGTCCCTTTACAGAGCTTCACCTGCTCCTGCAGCAAGGTTAAATCTTCTTGCAGCATGGGCTCTTTATTATGCTCACGACGTAATTCAGTCAGTAAAACACTCATGGTGGATAAGGGCGTACTCAACTCATGCGCAGCGCCGGCTGCTTGCGTCGCTACGGCGAGTAGCTGCTGATCACGCATACTGTCTTCACGTCGCGCGGCACGCAGTTGATCTTGTTCACGCACCGCCTCTGACATTTTAGAAACAAAGAAAGTGATAAAGGCCGCAGATAAAGCAAAGTTAAGCCACATGCCAAATAAATGTAGAGTAATCAGCAACTCACCCACTTGCTCCCCCTGCAAATGCAATGGGCGATACCAAATCAATAGTGCCGTGTACCCCGTCAGCGCAAAACCGCTGAGCACAATCGAATACAACCACGGCAAGGTCGCAGCGGCAATGGTCAGTGGCACTAAATAATAGGCGACAAAGGGGTTGGTTGACCCACCCACATAATATAGCAAAGCACTATGGATCAATAAGTCCATAGCTAAATGTACAGCAAACTCCTGCTCAGTGACTGGCCAACTCGCGCGCAAGCGTAGACTGGTTGACACGCACATGCTCAGTGATAGCACTAAAATCAAGACCAACGGCATCCAGTCCAACACGACTAGACCGCTCATATAAACAAAGCCCAGCGTGCCAGCTTGCGCACTCAGAACTAAAAGACGGATCCAGGTTAACCGCCATAAATTTTGACGACTTGCAGATAACAGCTGTGTTTGTGTCAGCATAAACGCTCCTTAAGCGAAATCCGAGTATAACTGCACTGTTACTACTCTCGACAAAATGTAACTATTATCACATAAGTCAGAGCAAGGATTTCCAACACTCTGATAGTATCTTCATACTATATACCTGCCGTACCCATGGAGCTTTTATGATCCGACTGTTACGTGCCACCCCAACTGCACTGCTGATCACCTGCTTAGCAGCTAGCACAAGCGTACTGGCCAGCGAGCAACTCTATAATCAGATTTCTTTACGTGCTGAAGCCCACCAAGAAGTCTCTCATGATCAGATGCAGGTTATTTTATATACCGAAGAACAAGGCGCAGACCCTGCACGCTTAGCTGCAGATATTACCAAAACACTCAATCAAGCGGTCAGCACTGCGCGTAAGCAGCTTGCTATTCATGTCAAGCTGGGCAGTCGCAGCAGCTATCCGGTGCATGATAGCAAAGGTCAAAAAATTACCGCTTGGCGTGAACGCGCAGAGCTGCGTCTGGAAAGTACAGATTTCTCTGCGCTTTCTGCACTGACCGGAGAATTATTAAAAACTCTGAAAATGTCGAATATGCAGTTTAGCATTGCACCCAAAACCCGCATTAGCAGCGAAGATGAGTTACTTAAAGAAGCCATTAGCGCCTTCCAAGCACGTGCTAAGTTAGTCAGCGAAGCTATGGGCAGTAAAAACTATAAAGTGGTTAACCTCAACTTAAATAGCAGCGGCTTTGCCCGTCCGCCTATGTACGCCCGCTCAGGAAAAATGATGGTTTCAGCCATGGCCGATCAAGAAAGTATCACACCTGAAGTTGAAGCAGGCAGCAGCCAAGTTAGCATGATTGCCGATGGTGTCATCGAAGTTATTCTTCCCTAATATCAGTATCAGTATGCAGATGACTGGCACGCTCTAGTCGTCTGCATACCCATCAATAAAAACAACACAACCAATACACTTAAGCTTTTCAAAACACTTAATACACCAATAAAAAACAAACTATACCCACCTCTTAAATGATAATAATTCTTAATACTATTTACAACACAAATAAGAATCGATAGCATGCACCGCAATCTTGTTTGGAGCTTGCTTTGCTATGCGTACCCCATTTACTTATTCACTTCTTGCCTGCGCTGTCTTCAGTAGCTGCGCTACTTTCGCTAATACATCACCCGCTCAACTTGGCTCAACTGTAGTCAGTGCCTCTGGTTTTGAACAAAAAATTACTGATGCGCCAGCAAGTATTTCGGTAGTCACTCGAGAGGAGTTACAAAAAAAGCGCATCTCCAGTCTGGCCGATGCATTATCAGATATTGAAGGTGTCGATGTTGGTGGTAGCGCTGGTAAAACCGGTGGTTTAAATATCAGTATCCGCGGCATGGAAAGTAAATACACCCTGATACTCATTGACGGCCGTCGTCAAAATGCTGCAGGTAACGTCACACCCAATGGCTTTGGTGAAACCTCAACCTCATTTATGCCCCCCGTTTCAGCCATTGAACGCATCGAAGTCATACGTGGCCCTATGGCCACCCTCTATGGTTCAGATGCTATGGGCGGCGTGATTAATATTATTACGCGCAAGGTCAATACAGAATGGGGTGGTTCAGTTACTGCAGAAACAACCCTGCAAGAAAAGAGTCAGTTCGGTGATAGTCGAGCAACAAACCTTTATTTAAGCGGCCCGCTGATCGAAGATAAACTAGGCCTCACAGTTCGCGGCAGTTACTTTGAGCGTGACAAGTCTAAAATCGAATACGATAACGCCAACGGCGAAACAGTGATTCCAAGCATGGGCCGCAACCCTGTTAAAAATGATACGCATAACCTCGGTACACGTCTGGTATTTACCCCAACCGAAGATCACGATATCGGCTTTGAATATGAAGTTAACCAACAGACCTACGATAATAGCAAAGGCCAGCTGGGGACTTTAGGCCCTCGCGGATACGAGAAAGAACAGCAGTTTGAGCGCGAGCAATACACCCTGTTTCATACTGGCCGCTTAGGATTTGGCACTTTAGAATCTAGCGTGATGCGTAACACCACAGAAACGCAAGGCCGAGTCGTTCCTCTTCTAATCACTACGCCCGGTGTCAATGCTGGCGGCCAACGACAATTGGAATCTGAAAACACTATTTTTGATAGCAAGCTATTATTTTCGCTGGCTGATCATAACTTCAGTGTGGGTGGCCAGCTGTATAAAGCCGAACTCACTGACGGTGTCGTCGCAGAAAAATTCAAACACCGCATGAACGCACTGTTTATTGAAGACGAGTGGCGCTTCCATGATGACTTTGCGTTAACACTGGGTGTACGTCGTGATCATCATGATAAATTTGGTACTGAATACAGCCCCAGAGCCTATTTAGTCTGGAATGCCAGTGACAACTGGACCCTTAAAGGTGGACGCAGCAAAGGCTTTAAAGCACCCGAATTACAGCAATTAGCAGAAGGTATTAACGGATTTGGGCGTCAGGGAACACTACCATTAGTTGGCAACCCTGATCTAAAACCTGAAACCACTGTGAGTACTGAGTTTGGCATCTACTACGACAATTTAAACAATTTTAATAGCAACATCTCCTTTTTCCATAATAAGTTTAAGGACAAATTATCGTCGGTCAGAGTCGATAACTGCCAAGTCAAGAACACCGCTGGTTGTATTGATATTGGTCCAGAATGGAACGCAATTGAAGATTTCTCTAAAGCAGTTAACGTCGACGAAGCAACCACCAAAGGTGTTGAATTAGCAGGACGCTATCAATTCAACCCCGACTGGAGCCTTAACGCCAACTACACCTATACCAAAACCAAGCAAGAAAGCGGAGTCAATAAAGGTGCTCCACTGACCAATACACCACGTCACTTATTCAATACCAGCCTCAACTGGCAGGCAACCAACCGCCTCAATGCTTGGATTAAAGGTGAATACCGCAGCGAACGCTTTAGAAAAACCAGTAAAAGTGAAAACCTTGCCTACGATAACTTCGGTAACTACAAAGCCTATGCGCTATTCCACTTAGGCGGCAGCTACCAAGCGACAGACAATGTTGTGTTAAATGCAACGATATACAACCTATTTGATAAGAATTTTATCAAATACACGCCCTACGTTAGCAATGAAAAAACGGGCGCCATATCGTATGACAACAAATACAACAACAGCCAAGAACGTCGTCGTTTGTGGCTATCAGCTACATACAATTTCTAAAGATAATGTCTTTACCTGCATGACTACTGCATGTAGCCATGCTCTATAAGGTCGCTTGATATGTCACTTTCTTGGCTCGGTACGCTTCGCCAATGGCACTGGATCAGCTCAGCACTGTGCTTGGCTGGCATGCTGCTATTTGCCGTGACCGGTATCACTCTCAATCATGCCAGCCAAATTAGTGCCAAGCCTGCTATTGAAACCTTAGAGGTCGTTTTACCCGAGCCTTTACGTGCTGAGCTTAAGAGTGCTTTTAGCCAACAAACCCTACCCGACTCCATTCAAGATTGGCTGCAACAGCAACTCAATCGCTCGATCAGTTTGACTGATGCTGAGTGGTCAGCTGATGAGTTGTATGTGGCTTTGCCGCGCCCCGGTGGTGATGGCTGGCTCAGTATTGAATTAGACAGCGGTGAATTGCTGTATGAAAGCACCGATCGAGGTTGGATTGCTTACTTCAATGATCTGCATAAAGGCCGCAATACTGGCGCAGCTTGGTCATGGTTTATTGATATTTTCGCAGCCATCTGCGTGGTATTTAGCCTCACCGGACTCTGGCTGCTGCTGCGACAAAGCAAAATGCGCCCCACGACTTGGCCAGTCACTTTGGCGGGCTTGCTGATACCTCTATTAATCATGCTGTTATTTATTCATTAAGGATGAACGCTCCATGCTGAAACAAGCCTTTGCTCTATGTGCTTTAGCCATTTGCATGCCTATTCATGCTGCCGAACTGAATGTTGAAGTCGAAATCCCACAATTGGATGTTGCTGAATACCACCGCCCCTATGTCGCGCTGTGGATTGAACAGGACAATCAGCATATTGCTGATTTAAATGTGTGGTACGACCTCAAAATGAAAAACAACGAAGGCGAGAAATGGCTCAAAGATATGCGCCAGTGGTGGCGTCGCAGTGGACGCAGTTTAGACATGCCCGTCGATGGTATTAGCGGTGCAACCCGCACTGTTGGCACTCACTCCATAAAGTTTAACGGTGACAGCGCTGCCTTAAAAAAACTCGAAGCAGGCAACTATGAACTGCTGGTTGAAGCCGCACGTGAAGTGGGTGGGCGCGAAATCTTACGCATTCCTTTCAGCTGGCCACCCCAAGAAACACATACAGCCACCACTCAAGGCACCAACGAACTGGGCCGTATCACCCTCACCATCACACCTTAAGGAGTTTAGATTATGCAACCTATGATTAAGTGGACCGCTCTGGCTTTAGCACTTTGCTTACCCCTCAGTGCCAACGCACACCGTGCTTGGATGCTTCCCTCTGCTACTGTTTTATCTGGAGAAGCGCCCTGGGTGACTGTAGATGCTGCCGTTTCCAATGATTTATTTAACTTTGAGCATTTTCCTCTACAAATTGAAGGTGTTGGCGAACGCTTAGTGATGCCCAACCAAAAGCCTGCAGCAAAAGATGCCAAACCAACACCCGCACGACCCCGCGCGCAATTGAAAATTATTCGCCCTGATGGCAGCTTAGCCGAACCACACTTTGGCAATACCGGTCGTTACCGCAGCACTTTCGATGTACAACTTGATCAAAAAGGCACTTGGAAACTGGCCATTGCCAATCAAGGTTTATTTGCTCGTTATGAAGAAAATGGCGAAATGCGCCGCTGGTCAGGCAAAGCGACTGACTTTGCTAAGCAGGTACCCAAAGATGCAGAAAAGCTACAAGTCACTGAAAACTCAAGCCGCATGGAAGTGTTTGTCACGTCTGGCGAGCCCTCTGAAAAAGTACTTAAGCCGACCCATCAAGGTTTAGAACTGATTACGAACACTCACCCCAATGATCTTTTCGCTGGTGAATCAGCTGATTTTGCATTTTTAATTGACGGAAAACCTGCCGCTGACTTAACCGTTACGGTTATTCCTGATGGTATTCGCTACCGTGACACGCTAAATGAAATGACGCTAACAACTGATAAAGACGGTGCCTTTTCAATCACTTGGCCACAGGCTGGCATGTATTGGTTAGAAGCCGTTAGCAGCCAACCGCTAAAAAGTACGCAGTCACCTGCAACACAAAAGCGTGCCAGCTACAGCGCAACACTTGAAGTACTGGCACCTTAATTAACTATGTTTGGAGTGATTGAAGACACTACGCGCCAGCTGCTTGCAGCTGGTTTACTGCTCAGTTATAGCGGGCTCTGCGCTTGGCTTTGGCAACGTCATCGTGCCACCAAACAGCCCGTGCGCATTAACAAAGATGCTGCGCTAATTATCTGGGCCAGCCAAGGTGGTAACGCCCAGCAACTTGCCCAACAACTGCACCAGCAGCTCTTAACTGCTGGCCAATCTGCACAGTGTTTAGCACTGGATCAACTCACCACAGATCAACTGCACAGCAGTACGCATATTGTATTTATTGTCAGTACCTTTGGTGACGGTGAAGCGCCTGACCATGCCCGTTTATTTTTAAAAAAACTGTCTGCTAATTGCGATCTACAGCATTTAAAAATTCATGTACTTGGACTTGGTGACCGCCAGTACCCACTATTTTGCGAGTTTGCCAAACAGCTGCAAGCACGCCTAACAGCACAAGGCGCACAGATCAGTCTGCCCCTAATGACTGTTGATAATATGCAGGCACAGGATCTTGCTCACTGGCACAGCCATATTGCCAAGTTATTGGCTATTGAGGCTGCACAACCCAGCCCATATCAACCCACTTGGTTAACTGCCACATTGCTCGAACGCAAACATTTAAACCCTTATAGCAGCAGTCCCGGCCTCTATAAATTACGCTTTAAAACTGAGCACAATAACTGGCAAGCTGGCGATACCTTACTTGTTCACCCTGCTAACAACCCAGCTTTGCGTACCCGTGAATACTCAATTGCATCCAGCGCAACGAGCGGATTTTTAGATTTGATTGTGCGCATTTCATACAGTGAGAAAAAAACCATAGGCCAATGTTCAGGCTGGCTGTGCCATTCGCTGGCAGTAAACGAAGACATCAAATTTAGCCCCTGCACAAAACCTAATTTCCACGCTGTGCACAACAGCAAGCCGGCAATTTTTATTGGTGCAGGCAGTGGTCTAGCTGGATTAAGAGCACATATTGCTGAGCGCCCTAAGTTCAGCCAAAACTGGCTTATTTTAGGCGAGCGCTGCCCACGCACAGATAAATTACTGGTTGAAGAGTTAAACCAATGGCATCACAGCCAGCATTTAACCCACCTTGATTACGCTTTCTCACGTGACCCAAATACACCGCGCTATGTACAAGATTATTTACACGAACAGCAGCAGCGTTTAATCAGTTGGCTGGCACAAGGCGCAACGATTTATCTGTGTGGTAGTTTGCAAGGTATGGGCCGCGGTGTGCAGCACACACTGACGCAATTACTGGGTGAAGAGCACATGCAAAGCCTGCAACAGCAAGGACGTTATCGAACAGACCTATACTAAACCTGCAGCCGCATACAGAATGTCAAAACCAAATAACATAATCATAAATAAGTAGCGGCTAGACACTCACGAACAATAATAGTTCGCAATACTGTTTACAGATCATTTGCGAATGGTTAGCATGCGCAGCATTCTTATTTGGAGTTTGCCATGCGTATCCCATTCACTTATTCACTTCTTGCCTGCTCTGTTCTCAGCAGTAGCCTTGCTTTTGCCGCCGACTCTCCTGCACAACTGGGTTCAACCGTGGTCAGCGCATCTGGTTTTGAACAAAAAATCACTGACGCACCGGCGAGTATTTCTGTCGTCAGCAATGCGGACCTTCAAAAGAAACGCTACAGTAATCTAGCGCAAGCTTTGGATGATGTTGAAGGGATTGATATTAAGCAAGGCACAGGTAAAACCGGCGGCTTAAATATCAGCATGCGCGGCATGCCCAGCGACTACACCTTAATTTTGATTGATGGTCGTCGTCAAAATCCAGCCGGTAATGTCACACCCAACGGTTTCAACTCAACATCCACCAGCTTTATGCCACCCATGTCAGCCATTGAGCGCATTGAAGTGATACGTGGCCCGATGTCGACTCTCTATGGTTCGGATGCGATGGGCGGTGTGATTAATATCATCACCAAAAAAGTGGGTACTGAGTGGACAGGTAGCGTCACTGCAGATTACACCTACCAAGAAGAGCGTGATTTTGGTGATACCGGCGGCACCAGCTTTTACACCAGCGGTCCTTTGGTTGATGGTTTGTTAGGCCTGAATGTGCGCGGTAGCTTTTTTGATCGCCAAGAATCAGACTTGAAGTATGGCAGCGGTATCAATGTCAGTAAGCGCGGTCCATCACCGGTTGATGGCCAAAACTTTAATCTTGGTGCACGCCTCAACTTCACTCCACATGACAATCATGACTTTGCTTTAGATTTTGAAAAAGGTCGTCAGCGCTACAATAACGATAACTGTCAATTGGGTACTTTAGATGGCAAAAAAGGTGGTGATGCAGCAGATGGCTGTACTGTTGACGATCCTACCAAAGCCAACGGTTATACTGATGAACAAAAATTTGAACGCTCGCAATATGCATTAACCCATACCGGTCGTTTTGCACTAGGCACCTTAGATAGTGCAATCACTTACAACACTACAGAAACACTGGGACGTACTATTCCTGGCACTATCGGCCAGTCCTATACAGGATTCTCCGATATTGTTGGTGGCAATAATCGCACCTTAAAATCAAAAGACCTGATTTTAGATACTAAATTTGTTGCTCCTATCACTGACAACAATATGACGACTGTTGGTGCGCAATATATTGATTCGAAACTGGAAGATGGCATTGCTACCGATACGTTTAAACAAGAGTCAGCCGCTATTTTTGCCGAAAACGAATGGCATATCATTGATGATCTAGCTCTGACTGTAGGTGGCCGTTATGATCGCCACCAAGCCTTTGGTGGGAACTTTAGTCCACGCGCTTATTTAGTGTGGAACACCACAGATAACTGGACTCTGAAAGGTGGCGTCAGCAAAGGTTATAAAACCCCAAGCCTGAATGATTTGCACAGCGGCATCAACGGTGTCACCAAGCAAGGCCAGACTATTACTATTGGTAATCCAAACCTCAAACCAGAGAAAAGTACCAGCACAGAATTGGCAGCATACTTTGATAACTTAGCTGGATTTAATGCTAACGCCACGCTGTTCCACAATAAATTTAAAGACAAAATCAACTCAGGGCCAGATACAGCCTGCGCATATAATGGCGGCATTTGCTCACAAAAGATCAACGTGGATGACGCTGTTACCCAAGGTGTTGAGTTAGCTGCACAATGGTACTTCACTGACGACTGGAGCATTAAGGGTAACTACACCTATACCGATAGTGAGCAAAAAAGTGGTAAAGACAAAGGGGCTCAACTCACCAACACACCACGTCATTTAGCCAATGCCAGCTTAAACTGGGAAGCAAATGAGCAACTCAAGTTATGGCTAAACACCGAGTACCGCGGCAAGCGCTCACGCTTTACCAGCAAATATGCCAATCTAGATGCTACAGAGAAAAATATCTACGCGACTCTTGGCAGCAAAACTAAGGCCTATACTTTGTTCCATCTAGGCGGATCGTACCAAGCAACTGATGCTCTAGCCTTTAACGCAACGATTTATAACTTACTTAATAAAGACTTTGTTAAAGGTAAAAGCTACCTGACCAGTGCTGGTGACATCGCTTACGGCACCGACTACACCCACTCTGGTAAATCCACCACAGGCTCGATCGAAGAAGGTCGCCGCTTATGGATGTCCGCTACCTACCAGTTCTAATACCTAAGGTATAACGGAACTCAAACACCGCTAGCGCTAACAGCGCTGGTGGTGTTTTATAACGATAACGGCTCAACCAACTGCAACACAGCAACACCCTTCGCTGCACAACACAACTCAGCGTAATATATTAGAAATTATCCATGCGCGTCTGCTACAACCCCGCAACAGTAATCAACTGTCACTCAATCATCCAACTGATCAGCGATACACTCCACAGAGCATGCGATGAGTGTTACCTCGCCCAACGTCTTAACAAATTATGGTACACGCCAGTCAACTGCACACTGGTCGCATGCCCTGCTCCCAGCGTTTGATTCACTTCTTGAATACTGGTATCCAAATCAAACAGCAAACTGCGCTGCGCGTCCTCGCGAACCATGCTTTGCAGCCAAAAAAACGAACACACGCGCTGACCACGGGTAATAGGCAACACCTGATGCAAACTACTCGACGGATAGAGAATCATATCGCCAGCGGGCAGCTTCACACTGTGGGCACCGTAAGTATCTTCCACCACCAACTCACCACCGTCATATTCATCCGGATCGCTGAAAAACAGCGTTGCGGATAAGTCCGTGCGTATTTTCTGCCCTGTTTGTTGATGCACGCGAATAGCATTATCCACATGAATGCCAAAACCCTGCCCCTCTTGATAGCAATTAAACAAGGGAGGGAAAATAGTTTCCGGCAAGGCTGCTGAAATAAATAAAGGATTATTATTTAAGGCTTGCACAATTAGCGCACCAATCTTGACGGCTGCAGCAGAGTCTTGTGCTAATTGTAAATTATTTTTTGCCATCGCCGATTGAAAGCCCGAAGTGGCATTACCATCTTGCCACGCCGCTTGCCCCAATAATTGGCGACATTCCTGCACCTGTTCTGAGGTGAGGACATTGGGAATATGTAACATCATAATTTTAATCTCAAAAACGCCCTCGACGCAGTATGCATCAAGGGCGAATCATCTTAGAACTTATAGGTCGTGGATAAAACCACATTACGGCCATCGCCAAACTCAACTGCTGATGAACGCGAGTCATCACCTGGGCGTTGACGCACACGTTCAACATAATCTTTATCAAAGATATTATTCAGATTAAGTTGCACATTAAGCTCGTTATTCACTTGATAAGCGACCAAGGCATTGTGCACCCAGTACTCGTCGAGTTTAGCCTTGACATCTGAAGTCACGTTACGCTGACTGACATAACGATTACCGTAACCCACTTGCCAACCTTGTGGTAAATCATAGGTGGTCCACAGATTAAATGAGTGCGGTGGGGTATTAGCTAAAGCTTGGCCTTTTTTATTGGCATCATTGGACTTGGTTGTTTCACTACTCAGGTAAGTGTAGTTAGCGTAGATTTTCCAATCATCCGTCACTTTACCTGTTGCACCCAGCTCAACACCTTGCACACGTTGTTCACCGGCTAAGCGGTAAGAGCCATCGGCTAACTGTTCACGCGCATTGGTTTTCTCGACACGGAAGATCGCACCGTCCAACTCAAGGGCACTGTTAAAGAAGGTCCATTTAGTACCCAACTCTAAGCTGCGGTTTTTCTCTGAGGATAAATCGGCAGTCGCATCGCTCACGCCCGAGGCCATAGTGGTTAAAAACTCAGCGGATGGGTTAAACGAGGTGCCATAGGCGACATAAATCCGGCCATTATCAGCAGGCTTATAGACGAGGCCAGCACGACCGCTAAATTTCTTGTCTTCAGTGCGGTACTTATCGGTAAGGCCGGTTTTTACTGTAGTTTTTTCAAAGTCACCATTG
>DASRNZ010000138.1:0-2841 GCA_035647155.1 Thiopseudomonas sp.
GTTACTCGAATTGACAGAGTATAACCGATCCTGTGCCGCTCGACAGCGTCGCGTACGCAGTGCGCTCAACTATTGCGCTTTTTAAGGAGTCTGTATGCCATCGAGTTTACCCCCTATTGTTCTAGCTTCCAGCTCAAGCTATCGCCGCGAACTGCTGGCACGTCTGCAATTGCCCTTCACATGCCACAGCCCTGAGATAGATGAAACGCCACTGCGCAATGAGTCACCACAAGCACTGGTGCAACGTCTAGCTTTAACTAAAGCGCGTGCATTGGCTGAGCATTATCCAGAACATTTGATTATTGGCTCGGATCAAGTGGCGGTGCTCGATAATCAGATTATTGGCAAGCCTTTACACATCGCAGGGGCCACATACCAGTTAAACGCAGCCAGTGGCCGTAGTCTGGTGTTTTTAACCGGACTGGCGGTGATTGATACGCGTACAGATATTGAGCAGGTTGATCTAGTGCCCTTTACTGTGCATTTCCGTAGCTTAAGCGCAGCACAAATCCAGCGTTATATCGCCCTTGAGCAACCCTTTGATTGTGCTGGTAGTTTTAAATCGGAAGGTTTAGGTGTGAGTTTGTTTAGCGCCACTGAAGGCAGCGATGCTACAAGCTTAGTGGGGCTACCGCTGATTCGTCTGTGCGATATGCTTAACGCCTGCGGCGTTGCCCTACCTTAAGCTATAGATTTACAGAAAAAACCTGCAACCACTTATAACGGGCGGGTTTTTTGCTTAAGAATATAGATACTGACACTAATAGCGCTGATCAACATAAACATGCGCACCCAAAATAAAGGCACAATCCACATCGAGAAGCTAATGCTGGTCCACATCAAAGCTAAAGCCCAGATTTTGCCTTTGAGCGGTAAACCTTGACCCTCTAAATAGTCTCGCACCCAAGGACCGAGCTTGGGGTGCATCACTAACCACAGATAGAAGCGTTTAGAACTGCGGGCGAAACAAGCCGCCGCTAATAACAAAAAAGGTGTTGTGGGCAAGACGGGCAAGAAGATACCAATCACACCCAGCGCAACACTGATACAGCCACAGGCGAACAACACATAACGCACAATACGATTGCGCGCTTGTCGCTGCTGTGGCTCAAGCATCGCGTCTTATTTTTTACGTGGTTTGAGCAACACTGGTTTTTCTTCAGGTGCTTGGCATAGTAAAAACAGCGCCGTCAGTACTTCAGGAATTTGCTCAACCATGCTGTCGACTAAATCGTAGTCTTTGGCGATTTCCGCAAAGTCAGGCTGATCATCAAAGAGACCTGAAGCCACCATAATCGGCAGCAGCAGCTCACTGACTTCATCTTCAGCGTCTTCAAACCAGACTTCTTCACGTAAAAAGATGCCTTCCATAAAACCGATACACCAGCCACGCAAATCAGAATCATCCGGTTCTTCGCCCAGATCCAAGTCACAGGGCAGCTGCATATCGTCATCGCTAGCCAGTTGACGCTCAATCTGCGCCTTTAATTGTAAAAGGCCCGCGTTGATATCAGCTTCTTCTGCTTCGTTACGATAATGCGGCGATTCTGAAAACAGCTCAGCGATCCATTCGTCAGCAGGGACAACTTCAGGGCAAATAGACAGCGCAGTTAAATAACCATGCGCAGCGATATAATCAAGCGCCTCGTCATGCAGTTCGTCAGCATCGAGGAAAGCTTGCAGGCGGATCTGTTGCTCAGCGAGGGACATGCGTGATTACCATTAGAAAAGAAGTGAGCTTTGATTGTAGTCCAGCTCTGCAATAACATCTAGGAATTGCAGAGATGTTGCCGCCCTAGACAGCTAAAATTTAAGAACTAAACTGATTTACACGTATAATGCCCAGCTTGATTTGGAGAATGGCATGCATGATCAGGCGTTACAGACGCTAAAAAGTGTTTTTGGCTACGATGCCTTTCGTGGTCAACAAGCAGAAATTATTCAGCGTATCTGCACCGGCGACGATGCCTTGGTGCTGATGCCCACGGGTGGCGGAAAATCCTTATGCTACCAATTACCTGCACTGTTAATGGATGGCCTTACAGTGGTGGTGTCGCCACTGATTGCGCTGATGCAAGATCAGGTTTCGAGCCTTGAAGAGCTGGGTGTGTCAGCTGCAGCGCTGAATTCATCACTGAGTCACGATGAGCAACGCGATATTGCCGACCGTCTACGTCGCCATGAAATAAAATTACTCTATCTGGCACCTGAACGTTTAGTCCAGCCGCGCATGTTGGCTTTTTTACAGCGTCTACCGATTAGCTTATTTGCCATTGATGAAGCGCACTGTGTATCGCAGTGGGGTCATGATTTCCGCCCTGAATATCTGCAACTGGGGCAATTGGCCGAGCTGTTTCCCAATGTGCCACGCATCGCACTGACCGCGACGGCTGATAAACGCACCCGTGAAGAAATTATTCAGCGTTTGCATTTAAAGCAGGCTGACTGTTTTCTCTCCAGCTTTGACCGTCCCAATATTTTCTACCGCATCACTCCCAAAGATAATCCACGCAAACAGCTGTTGGATTTCTTAGCCCAGCGCAAAGGTGACGCCGGTATTGTTTATTGTCTATCGCGCAAAAGCGTTGATTCGACAGCTGAGTTTTTAAGCAGTAAAGGCTTCCCTGCTCTGCCCTACCATGCTGGCTTAGACAGTGATGTACGGGCCGCACACCAAAAGCGCTTTCTCAATGAAGAAGGCCTGATTATGGTAGCGACCATTGCCTTTGGTATGGGCATTGATAAGTCTAACGTGCGCTTTGTCGCGCACTTGGACTTACCTAAATCCTTAGAAGCTTACTATCAAGAAACCGGCCGTGCTGGACGTGATGGCTTACCTGC
>DASRNZ010000139.1:0-10767 GCA_035647155.1 Thiopseudomonas sp.
ACACCATACTTTTCAGCAAGGCGTTCAACGAAAAAAGCCCCCGCGTTATGCCGGGTCTGGTCGTATTCTGGGCCTGGGTTACCTAAGCCGACGATCAGTTGCACAGCATTCACTACGGGAGCTCCTTGTCTTACAGGTTAAAACAGCAAGAAATTACTTCTCTTCTGCTTCGCCTTCAGCTGCTTCTGCATCTGCAGGCTGATCTTGGTCTTCATCTTCAACAACGTTAACACGAGCTTCTTGAACACTGGCAACAGCCATGTTGTTCTCTTGTGCTTGTGTTAGTGCTGTGAACTCAACACCTTTAGGTGCAACAATGTCAGCCAAGTGAACGATTTCACCAACGTTAACATTAAGCATGTCAACTTCGATTGCATCTGGTAGATCTTGTGGCAGACATGTGATTTCCAACTCAGCTGCAAGACGGAAAATATCACCACCGCCTGTTTTAGCGCCGACACACTCTTCTTCGTTCAGCAATACAACTGGAACGATAGTGGTCAGTTTCTGGCCAGCAACAACACGAATAAAGTCAGCGTGTAAAACGAAGCCTTTTGCTGGGTGGCGTTGTAAATCTTTGATCAAAACGCTTTCTTTTTTGCCGTCAACATTTAACTGAAGAATACTACTGAAAGCAGCGTCGTTCAGGAAAAGTTTAGCAACTTCACGGGTCTGTAAGCTGATTGAAGCAGGCTCTTTATCAGCACCGTAAATAACAGCAGGGATCAAATCAGCGTTACGACGTAGGCGGCGGCTCGCACCTTTCCCTAAATCGTTACGCGCTTGGGCGTTAAGTGTAAATTCGCTCATGTGTTTCTCTCCAAAAAAACAACAACGCCCGTCAACTTGCGACCAGTGACGAGCGGGGTTGTTGAAGCCTAAATAATGTTAGGCGGTTGTTGATTGCACAGTGTTCAACGGAACATTGCGCTAATCGATTCTTCATTGCTAATACGGCGTACAGCTTCAGCAACCACTGGGGCAATGTCGAGTTGACGAATGCGAGTGCAAGCTTGAGCAGCAGCAGATAGCGGAATAGTGTTGGTCACAACTATTTCATCAAGCAATGAGTTTTCGATATTTTCGATGGCTCGGCCGGATAAAATAGGGTGAGTACAATAAGCTAATACTTGAGATGCGCCGCGCTCTTTAAGGGCGCGAGCAGCAGTGCAGAGTGTGCCGGCTGTATCAACCATGTCATCCACTAGGATGCAGGTTCTGCCTTCAACATCACCGATGATATTCATCACTTCAGATTGATTGGCTTTAGGTCGACGCTTATCAATGATAGCAAGATCAACACCTAATGATTTAGCCACGGCACGGGCACGTACAACGCCACCGATATCAGGCGACACAATCATCAGATTTTCAAAGCGCTGAGTGTGGATATCATCCACTAGCACTGGAGAGCCGTAGATGTTGTCGACTGGGATATCAAAGAAACCTTGAATTTGGTCAGCATGCAGGTCAACCGTAAGTACACGGTCAACACCAACGCCAGATAACATATCAGCAACAACTTTAGCGCTGATTGCCACACGCGCTGAGCGTGGGCGACGGTCTTGGCGAGCATAACCAAAATAAGGAATCACTGCTGTGATGCGCGACGCTGAAGAGCGGCGGAATGCATCAATCATCACAATGAGTTCCATAAGGTTGTCATTCGTAGGCGCGCAAGTGGGTTGGATTAAGAACACATCCTTACCACGTACGTTCTCGTTGATTTCCGCACTGATTTCACCGTCAGAGAATTTGCCGACAGAAGCATCACCAAGTGGGATATATAGTTGCTCAGCCACACGGCGAGCGAGGTCGGGGTTTGCGTTCCCCGTAAAGATCATCATCTTCGACACGCGCAGTACCTGTTTTACTGAGGGTGGACCTGACGAAAAAAACCTTCGTAACTTCGCGATTAACGCGAAACCACGAAGGTTTCGTAATATGGCAGGGGCGGCTGGATTCGAACCAACGCATGACAGGATCAAAACCTGTTGCCTTACCGCTTGGCGACGCCCCTATAGATTTTTATACTATAAAATCTAAAAATTAGTTTTCAGTTAAGTCTTGTAGTGCTCGGTGCAACATCGAGATGTTTGCGCCTTGTGCTACAAAGCTTGGTAGTGACTCTGAAATCTGGGTTGCTATGTTAACAGCTTGTTGTTCGTTTGGCAACTCGCCAAATATACAACTTCCAGTTCCAGTTAATCGAGCTTCAACATATCTGTTTAGCAAGATTAAAGCATTACGCACTTCTGAGTAACGCTTCTCAACTACTGCTTGGCAATCATTGTGTCGACTGCTTTGCCTGAGAACGGTGCGTATATTAGTCAGAGGAGTGTCACGTGTCAAGCACTTATCTGAAAATACTTTTGCGGTGCTGATCGAAACTGCCGGTACAGCCACTAAATACCAAGGCTCAGGCAGTTCTACGGGTTGCAGTTTTTCACCCACACCTTGAGCAAAGGCAGCACGACCCATTACAAATACTGGTACGTCGGCCCCTAAACTGAGACCTAGTTGCGCCAGAGTATCTAAGGACTGCTCAGTGCGCCAAAGATGATTGAGTCCGACAAGAGTCGTAGCTGCATTGGAACTACCGCCACCAATACCACCGCCCACAGGCAATTTCTTATCCAGCCAAATATCGGCACCTTGATCCGTTGCGCTGTGTTCTTGCAATAAACGCGCAGCCCGTACAATTAAATTGTCGTCATGGGCGACGCCGGTCATCGTTGTGTGCAAAATAATCTGCCCATCTGAGCGTGGATTAAAATGCAAAATGTCAGCGTAATCCAAAAACTGAAAGAGTGTCTCCAGTAGGTGGTAGCCATCGGCGCGGCGACCCACTATATGCAGCATCAAATTAAGCTTCGCCGGAGCAGGCAGGCTCAATTGTGCTGTTTCACAGCTGGGGCATTGCTTTGCAGTGTTTAAAGGGGGTGTTTGCATCGTCTTACTGACCTAGTTGTCGTGCTTGCCATTGTTTGATGACTAGAGTGATATTTAAATCGGCACCGCTGAGTTTAATCCGTTCAGGCATCTGTAGACCGTTTTCGGTACGGTAGCTGAGGTACTCAATATGCCAACCATCTTGCTCAAGACTGGCCAGTAGGCTGTCGTTATTGAGCTGCAGCTGGCTTTTACTCTGTGGGGCAGGCAAGCCGCGTACCCACCAGAGTAAGTTTTCAATGGGTAAGCTCCAGCCCAGCTGTTGTTGCATTAACGCTTCAGCTGATGGAGCTTGAAAAGTGCCGCGGTTTGACACTTCTAAGCTGACTGCGCCTTGGCGACCGGTGAGGCGGGTTGAGCCTTGGCCCAGTGGGCCGGATAGGTGGATATCAAAATAGTCCTGGCGCTGTAGCCAGAATATGACTGCGCTGCCGGAGTCTTTTGCGCTACGAATGCCCAGCTTGCCGTTGATTTGCCATGCGTCGATGGGTGTTATTTTCTGCTTATGCGCCTGCCATATACTGGTTTGGCCGCTGCCACTGAGTTGCTCTTGAGAAGAGAAATGGCTGCAACCGCTCAGGATCAGTAGCGTGCCCAATGCAATACATTTTAAAAATCGCATATATTAAGGCTCCTTTTGGGTCAGGCGCTGTATTGTTTCGACTAATGTGGCGTCATTGGGGGCTGCTTTGAGCGCGGTGTTCCAGATGCGACGTGCTTCACTGCGTTTATTCTGCTGCCAGAGCACTTCACCCAGGTGGGCGGCGACTTCAGCATCTGGAAAAGCACTAAAGGCTTCACGCAGTAGGCGTTCTGCGGTGACTAAGTCGCCGAGGCGATAGTAAACCCAGCCTAAACTGTCTGTGATGGCTGCGTCATGCGGCTCGAGTTGATGGGCTTGTTCAATCAACTCGCGCGCCTCTTCTAAACGATCGGTGCGATCGGCGAGGGTGTAGCCTAAAGCATTCAGCGCCATTGCATTATCAGGGTTACCTTGAATAATTAGGCGTAGATCCGTTTCCAACTGGCTTAAATCATTGCGTTTGTCAGCAATCATTGCGCGGGTATAAAGCAGGCTGGAGTCATCTTGATAAGCATCCAATGCTTGATTGATACGCAACCAGGCCACTTCAACTTGATCGTTAGTGGCGAGGCTTTCAACTTCAATTAAGTAGAGAGGAATCGCTAGGTCAGCTTGTTCAAGGCGTTGATTATCAAGGTAGCGAGTGGCTTCTCTAAGCTGGCTGCTAGAAATGAGTAAGGTGACAATGCGTTGCTGTGCAGCTAAGTAATTCTCTTTTGGATGGACACTTTGGTAAGCAGACAGAGCTTGCTCGGTGTCGCCTAATTCCTCAAAGACACGGCCTAAATGAAACTGCGCCATATTGCTGTGACTGCCACGCTGAATCAGTTCTTCAAGGTAGACTTGTGCTTCCATCCACGCTTCAAGATCCATATTGATCAGCGCTAAGGAAAAGCGTAGATCATCGTCGTTCGGTGATTGTTGCAAGAGCTCTAAAAACTCAGAGCGAGCTTCTTCCAGCTTGTTCAGCTCAATCAACTGTCTGGCATAGGTTATACGCAAGCGTGTGTCGTCAGGATGTTTTTTCAATGCGTTACTTAGTAAGGGCAGGGCTTCATCGCCGCGATTCAGTTGGCTGAGTAAACGTGCTCTTAATAGTATGGTGGCGGGGACAGTATATTTGCGCGGCTGATCTTCAAGCAGTGCTAATGCTTCTTCGCTGCGCTCGTCTTGATTGAGTAAAATGGCTTTACTAAACACCAGTTGCTGATTGTGCGGGTGCTTAATCAGTAGGCGATCAAAGCTTTGCAAAAGTGCTTGTCGAGTTTTTTCATCGGATTGCACTGCCGTCAAAGCTAGAAAATCAAATTGCGTATCGCCGTTGGCCGCTAAGATTATTTCCATGCGCTGCAAGGATTCATCATAACGTTTGGCTTGAGCCAGTTGAATGGCAGCATAACGTTGTGCTTCTAAGTTTTCAGGCGCAGCATTGGCCCAAATCAGCGCACTGTCCAAAGCACGTTGATCTTCACCCAGGTATTCTGCAATACGAAACGCACGCTCGGCAACGCCGGGGTCACCGGTGATTTGTGCTTGCTCGCTGTAATTGTCTGAGGCGATATCAAAACGATCACGCTGTCCTGCAATTTCAGCCGATAACAGGCTGATCAGGGTCTCTGGCGAGAAGTCAGTTGTGAGCTTTTCAGCGGTACTGGTTTGTATCGCAGCGGGCGTAGCTGTATCGTTTGTCGCTTGATTATCGGCTGTCGACATGGATTGGCAGCCGGATAGAATCAAACTGATTGAAATAAGACTCAAATATTTATTCATAAGTACTAGGCAAGACAAGTTAGAATAGCTGCATCATGACACATGCAGAAAAAACGCGCGCGCGCTGCTCTAAGATTATATTTCGATTGAAGCATGTGTGCGATGACTGATTTTGTATGTGATAGTCTAAAAATACATATTTTTTTCTGACACTTAGTGGTCTGTTTTGTTAGGGGAGGTTGTTCTGAAGGCTTTGAAGTAGGACAATTGCCCGCCTTCAATCCCCTTTAGCGACGATGCATGGCTTTTATTGCGCTTGGAATTAATCATAAAACGGCTTCTGTGGCGGTCCGCGAACGCGTGGCCTTTAGTCCAGAACAATTAGTTGAGGCGTTGCGTCAGCTATGCCGTATCGTGGGCAGTCGAGAAGCAGCGATTTTATCGACCTGTAACCGCAGTGAACTCTATTTGGAAATGGAAAATGTGCGGCCGCAAGCTGTGCTTGAATGGTTGGCGCAGTTTCATGACGTGCCGGTTGAGGATCTGCAAGCCTGTGCTTATGTGCATCAAGACGACAGCGCAATACAGCATATGATGCGTGTTGCCTGTGGTTTGGATTCTTTAGTGCTGGGTGAGCCGCAAATTCTTGGGCAAATTAAAACTGCTTATGCAGTTGCTCGTGAAGCTGGCACGCTGGGCCCGTTATTAGGGCGCTTATTTCAAGCAACTTTTAGTACTGCAAAAACCGTACGCACGGATACTGCTATTGGTGAAAATCCAGTATCAGTGGCCTTTGCTGCAGTGAGTTTAGCTAAGCAGATTTTTACCGACCTAGGTAACAGCCAAGCCTTGTTGGTCGGCGCGGGTGAAACCATGACTTTAGTGGCTCGCCATTTGCATGAGCAGGGTGTTAAAAATATTGTTGTTGCGAACCGTACCTTGGAGCGCGCAACCGTATTAGCCGATGAGTTTTCTGGACAGGCAATTGTTTTAGCTGATATTCCAGATGCTTTAGTTCATAGCGATATTGTCATCAGTTCTACCGCCAGTCAGTTGCCTATCTTAGGTAAGGGCGCGGTTGAGCGTGCACTGAAGTTACGCAAGCATAAACCCATCTTTATGGTGGATATTGCTGTGCCGCGCGATATCGAACCGCAAGTGGGCGAACTTGATGACGTGTACTTATACAGTGTCGATGACCTGCATGAAGTGGTTACTGAGAACTTAAAAAGTCGTCAAGGTGCTGCTAAAGCTGCTGAAGAACTGGTCGTACGTGGTACATCTGACTTTATGCAGCGTTTACGCGAGCTGGAGGCGGTGGATGTATTGCGCGCTTATCGCCAGCAAGGTGAGCGTTTGCGTGATGAAGAACTTGCGCGGGCACAACGCGCTTTAGCCAATGGTGCGTCGCCTGAAGATGCCTTGGCGGCTTTAGCGCGAGGCTTAACCAATAAGCTGCTGCATGCACCCAGTGTGCAATTAAAACGTTTATCTGCAGATGGTCGGTGTGAGGCGCTGGCGGTTGCGCAGGAATTATTTGGTTTAACAACAGGTGACACGAATTAATGAAAGCGTCATTAGTCAATCGTTTAGACCGTCTGCAAGAACGCTTTGAGGAACTCACTGCGTTATTAGGCGATGCACAGGTTATTACTGATCAAGACAAATACCGCGCCTATTCGAAAGAATATGCTGAAGTAGAGCCTGTGGTCATGACCTTCCAAGCGTGGCGTAAAACCAGCAGTGATCTTGCTGAAGCACAAACATTGCTTAAAGATGCTGACCCCGATGTGCGTGAAATGGCCGTTGAGGAAGTTGCCGAGTGCCGTGCTTCGTTAGAAGACATTGAGGCTGACTTACAGCGCTTAATGTTGCCTAAAGACCCCAACGATGGCCGTAACGTTTTCTTAGAGGTGCGTGCCGGTACCGGTGGCGATGAAGCCGCGATTTTCGCTGGTGATTTATTTCGCATGTATTTGCGTTATGCCGAGCGTGTAGGTTGGCGTGTAGAAATTTTATCTGAAAATGCCGGTGAGCACGGCGGTTTCAAAGAAGTAATTGCCCGGGTTGAAGGTGACCATGTCTATGGTCGTCTCAAGTTTGAGTCTGGCGCGCACCGTGTACAGCGTGTACCAGAAACTGAATCACAAGGTCGTGTGCATACTTCGGCCTGTACGGTAGTGGTCTTGCCTGAGCCCGATGAGCAGGATGCGATTGAAATCAATCCAGCGGATTTGCGCGTTGATACCTACCGCGCCTCTGGTGCGGGTGGTCAGCACGTCAACAAGACGGACTCAGCAGTACGCATTACCCACTTACCCAGTGGCATCGTGGTTGAGTGTCAGGAAGAGCGATCGCAACATAAAAACCGCGCCCGTGCCATGGGTTGGTTAGCGGCACGTTTAGAAGACCAGCAGAGCAGTGCCGCGGCGCAAGAAATGTCAGATACGCGTCGCTCCTTAGTGGGCAGCGGTGACCGTTCAGAGCGTATTCGCACCTATAACTTTCCGCAAGGTCGTGTTACCGATCACCGTATTAACTTAACCCTGTATTCCTTAGCGGATGTCATCAGTGGCAGTCTTGAGCAAATTATAGATCCACTCTTGCTTGAATATCAGGCTGATCAGCTTGCTGCGTTAGGCGATTAATCACTATGGCGCGCATTGATCAGTTATTGGCCCAGTCTGCGCAGATTGATTCGCCCACTGCGCAGTTGGATGCTGAGCTACTGCTGGCCTTTGTGCTGGATAAGCCGCGCAGCTACCTCTACACCTGGCCTGAAAAAACAGTGAGTGAAGCGCAAGAAGCTCGCTATAGAGCCTTGCTTGAGCGGCGTCTAAAGGGTGAGCCGGTTGCCTACCTATTAGGTCGTCAAGGTTTTTGGACGTTGGATTTGCAAGTCGCTGAGCATACTTTGATTCCCCGTGCTGATACTGAGTTGTTGATTGAAGCCGCTCTGCAGATTGCTGCTGCGAATCATTCTTTACAGGTCTTGGATTTAGGCACTGGCAGTGGTGCTATTGCTTTGGCTTTAGCCAGTGAATGTCCGCAGTGGCAATTAACGGGTGTCGACCGTATTGAGTCAGCCGTGGCGCTGGCGCAAAGCAATCAGCGTCAATTAAACCTCGCTAATGTGCAGTTTATACACAGCCATTGGTTCAGTGCCTTAGTTGGTCAGCGCTATGATCTTATCCTTAGTAATCCCCCTTACATTGCTGATAACGATCCCCATTTGCAGCAAGGTGATGTGCGCTTTGAGCCACTCAGTGCCTTAGTATCTGGGCCGGATGGCTTGGATGATCTGCGGCTGATTATTGCGCAAGCGCCGTTGTATTTAAATACAGGTGGCTGGCTGTTGCTTGAGCATGGTTTTGATCAGGCTGAGGCTGTACGTGAATTATTAACTCAGGCTGGCTTTACTGAAGTGCACAGTCAGCGTGATTTATCTGAGCATGAAAGAATCAGTTTAGGGCGTCTGCCACTTTTGTCTTAGGTCGTCATACTCCATGTTAAATGATGAAGAACTACTGCGTTACAGTCGCCAGATCCTCTTAAAGTATGTGGATATCGCCGGGCAATTGCGCTTAAAAAATAGCAAAGTATTGATTGTCGGCTTAGGTGGCTTAGGTTCGCCTGTGGCGTTGTACTTAGCGGCTGCAGGTGTGGGTGAGCTGTATTTGGCCGACTTTGATAGGCTTGATTTGTCGAACTTGCAGCGACAAATAGTGCATGACAGTGCCGCAATTGGTGCATTGAAAGTGCAGTCGGCGCAAGCCCGCTTACAGGCTCTTAATCCGCATATTGCTGTACATACTATTAGCGATAAACTCGATGTTGAAAATCTACCTACACTGGTGCAAGAGGTTGATCTAGTGCTGGACTGTACGGATAATTTTACTATTCGTGGCCAGCTCAATGCTGCCTGTTTTGCGAGCAGTACTGTATTGGTCAGTGGCGCAGCGATACGTACCGATGGTCAGGTCAGTGTGTATGATCCGCGCAATGCCGACAGTCCTTGCTATCACTGTGTATTTGGTGAGGGTGAAGAAGAAGGCTTAACCTGCAGTGAGGCCGGTGTACTGGGTCCATTAGTGGGATTAGTCGGAAGCTTACAGGCGCTTGAGGCGATGAAAATTCTTGCGGGTTTTGGTGAGCCTCTAATTGGACGTTTGTTGTTAATCGATGCTTTAAGCAGTCGTTTTCGCGAACTTAAACTACGCCGTGATCCAAATTGCCCAGTCTGTGGAGTGCGTCATGCATAAGCAGGCGGCGATTGGTGTGTTTGACTCAGGCTTGGGTGGGATTTCGGTGCTGCATGAAATTCGTCATTTGCTACCCTTTGAGTCATTGGTGTATATCGCTGATAGCGCGCATGTGCCCTATGGTGAAAAGACAGCTGAGTTTATTGTTGGGCGCAGTGTGGCCATCAGTGAGTTTTTGCTCGCGCAACCGGTAAAAGCCATTGTGGTAGCTTGTAATACCGCTACTGCCGCTGCAGTGACAGAGTTGCGTCAACGCTGGCCAGATGTGCTGATTGTTGGCATGGAGCCTGCTGTTAAGCCTGCGGTGCAAGCCTCTAAGTCAGGTAAAGTCGGCGTACTGGCGACAACAGGTACGTTACGCAGCGCACGTTTTGCGGCGTTGCTAGAACGCTACGCCAGCGATGTTGAGGTGATCACTCAGCCATGCCCAGGTTTAGTTGAGTTAATTGAAGCAGGCGAGTTGGACAGTGCGCCAACACGAGCGTTGTTAGCTGCTTATGTTGAGCCGCTATTAGCAGCTGGCTGCGATACGTTGATTTTAGGCTGCACCCACTATCCGTTGGTTAAGCCTGTCTTGCAGAGCTTGATTCCAGAGTATGTACAGTTGATTGATACCGGTGCGGCTGTGGCGCGGCGTTTGCAAAATGAGTTGGGTAAACAGGGTTTGTTAGCTGATCAGCGAGAGGCTGCTGATCAGTTTTATGCTAGCGGTAATATCAGTAAAGTTGAGCAAACCTTGGCGCTGCTGTGGCAAGAGCCTGAGTATGTGCAACGTTTAACCGTTTAAATATTGAAGGTTTTACTGCTTAAGCGCTAGCGGTGCAGAGCATATATAACCCGCTCGCTTTATAAACCAGCGGGTTATGAGCTGAGTTTAAAATTGAGGACGATATGTTGACTATCACACAACTTGCGCAACAATTAGGTCAGCAGTTGTCTGCGCACAATGCACAGGTGACAACGGCCGAATCCTGTACGGGTGGCGGTATTGCTGAGGCGATTACCCGTATTGCCGGTAGCTCAGCATGGTTTGAAGTGGGCTTTGTTACCTACTCAAATCAGCAAAAGACCCGAGTGTTGCAGGTTACTGAAGCAGATTTGCAGCGCGATGGCGCAGTCAGTCAGTCTGTTGTTGAGGGCATGGCACGCGGCGCTCAACGATTATCTGGCGCGCACTATGCTGTGGCTGTCAGTGGTGTGGCAGGGCCGGGCGGTGGCAGTGTAGAGAAACCTGTAGGTACGGTTTGGTTGGCTTGGGCG
>DASRNZ010000140.1:0-16791 GCA_035647155.1 Thiopseudomonas sp.
GCGGCGTTGCATAGCGCAAGTAAGGGCTCAGGTTCAGCTTGCTTAGCCTGTTGTAAATCACCTAGCCAGGTTTGCCCTTGCCCAGCAAAGACAGCATGGAAGGGCTGAGTGAGATAGGCCGCTTCTGTGCTGGATGCAGCAATACAACGACTATCGGGTAGCATGTTTTGTATGGCTTGCTGGCTGCCCAGACCATTTTGCAGCAAGATGACTAGGCTATCGTCTGTGAGTCGGTGCGCAACTTGGGCCATGGCTGCTTCTGCGTCATAAGCTTTGCAGGCTAACAGTAAGTATTGAATAGGTTGGGGCTCAGAGGCTAATTGAGCTGGTACAGGATAGTATTGAGAGTGTTGATTTTGTGCATCGCTGAGAGCCACACCGGGTGTTTGTTGATAACGCAGGATGGCTGCGTGATCACGCAATATTAAATGCACAGTGTGCTGCGCTGCCGCTAAACGCGTAGCCCATAAGCAACCCAAACTGCCAGCGCCAAGAATATGCCAGGTTGTCATGTGCTTGCCGCGCTATAAACAACGCATATGGTTGTATAATCAGCTGGCAATGCTGTGCAAACTATCATGGCAGGCAAAAACTTGGCATGATCTGCAGCCAAACGATTGAGGTATGGGTTGGGGCTTTTTTTGTTCATTGCAGGTATCTGGGTATTTAAATAAAGTATGACTCTTTATACCTAGTCGTCTATGGCAATGGCAAGTGCTCTTGCTGAGCCAGGACATTAAAGTGTTTTTATTTCAATGTAGAGTAATTTTGGAGGATCACAATGCCCTCATTTGATGTTGTTTCAGAGCTTGATACGCATGAAGTCACTAACGCAATGGATAACGCAGCCAAGGAGCTTGAGCGTCGTTTTGATTTGCGTGGTAAGGCGGAGATTGAGTTTAAAGATAAAACCATCAGCTTGACTGCAGATGCAGATTTTATGCTGGATCAGTTAATTGAAATCGTCAAGCTGGCCTTGATCAAACGTAAAATTGATGTGCAGTGTCTTGAGTACAAAGATTCATACGGATCAGGCAAAGTGGTTAAGCAAGAGATCGAGCTGCGCGAAGGCATCGATAAGGAATTAGCGAAGAAGATTGTTTCCACGATTAAAGAAGCCAAACTTAAAGTGCAGGCATCAATTCAGGGCGAGCAAGTACGGGTGACGGGTAAAAAGCGTGATGATTTGCAAGAAGCTATGGCGTTGCTGCGTGGCAAAGAATTAGGTATGCCCATTCAGTTTAATAACTTTAGAGACTGATAATATCATTCAAAGTAGAGTGTAAAAGGTACTGACTGAATACAAGAATGCCCGCTGGTGAGCGGGCATTCTTTATGGATTAACGCAACTTCAATAAAGTGTCGGAGCGTTCTTGCGTGGTGCGGTACAGTTCAGCGTTGGTTTCCAGCTCTTTCAGTGGTGCGGGGAAAATAGTTGCAAGTTTTTCCTTCCACTCAGCAGAGGCGCTTTGTTCTGGGAAGCAGCGCTTAAGTAGATCCAGCATAATGGATACTGTCACTGAAGCACCCGGTGAGGCACCCAGTAATGCTGCTAATGAGCCATCTTCTGAGCTCACTAGTTCGGTACCAAATTGCAGAACGCCGCCTTTTTTGGCATCTTTTTTGATGATTTGTACGCGTTGACCGGCAATTTCAAGTTTCCAATCGGCTGGGTCAAGTTGTGGGTAGAAGCGGCGTAATGAGTCGAGGCGTTGCTTCATTGACTGCCTGACTTCGCTGATTAAATAGCGGGTCAGATCCATGTTGTCGCGACCGACTGCCATCATGGGCCAGATGTTGCTGAAGCGTACTGATAAAGGCAGGTCTAAGAAGGAGCCGTGCTTTAAGAATTTTGTTGTAAAGCCAGCATAAGGTCCAAACAATAAAGATTTTTTGCCATCAATCACGCGAGTGTCTAAGTGCGGTACTGACATCGGTGGTGAACCGACTGCTGCGAGGCTATAAACCTTGGCTTGGTGCTGTTCAACCACTTCAGGTTTGTCGCAACGTAACCATTGGCCGCTGACAGGGAAACCACCGTAGCCTTTGCCTTCAGGAATACCTGATTTTTGCAGTAAGGGCAGAGCTGCGCCACCGGCACCTAAGAAGACAAAACGTGTGGTTACAGTGCGCTTAGCACCCGTGTTTAGATTTTTCATGCTGACCTGCCAGCCCTGCGGGCAGCGTTTTAGGCCAACAACTTTATGTTTGTAGTTGATTGTGCTGTTGTCTTGCTGATCAAAATAGCTTAACAACTGGCGGGTCAGTGCACCAAAGTTAACATCAGTACCGTTGGCAATATGAGTTGCGGCGATTGCTGCATCATCTTTGCGTTCTGCCATCATCAGTGGCAGCCATTGTGCCATACGGCTTTTATCAGTGGTGAACTCGATCTTTTCAAAAGCATGGTGAGCTTTAAGCAACTCAGCGCGTTTTTCCAAGAAAGCGACATTGTCTTGACCTTCGACAAAGCTTAAATGCGGTACGGGATGAACAAAGGTTGCTGGATCACCAAAGGTACCTGATTCAACAAGGTGCGCCCAAAATTGTTTGGACTCTTCAAACATCGCATTGATATTAATTGCTTTGCTAATATCGATTGAACCATCTTCGGCTTGTGGGGTGTAGTTGAGCTCACAGAGGCCGGCGTGTCCAGTGCCTGCGTTATTCCATGGGTTTGAGCTTTCCATTGCTCCATCTTCCATTTGCTCAACAATTTCTAAGCGAAGACTGGGGTCCAGTTCTTTTAGCATCACTGCTAATGTTGAACTCATAATGCCGGCTCCTACCAGCATTACATCAAGGTCTGCTTGATTATCTTGTGCCATCAGTATGTCTCCAAAATGCAGCTTTGAGCGGTACAGTTACAGCTGTAGCTCGCTAGGGTAGGGGGTCGATTATTGTTAAATAGTCAATGCTTTAACCGCTGCAAGGGGGAGGGCTGTTGGTGCATGGAACTGTAAACGCCAAACTATTCATTGCTTGCCACACTCTTGTGAAGTTGTGAAACCGTTTCCCGCCATCTTTTGGAGTAGCGGATCTTTAAAAATGCTTTTACCGTCAACGCACAAACTGCGCGTGAATGATGCACAAGAAAAGGTGCGATAGGGTGATCATTCAACGTAAGCTTGTGCGCCATTCAATAGGGCACTTAGCTGCCTCTGAGTTTTTCTGAGCTTTAGAGTTTAGCGCTGTAGAAACGCAGTGTAAAAGCGTCAATCAGAGAGTGCTATACATAGTTGGTTGACAATTATAACGGTGAAATTATAAAAAACGATCATCCGTGTGAAAATTCTTTAGTCGAAAGGTCGTATAACTTCATTAATTTACATGATTTTGTCAGGAAATACTGGTTGTAAATCAAGAATTTATCTGCGCACAGCTTTGTGCTGTGCAATAGTCTACAGCTTGGTTAAACTTGAATGCATTAGGTTATATCTTGAGGAATCAATACTATGTCGCGTTCTTTGATGGTGGGTGCAGCTGTTCTTTTGGCTGGAGTTTTAACAGGTTGTGGTCTGAGTCCACAGTATCTGCAGCCTGATCCTCGTTTTACTGGACAAGTGGCTAAAGTGGGGCAGGGACAGCCTGTAACAGTGCAGGTGCGTGATGCTCGGTCTTCACAAATCATTGGTACGCGTGGCGGCTTGTATGCTGGTTCCAGTGCGATCAGTGTCAGTGGCGATTCATTTTTACCACGCTTGCAGGCTGAAACCGATGCAGCTGTACGCATGATGGGCTTTACACCCATGTCACAAGGAGCGGGCAATGCGCAGTTAACCTTAACTGTGACCGAACTCAGCTACACAGCGGTAGAGAAAAATCCTTTATCAAAAGAAGCTCAGTTGCAAGCGGTCTATATGCTTGAGGCGGTGAACGGCACGCGTCGCTATAACGGTCGTTATGCGGCAACTTTAACCCAAGGTTATGCTTCAGCACCCAATGAGCAGAAGAATACTGAGTGGGTGAGTTCAGTACTGAGTGAAGCCTTGCAGCGGGTATTTAAAGATCCGGCAGTGGGTCAATTATTGGCGCATTAAAATTGAGCATTCTGTTTGCTGAGTTGCAGCAATGGGTAGGCTGTGGTTGGCAATATTGATTGCTGTGCTGAGTTAAAGGGGAATGTTGTGATAAAAAATTTGCCACCCGCTATTTTTTTAATGGGCCCGACTGCGTCTGGGAAAACGGATTTAGCGCTGCAATTAGCGCGCGAGTTGCCTTGCGAGATTATCAGTGTTGATTCGGCGCTGATTTATCGTGGTATGGATATTGGTAGCGCTAAGCCCAGTCCAGAAATTTTACAGGCTTATCCGCATCATCTTGTCGACATCCTTGATCCTGCACAAAGCTATTCAGCCGCGCAGTTTCGTGAGGATGCACTGGCTGCTATGGCAGATATCACTGCGCGCGGGCGGATTCCGTTGCTGGTGGGTGGCACCATGCTGTATTACAAAGCGCTCATCGATGGCTTAGCCTCGATGCCAGCTGCTGATCCACACATACGCGCTGCACTTGAGCAACAAGCAGCGACTGAGGGTTGGGCTGCTTTGCATGCGCAGTTGCAGCAGGTTGACCCCGTCTCAGCTGAGCGGATTCACCCCAATGATCCGCAGCGTATTATGCGAGCCTTAGAGGTGTGGCGGGTCAGCGGGCAAAGCATGACTGAGCATCGTGCACATCAAGCGTTACAAAAACAGGCATCTAATAGTGGACATTTACCGTATAATGTCGCCACATTTGCCATTGCTCCGCAGCAGCGCAGTGTTTTACATGAGCGTATTGCTCGGCGTTTTCAGTTAATGCTAGAGCAAGGTTTTCTTGCTGAGGTTGAGGCGCTTTGGCAACGAGGTGATTTACATGCCGATTTACCCTCGATTCGCGCTGTTGGCTATCGTCAAGCTTGGGCCTATTTACATGGTGACTACAGCTACGATGAAATGATTGAGCGCGGCATTATTGCCACGCGTCAGTTGGCCAAGCGACAGTTTACCTGGTTGCGAAGCTGGGCAGATGTGCAATGGTTAGACAGTTTGTCGTGTGACACGTTGCCACAGACCTTGAAAAGACTAGAACAACTCTCCATATAGAGTTAACTGAGTTGTTATTTTATTTGTCGTTGCTGTTGTAGCAGACAAATTTTTATTTTATTGAATGGAGTACACCACATGTCAAAAGGGCACACGCTACAAGACCCTTACTTAAACCTCTTACGCAAAGAGCGCGTACCGGTTTCTATTTATTTGGTTAATGGTATTAAGTTACAAGGACAAATTGAGTCATTTGATCAGTTTGTGATTCTGTTGAAAAATACCGTAAGCCAAATGGTTTATAAACACGCTATCTCTACTGTTGTGCCAGGTCGTCCAGTACGCTTGCCAAACGAAGATGATGCGAATGACGAAGTAGGTAACGATTAGTTGGAGAAAAATTTGATCGCTGAAAACCCGAGTGAACGTGCCATTCTTGTGCATCTTGATGGCCATGCACCTGAGGTTCGAGAAGATCCTTATGAGTTTCAAGAGCTTGTCGTATCAGCCGGTGCTGCTATTGCAAGCTTTGTCAGTGTGTCTCGGCATCAACCAACAGCCCGTTTTTTAATTGGCTCCGGCAAAGTTGAAGAACTGCGCCAGTTGGTGATTGCTGAGCAAGCTGATTTAGTAATTTTTAATCATGCCTTAACACCCAGCCAAGAACGTAACCTAGAGGGTGCTCTAGAGTGTCGTGTGCTGGATCGCGTGGGTTTGATTTTAGATATTTTTGCTCAACGTGCGCAAACCTATGAAGGTAAGCTGCAGGTTGAGTTGGCGCAGTTGGACCATATTGCCAGCCGCCTTGTCGGTAGTCGTACTGATCTAAGTGGTCAGCTGGGTGGTATTGGTTTGCGTGGCCCGGGTGAGACTCAGCTTGAAACGGATCGTCGTTTGCTGCGCGTACGGGTTAAGCAAATTAAAACTCGTCTGGGAAAGGTGCGTAATCAGCGTCAACTCGCGCGACGCAGTCGCCAGCGTGCAGAAATACCCGGCGTGTCCTTGGTGGGTTATACCAATACGGGTAAGTCGACGCTGTTTAATTTTCTGACTGAGTCGAAAGTTTTTGCTGCTGATCAGTTGTTTGCCACTTTGGACCCTACTGTTCGACGTGTCGAAATACCAAAGTTAGGTGCAGTTACACTGGCAGATACGGTGGGCTTCATTCGCCATTTACCGCATAAACTTGTTGAAGCCTTTCGCGCGACACTAGAAGAATCGGCTAATGCTGATCTTTTGTTGCATGTGATCGATGCACAATCGCCTGAGCGCGATGAGCAAATCAAGCAAGTGCATAAGGTGTTGCAAGAGATTGAGGCCAATGATGTGCCGATGCTTGAGGTCTACAACAAAATCGACTTGCTCGATCATGTAGATCCACATATCCAGCGTGATGAGCAGGGCAAACCTGTGCGCGTGTGGCTGTCGGCTCAAGAACAGCAAGGTATTGAGTTATTACAGCAAGCGATTGCAGAATTGTTGGAAGACGAAATATATATTGCTACAGTGCGACTTTCACAGCAGCACAGCCGTTTACGTGGCAAACTGTTTGACTTGAACGCTGTCCAGCAGGAAACCCATACTGAGGATGGCGCTAGTGTATTAACACTGCGTGTAGCAAAAATGGAGCTTGATCAACTGTTAAGCCATGAAGGGCTCAGCGCTGATGAGTTTTTTGCACAGTATACTCACCACTGATTACGCTAAACTGACTAGCTGATGCTGTATTTGGCATAATCATTAAATATAATATAGTGCACTTTTAATGTGCATTTTGCCTTTCAAATAGATGGAGAACACTATGGCCTGGAATGAGCCGGGTGGTAACTCAAATAATCAGGACCCTTGGGGTGACCGCAATAAGCGCGGTGGCCAGAAACAAGGACCACCTGATCTTGATGAAGCCCTCCGTAAACTGCAGGATAATCTAAACAGCTTATTTGGCGGAAAGAAAAAACCCGGATCGAAAGGTTCCGGTGGTGGTTTCGGCCTGATTGCCCTTGTTTTAGCCGCATTGGCTGCGATGTGGGTCTATACAGCAGTTTACTCGCTTGATGAACAAGAACAGGCCGTGATCTTACGTTTGGGTAAATACCACGAAACAGTGGGCCCAGGTTTGAATATGTACTTTCCACCAATGGATCGTAAATACGAGCAGAATGTCACTCGTGAACGTGCTTATACACGCCAAGGCCCGATGCTCACTGAAGATGAAAATATCATCGAAGTGCCATTGACCGTGCAGTATAAAATCAACAACTTGCAAGACTTTGTGCTGAACGTTGATGCACCTGAGTTGAGTCTACAGCACGCGACTGAAAGTGCCTTGCGCCACGTTGTCGGTTCAACCGCGATGGACCAAGTACTGACCGAAGGTCGTGAAGTCTTGGCTGTTGAAGTGAAAGAGCGTCTTCAGCGTTTCTTAGACACCTACCGTACCGGTATTACCGTGACTCAGGTGAACGTGCAGAATGCGCAAGCACCACGTGAAGTACAAGAATCCTTTGATGATGTGATTCGTGCGCGTGAAGATGAGCAGCGCGAGAAGAACCAAGCTGAAACCTATGCTAATGGTGTGATTCCAGAAGCTCGTGGTCAAGCGCAGCGTCTGCGTGAAGAAGCCAATGGTTATCGTGATGAAACTGTATCGCGTGCTGAGGGTGAGGCGGATCGCTTTACTAAGCTGGTGACTGAATACCGTAAAGCGCCTGAGGTAACTCGTCAGCGTTTGTATTTAGAAACTATGCAAGAAGTGTTCAGCAACACCAGTAAAGTATTGTTAACCGGTGATCAAGGTCAAAACAGCATGCTGTATTTACCGCTGGATAAAATGCTTGAAGGGCGCACGACGACATCACAGAGATCGTCTGACTCTGCAGAGGGTGCAAACCCTGTTGAAAGCAGTGTCCGTATAGGTAGCGATGCGCTGACTCGTGACTTACGCGCCAGAGGTAACCGTTAATGAGCAATAAATCGACATTCTTTTTAATTATCGTGGCAGTACTGGGTTTGGTTGCTTGGAACAGTTTTTATATTGTTCAGCAAACAGAGCGAGCAGTACTCTTGCAGTTCGGTAAGGTAGAGCAAGCGAATGTGCAGCCGGGTCTGCATGTGAAAATACCTTACGTTAACCAAGTACGTACCTTTGATGCGCGCTTATTGACCCTTGATGCACCGACTCAGCGTTTACTAACGCTGGAGAAGAAAGCAGTGATGGTTGATGCGTTTGCGAAGTGGCGTGTGGCTGATGCTGATCGTTACTACACCGCAACTTCAGGTCTTAAACAGGTTGCTGATGAGCGTTTAGCGCGTCGTTTAGAAGCCGGTCTACGTGACCAGTTTGGTAAGCGTACTTTGCATGAAGTAGTCAGTGGTCAACGTGATGAGTTAATGGCAGATATCACCGTATCTCTAGATCGTATGGCACGTAAAGAGTTAGGTATTGAAGTGATTGATGTGCGCGTTAAAGCCATTGATTTACCCAAAGAAGTGAATCTGAGTGTGTTTGAACGTATGAGTTCAGAGCGTGCTCGTGAAGCCCGTGAGCACCGCGCTAAAGGTAAAGAGCTGGCTGAAGGTATTCGTGCAGACGCAGACCGTCAACGCCGTGTTCTATTGGCTGAAGCCTACCGTGAAGCTGAAGAGATTCGAGGTGAAGGTGATGCAAAAGCGACAGCGATTTATGCTAAAGCTTATAGTGCGGATCAAGAGTTCTATGCGTTTCATCGTAGCTTAATGGCCTACCGTGAAAGCTTTGCGGATAAAAGCGATATTATGGTGTTGTCACCTGATAACGATTTTTTCAAGTATATGGAACAAACAAAGCCTTAAGCTTATAGAGTTTGCACGCGTTATCACTAGGCTAGCGCGTGCTGCTTAAGCTCGATCAATACTGGGCTTGATAAGTTGTATGGAAAAGCTAGAGGCATGCACAGAATAATCTGTGGTATCATGCGGCAGCCGGGAAACTCCCGGCTTTTTTGCGCCTGTGGTCATGCAAAATGCCCAACAGGCTACTGTATTTACAATGAGGAAAGGCGCAATGGCAACGGTAGAGCGCTGGCTGCTGCCAGACGGCATCGAAGAAGTACTGCCGCAGCAAGCGGCGCAGGTTGAAGCATCTCGTCGCCAGGTACTGGATATGTTTAAAGCGTGGGGCTATGAGTTTGTAGTCACACCACATATTGAGTTCTTGGAATCATTATTAACAGGTGCGGGCCAGAAACTCGACCTGCGTACCTTTAAAGTGACTGACCCGCAATCAGGCCTTCTCATGGGCTTTCGTGCGGATATTACTCCGCAAGTCGCACGTATGGATGCGCACAGTTTGCGTCGTGAAGGTCCTTCGCGTCTGTGTTATGCAGGCAGTGTTGTGCATGCACGTCCACGTTCTTTATCGCGCTCGCGCAGCCCAATTCAGCTGGGTGCTGAATTGTTTGGTGATGCCAGTCCAGCGGCTGATCTGGAAGTGATTAGCTTAATGTTGGCAACGCTTGAGCAAGCCGAAATTGCTGATATCCATATGGATTTAGGCCATGTTGGTGTGTATCGTGGTTTAGCCCGAGCTGCAGAGTTATCCAGTGATCTTGAAGCACAAGTTTTTGATGCGCTGCAACGTAAAGCAGTGGATGAAGTGGCTGCTTTAACCGCGCAATTGCCTGCAGAGTTAGCCGCTATGCTCAATCAGTTGAGCGGTTTATGCGGTGGGCGTGAAGTACTGGATCAGGCAAAAATAGTCTTGGCTGCAGCGCCCAGCAGTGTCTTAGCGGCACTGGATCAGTTGATTGTGATTGCTGATACCTTAATCTTGCGTTACCCGCACTTACCTTTCTATTTCGACTTAGGTGAGTTGCGCGGTTATCACTACCATACCGGTGTGGTATTCGCTGCATTTGTGCCTGGCGTGGGTCAGTCCATCGCGCAAGGTGGACGTTATGATGATATTGGTGCCGTCTTTGGCCGTGCGCGTCCAGCCACAGGATTTTCAACTGATTTAAAAACCTTGGTTAACTTAGGTCAGCGCAAAGAAGTCGTCTTAAGTAACGGTATATGGGCTCCAGTGGGCGCTCAAGCTGATTTATGGCAGGTGATAAGTGAGTTGCGTACAGAAGGCCAGCGTGTTGTTCAGGCGCTGCCAGGTCAGTCTGTTAGCGATGCTACGCAAGCCCAGTGTGATCGTCAGTTAGTCCAGAATTCTTCAGGCTGGCAGGTTCAGCCTCTATAAGTTTACGCCGCATTTGCGGCCACGTTTCGTCGGTCATACCGACCTCCTATTTGCGCGAAGAGGGCAAAGGTTATGGGTAAAAATGTTGTCGTTTTAGGCACTCAATGGGGTGATGAGGGCAAAGGTAAGATCGTTGATTTATTGACAGATCAAGCTGCTGCTGTTGTTCGCTTCCAAGGTGGCCATAACGCAGGTCACACCTTAGTGATTGATGGTGAAACAACGGTATTGCATCTGATTCCATCAGGCATTTTACGTGACAAAGTTGAATGCTTAATTGGTAACGGTGTTGTGGTTGCGCCTGATGCATTGATGCGTGAAATCACTAAGCTAGAAGAAAAAGGTGTACCAGTACGCGAGCGTTTGCGCATCAGCCCTGCATGTACCTTAATTCTTCCGTACCACGTTGCGTTGGATCAAGCCCGTGAAGCTTCACGCAGCGAAGGTAAGATTGGTACCACAGGTCGTGGTATTGGCCCAGCCTACGAAGATAAAGTTGCCCGTCGCGGTTTGCGCATTGGTGACCTGTTTAATGCTGAGCGTTTTGCTGAAAAGCTGCGTGAAGTATTAGATCAGCACAACTTTATGCTTGAGCATTTCTATAAAGTTGAGCCGATTGATTACCAGAAAACTCTGGATGATGCGCTCAGCTATGCTGAAATCCTCAAGCCGTTGATGATCGACGTGACTGCACGTCTGCACACTCTGCGTAAGCAAGGTGCGCGCATTATGTTTGAAGGTGCACAAGGCTCGTTACTGGATATCGACCACGGTACTTATCCGTATGTGACCAGCTCCAGCACAACTGCGGGCGGTACTGCGACGGGTTCTGGTTTTGGTCCATTGTACTTGGATTACATTCTGGGTATTACCAAGGCGTACACCACACGCGTAGGTTCAGGTCCATTCCCCACTGAATTGTTTGATGAAACCGGTGCGTACTTGGCTAAACAAGGCCATGAGTTCGGTTCAACTACAGGTCGTGCGCGTCGTTGTGGTTGGTTTGATGCGGTGATTTTACGTCGTACTTCAGAAATCAACAGCATCTCAGGTATTTGCTTAACTAAACTGGACGTATTGGACGGTTTAGAAACAGTTAAAATCTGTGTGGCTTATAAAAATGCTGCCGGTGAAGAAATTGAAGCGCCGACTGATGCAGACAGCTATGTGGGTTTAGTACCTGTTTACGAAGAAATGCCAGGTTGGAGCGAATCCACTATTGGTGCGACTTGCCTTGAGCAATTACCTGCTAATGCGCGTGCTTATGTTAAGCGTATTGAAGAGTTGGTGGGTGCGCCGATTGATATCGTATCAACTGGCCCAGACCGTAATGAAACTATCGTGTTACGTCATCCTTACGAGGCGTAATACGATGCAGTAGGCCAAGCCTGTAAATAGGCTTGGCTTCACTGTTACATAAAAGCCGACCTTGTGTCGGTTTTTTATTTTAAGTCACGCAGGTTCGGTAACTTTTGGTCTTTAGCTGATAGCAGTGGTGTATGCACAGGCCAGGCGATATTCACATCAGGGTCATTCCAGATAATGCCGGTTTCATCGGCTGGATCATAAAAATCTGTGCATTTGTATTGGAAGTCGGCGATATCACTGAGCACACAAAAACCGTGTGCATAACCAGGTGGTATCCACAATTGTAGGTGGTTATCGTCATTCAGCTCAACGCCAACATATTCGCCAAAGGTCGCTGATTGTGGGTTGATATCAACGGCAACATCAAATACAGAGCCACGGCTGACACTCACTAGTTTGCCTTGTGGGCGACTACGCTGCAGATGCAGGCCTCTAAGCACGCCCTGCTGTGAGCGAGAGTGATTATCTTGCACAAAAGGCAAGGTGATACCAGCGCTGGCATAGCGTTCGCTTTGGAAGGTTTCTAAAAAAAAGCCGCGCGCATCACCAAAGGCTTTAGGTTCAATAATTAAAACACCGGGTAATGCGGTTGTGGTTATTTTCATTTGAAATCACTCTATTGTTGATTGTGTGCAGAAGAGTTTTCGTTAGCGAGGCGCAATAAATATTGGCCATAGCCTGTCTTGCTCAGTGCCTCACCGCATTCACGCAGTTGTTTTTGATTGAGCCAGCCATTGCGATAGGCAATCTCTTCAAGGCAGGCGACCTTTAGACCTTGGCGTGTTTCAATCGTTTGCACGTAGTGTCCGGCTTCCATGAGTGAGTCATGGGTGCCGGTATCCAGCCAAGCAAAACCGCGTCCAAGCACCGCAACTTGTAAATCACCGCGCTGCAAGTAAGCGTTATTAATATCAGTGATTTCTAATTCGCCACGTGCAGAAGGCTGCACTTGTTTAGCTATTTCAATCACGTCATTATCATAAAAATATAAGCCAGTGACTGCATAGTTTGACTTAGGTTGGCTGGGTTTTTCTTCAATCGACAATGCTTGACCATTGCCTGCAAACTCAACAACGCCAAAGCGCTCAGGGTCAGTGACATGGTAGCCAAATACAGTGGCACCGCTACGTTGTTCAACCGCTTGCTTAAGCATGCCGGTAAAACCATAACCGTAAAAAATATTGTCGCCTAGGATGAGGCAGACATTGCTATCAGCAATAAAGTCTTCGCCGATAATAAAGGCTTGTGCGAGACCGTCAGGCGAGGGCTGTTCGGCGTAGCTCAGTTCAATCCCCAATTGACTGCCATCGCCCAACAGTTTTTTAAAGTTAGGCAGGTCTTCAGGTGTGGAAATAATTAAGATTTCTCGAATGCCGGCGAGCATTAATACCGATAATGGATAATAAATCATCGGTTTGTCATAAATAGGTAATAGCTGTTTTGAAACGCCTAAGGTGATCGGGTGTAAACGTGAACCAGAACCACCGGCTAAGATAATTCCTTTTGTTGAATGCGTACTCATTGCTGAACTCCTAAGCGTTCGCGTTGATAGCTGCCATCTTGGACGCGCTGGCACCAGACTGTGTTATCAAGATACCATTGCACGGTTTTACGCAGGCCTGACTCAAAGGTTTCAGCGGGCATCCAGCCTAGTTCTTTGGCTATTTTACTTGCATCAATCGCATAGCGACGGTCGTGCCCCGGACGGTCTGCGACATGGGTCAGTAAGCTGCTGTAGTTCACCAAAGCTTGGCCGTTAGCCATTTTAATATTGCGTGCTGAGGCCGGTGCAAGTTCATCCAAAAGTGTACAAATGCTGCGCACTACATCAATATTTTGCTTCTCATTATGTCCGCCAATATTGTAGGTTTCACCGACCTGGCCTTCGCGCACCACTGTATAGAGAGCACGGGCGTGGTCTTCAACATACAGCCAATCACGAATCTGATCGCCTGTGCCATAAATGGGCAGCGGTTTGCCTTCTAGCGCATTGAGAATCACTAGCGGAATGAGTTTTTCTGGGAAATGATAAGGGCCGTAATTGTTTGAGCAATTGGTGACTAATATAGGTAGGCCATAGGTGCGCTGCCAAGCACGTACCAAGTGATCAGAGCTGGCTTTACTGGCTGAGTAGGGCGAGCTTGGAGCGTATGAAGTGTGCTCGGTGAACAGCGGTAGACTGCTGTCGCAGGTATGGCCAGCTCCTATGGAGGTTTGCGCAGGTGCATCATTGGGATGTGGCAGGTCACCGTAGACTTCATCGGTGCTGATATGGTGAAAGCGAAACGCTTGTTTGCGTTGCTCGTCTAAACCGTTCCAGTAGGCTCGCGCAGCTTCCAGTAACTGGTAAGTTCCGACAATATTGGTTTGAATAAACTCAGCGGGGCCATCAATCGAGCGATCAACGTGGGATTCGGCAGCCAGATGCATGACTGCATCGGGCTGATGCTCGGCAAAGACTTGATCGAGTGCCGCGCGATCACAGATATCCACTTGGGCAAAGCAGTAGCGCGGGTTATCACTGACTTGGGCAAGTGACTCAAGATTGCCGGCGTAGGTGAGCTTATCGACGTTCACTACTGAGTCTTGCGTGTGCGCCATAATATGGCGAATCACTGCAGAGCCAATAAAACCAGCACCACCGGTTACTAAAAGTTTCATCACCCGTTCCTATACTGTAAAAATAACATATTAGGGTAGCAAAATTAGAGGCGAATAACTCTAATTCTCTTGGTCGGACTCATCTTTCCAAGGTGCTTGTAAGTAGCGGCTGTAATTAAAAGTTTCCAGCCATTCGGGTTTAAATACAACAAAAGCGGTGACTGCCATGCCGTTAATAAAAGCTTCTGGAAAAGAGACCAGCAATATCATGCCGAGAAAATCGCCAAGCTCGGAGGGCAGCTCATAAATACCACTGCTCCATAACAGCAGTGTGCCGCTCATAATACACAGAGCGGCGGTCAGTGCTGCGGGAAAAAAACCGGAAAAAAAGATATACATAAACAGGTTTTCAGGTTGTAAACGCTCAATGCCTCGCGCGCAGCAGTGGGCGATAAATACGGGCAGTATAATCAGCAGCATGCCATTGACACCTAAGACGCTGAGTTCTTGTTTGCCCAATGCCAACAAAGCCAGCTGTGCAATAAAACCGGCCAGTATCGCTAAAGGCCAATCCAATAACAGCGTGACAGCAGTCATGCCGATAAAATGAAAGGATAAACCGCTGGGGAAATCGCGGCGTACCAGCCATAGAATGCAGAGCACAAAAACAGTGCCAAATAGTAGATGTTGGCGACGGTTGTCACTGAACAACTCTACCCAGGGTGCACGCCAGATGGCGTACAAGAGAATAGGGCCATACAACAGCCAGCTCCAAAAAAGCGTGGTTTCATTTAACAACATGCTTGCAATCATAAGGTGACCTGTTCAGTTAATATGCACTTTAAAGTGCTGTAAAACGTCGCACTACTTTAGCAGAAAAGCGCCATTTATCAGGTTGGAGATGATTAAAAAACCGATATACAGCGGCTAAATCCCCGATTACCGAGTACGGCACTGTGGACTTGCTGTACTTTGAGGTAAACTGACGCATCCTGATGAATTAACGCGACATAATCAATGCCTACGACTTTTCATGAAATCCCTGCTGAACGCCCTGTTACGCCACTGTTAGATCGTGCGCTGACGCCAACAGAGTTACGTCTGTTGTCTGAGGCTGAACTGGTCACCTTAGCGGATGAGCTGCGTTTATTTCTTTTATGGAGCGTTGGCCAGACCGGCGGGCATTTTGCCGCGGGTTTGGGCGTGGTTGAGCTGACCCTGGCGCTGCATTATGTATTTGATACCCCAGATGACCGTTTAGTGTGGGATGTGGGCCATCAGGCTTATCCGCATAAAATATTGACAGGTCGTCGTGAGCAGATGCTCAGCATTCGTCAGAAAGATGGGCTGTCTGCGTTTCCGCGTCGTTGTGAAAGTGAATACGACACCTTCGGTGTAGGACACTCAAGTACTTCGATCAGTGCCGCTTTGGGGATGGCGATTGCAGCCAAGTTACAAGGTAGCAAGCGTAAAAGCGTTGCGGTGATTGGTGACGGCGCGATGACGGCCGGCATGGCGTTTGAAGCACTCAACCATGCTCCGGAGACGGGCGCCAATATGCTGGTGATCCTCAATGACAACGATATGTCAATCTCCAATAACGTGGGTGGCTTGTCCAACCACTTAGCTAAGATTCTGACCAGTCGCACCTATTCCACCATGCGTGAGGGCAGCAAGAAAATTCTCTCACGTTTACCAGGTGCGTGGGAGATTGCCCGTAAAACGGAAGAGCATGCCAAAGGTATGTTGGCACCGGGCATTATGTTTGAAGAGTTGGGCTGGAATTATATCGGTCCGATTGATGGACATGATTTACCCACACTGCTGGCCACTTTGCGCAATATGCGTGAGCTGGAAGGCCCGCAGTTTTTGCATGTGGTAACCAAGAAAGGTAAAGGCTTTGCGCCAGCCGAGCAAGATCCGATTGCTTACCATGCGATGACTAAAAAGTCCTCTGCACCGAGCAAGCCGAGCGGCCCACGCTATGCCAGCGTGTTTGGTCAGTGGCTGTGCGATATGGCTGCGCAGGATGAGCGTTTGTTGGGCATTACTCCAGCCATGAAAGAAGGCGCGGATATGATTGCTTTTAGCGAGCAGTATCCAGCGCGTTACTTTGATGTGGCGATTGCCGAGCAGCATGCAGTGACCTTAGCGGCCGGCATGGCCTGTGAAGGTGCCAAGCCTGTCGTGGCGATTTATTCAACGTTTTTGCAGCGTGCTTATGATCAGTTGATTCATGATGTGGCGGTGCAAAATCTGGACGTACTATTTGCTGTGGATCGCGCTGGTTTAGTCGGTGAAGATGGCCCGACCCATGCGGGTAGTTTTGATCTGTCCTACCTGCGTTGCATCCCCAATATGGTGGTGATGGCACCCAGTGATGAAAACGAATTACGCTTGTTATTGAATACCGGTTATCACCATGTTGGCCCTGCAGCAGTGCGTTACCCGCGTGGTACTGGCCCCAATGCTGAGATCTGCTCGAGCCTAGAGACTGTGCCGCTGGGCAAGGGTGTAGTACGTCGTGAAGGTCAGGGCGTGGCATTCTTGGTGTTTGGTGTGCAATTGGCT
>DASRNZ010000141.1:0-8616 GCA_035647155.1 Thiopseudomonas sp.
GCCAACACACGCGAAGCCTCACGGGCAGACACACCTAGACGCTGCATGTAGTCAACAACACGTTCAGTCATAACATCAAACCAAAGTCAAAAATTAAATAGACAACGATTATAGCGATGTCGGGACATAAACGCACAGTTAGTTTAGGGGTGAGGGAAAACCGAGATGGCCAATCAGCTTTTTCAGGTTTTAAAAGCGCTGCTTCCTGCTCGGCAAGCGCCTCACGGTTGGTATTAAAGATCTTAACCAACAACCCATCAGCGGTGTCATCACAACACGAAAGAAGAATATAAAATACTGGAAGAAAACAGCAGAAAAACTATATATTTCTCAGCTATTTGCTGAAAAACAAAATTGTAGCGTCGTGCTTTCCTTTGGCGATAGCTATCTCTACCAATACAATCGGTTTTTTAGCATGGATCATTTTCTTTCCCAAAGTATTGATAGAAAGCCACCTAACTTAAAAGAGATGCTCCGATGATACCGTGATCCCGAACTCGTTAGTCATACGTATATCACCCTAAAGATCACACCGTAGCACTTTCTGTTATGAGCTTCGGATTTAATTGGGCTTTAACTCTACGTAAAACATCTGCAATACTCACGAACGCACTGCTTAGGCCATCTGCCGTTACATGAGTAAAAATATGGACTCGATTGCCCCGTTGCTGACCAAAGAGGGACCAATCCACTTTGAGCTTCTGAGCTTCCCCTCGCAGCACTAACTCAACCAACTGATACCCCTCAAACTCCGCATTGATATCCACTCCAATACGGAAGCCATAAAACTCAAAATCAATGACTAACGTACGTGTCTGCCACACCCACGTCTTACGATAATCAGCGATCAGATCAGGAGCAGTTTGATCAGAACCAAAGTATTCACTCGCTTGTTTGAGACTGTCCTGCATTGACTTCGTTCGGCACACCATCCGTATCAGATTCTTAGCTTTGTCCCGAATTCCCTCCTCACTTACCAGAGGAAGCAGCGAGTCCAAATGTAAGGCAAGCGCCTCATAGCCTTTTGAGTTATTAACTGTGTTGTAAATATTATTACGACAAAGCGCATTATTGAGAATTCTGATCTTTCTTTTCTTGCTAATGACGGTATCTGGTATTTCATTACACATTCTTAACGCCTCAGAAATATACAATACGCATCTTTCTACAGTACGTTTAAGCAAAGAGAGGTTATTAACCTCTTCTGCAGGAGCTAGGTAATAATGTGCCAAACTTGGAGATACCAACCCAAAAGTATCGGATATGGAATAGATAAATCTTGAAAACAAGGTGTCTTCATAGATTCTCATTTTCTCACTGAAACGCACGCCAGATTTCTTCAGCTTACTTGCTTTATAAAGCCGCCCGACAATTCCCGGATTAGCAAAAACAACACTCCCGAGTTTTTTATCAGCCTGAAGATTAGCCTTAGCAATTCCATTTGGATAATCTTTAAATAGGCTCGTATATGCTTTGCGACTATCATCAAAAAAGATGGGGATAGCCACCATATCTAAGTCTCCAGCGATGGCTTGCTTTAGCGCTAAATCTAACGCATTTTTCGTGATGCTATCATCACTATCAATGAATAGGATGTAGTCACCTACCGCAACATCAATACCAACATTTCTTGGTTTCGAAGCTCCTCTTGAGTTTTTCTCCAGGACCTTCAATCTGAGGTTTTTTATTTTTTTGTATTGTTTGATGGTTTTAACGCTACCATCCGTTGAGCAATCATCAACCACTATCACTTCAAACAAATCTTGGGAAAGTGATTGCGCCGCAAGTGAATCTAAGCAGTTAAGGATCTCCCGCTCACGGTTATACAGTGGAATAACTACTGATATTTTAGGTTTTTTAACCTCTTCAGTCGGCGCAACACTCGGATAAATTATGTTTTGGTCTGAGTTATTTTGTACTGCCTCAACCATTTTCATATTTTTTAAATACTTCCTATACGCCACATAGCCAGATAGGTAATGCTCAACATCATCTATCCTCACCCTAAAGGTGTGGTGACGAATAAAGAAGCCGCCCAAGATGCGTGCAGGGTTCTTAAAGAACATCGCTACTTCTGGATAGAAAAATCCATTTAATAAGTAACGTGCTCGATATTCTAGGGCGCGGTAAAACTTGTCGACATCAAAATCATCGAGCAAACAAGAAACGCTCGGATCATTCTGCATACGCTCGATCATGCGTTGTGCAGCCATCATCAGCTCAAGCAAGGTTGGGTAGGTGGTAATACGCGTAAGAACAAAGTCTAGATGATCACGAATATTATCCAGACCAAACTTGTAATACTTAGGATCTGGATTATAAAGCGTTAACTCATTTACACAGTAACTGAGCCAATGGTCGTGAGCTTTCCAATGTTCTTTTTCGATAAAGTAGTCGAAGGCTTTTTCAACCGATGCTAACCAGCGGGGATCTTTAGTGATGCCATATAAGCGCATCAGACCAAAAGCGGCTTCCCCATCATAGTAAATAATGCGGTTTTCTGCCTTAACGCTGAGATCTGGGTAATTGAGGATATGTACATACTCGCCTGTCTCAGGCTTTTGCATAAATACAATACCCAGAGCCAACTGTTCCATTAACTCTAGGTATTTTTTATCACCGGTAATTTCCGTGTATTTAGCATAGGCTAAAATACACACGGCATTACCACCCAGTTTAATCTCATCGCCAATATCAATTAAAAAAGCTGCTGTCGTACCGCCAGGTAGCTCAGCCTTTTTAATTAAGGTATGTGTCAAATAATCTAGCGCACGATCAATTGCACGCTTTTGCCTGCGATCCCCAGTCACTTCCCAGCCCTCTAATAAGGCATAGGTTGAACTGGCATGGCGTAAGGCGTTATAGGTCGGAATAGCACGGTCAAAGCATGGGAACCAACCGTAATGATATAAACCATCCGTTTTAACTTGTTTGGCTAAATATTCAGTGCTGGTATGAATAATGTCGGTAACAGCTTCTTCATTCCACTGCTCAACTAAGCGATAACCACTGTTACGACCATCGTGTTCAATGACGTGAGTTTCTTTACCATCAGTAAATACGGCACGGGTTTTAAAGCGCCAAATAATATCTTGATCATTGGTTGGCCATTGCAGCTCACGACCAAAACGTCTTTTACCGTAGTTTTTAAGGTTTACTTCATTGGCCGTAGCAACACTTACATCTGTTTTATAAAGTAAAGCGTTAGCGTAAAGCTCGTGCTCTAACATCGCAGTTTGAAAATCAGCCGTTAAAGACAAACCAAAACGAAAATAGTTACGCTTGGTTTTCATTAGCCTTGCCTTAAGCTCTTTCCATGTTAGCGACTCAATACTATGAACTGCTTCAACACGCAGCCAAATTGGAAAGGTTCCTTTTCTTAATCGCCAGCGTTTTAATCCAGCAACACCCTTAACCCAGCTATCCTCAAAACTTTCACCGGTTGCGATTTCCACATGTGCCCTTTCACGCCCACTTGAAACAACAAAAAACAATATAAAAGGCGGTTGCTCGGCCGAAAACCTGTTGATTGGGTTTTCAATTAATACTGTTTCTAACTTTTTTTTTGCTTTAGAAAGCAGCTTAGTTAAGGACATGCGACTTCCCTATTCTTAAGTAATAAATATACGGGGCTTTCTATATTAATTAGAGCCTTCCTAAAATAATCACTAACGCTCGCGCAATGCTTCTTGCGCTTTATTAATTGGCTTCATCAGATAGTCAAAAACAGTTTTCTCGCCAGTTTTAATATCTACTGTAGCAATCATGCCGGGCACAATCGGAAATAAAGTCCCCTTGTCATTAACCAAAGCATCGGAGTCAGTGCGGATAAAGACACGATAGTAAAAAATCTCGGGTTTAACTTCATCCTGAATCGTATCCGGAGAAATTAAAGTAACCTCTCCATCAAGACCGCCAAAAATGGAGTAGTCGTAGGCTGTGATTTTAACTTTTGCTTCTTGCCCCGGATAAATATAAGCCACATCCCTGGGTGAGATACGCGCTTCAATCAGTAACTGATCATCTAAAGGAACAATCTCCATAAGCTGGCCATTCGGTGGAATCACACCTCCACGGGTAGTGACAGCGATATCTTTGACAATGCCGCGTACTGGTGAGCGTAATGTTAGGCGCGAAAGTGAATCTTCACGTCCTCTAACCACCGACTCTAAAGAATCCGCTTCGGCTTTGGCTTTAGCCAACTCCTCGCGTGCCAGTACCATATATTCAGAGCGTCTATCTGTAACTTTCAGTTGTAACTCGGAGACTTGACGCTGCAGCTTTAAGACTTCTACATTACTGGCCGCACCTGTTTGTGCCAGTGAGCGAGTGAGGCGTAACTCCTGCTGCACTAAATTAAGTGCTTGGCGTAGACCGGCCAGAGATTCATCCAGGCCTTGTTTACGGGTTTTATATAAGCGTGTTTCTGTTTCGATCAGTTGCGGGTAGTTTTCCAGTTCTTTTGGAAAGGTCAGTTCAGTTTGATTCACTTCGGACTCTAAGCGGGCAATACTGGCTAATGCTGCTCGGTAACGCGCACTACTTTCTCCGACATTGGCTTCAGTTTTAGTTAAATCCAACTGTGCCAATACCTGATCGGCCTCAACGATGTCTCCTTCCCTGACCAATAACTCAGAGATGATCCCACCTTCGAGGGATTGGATCACTTGTGCTCTCGATGTGGGAATAACTTTACCCGTGCCTGTAGAGACTTCGACCAGCGGCGCATAATACGCCCAGACAATTAGACTGATTAATAGCAGAACAAAAATCCAAATAATACGTGACGATTTAACAATTTCCGCCTCATCTATTTGGTCATTGTAACGGCGCTTATCTTCATCATAATCAAGCAGAATAATTTGATCGTCTTGAGCTATATTACTCATAGGTGTTCCTTTAACTAATAAATACAGCTTAAGCTTTAGCGCTCGATTTAGTTTGCCCAGAAAGCTTGGCCAAGACTTCAGCCTTAGGCCCATCCAAGACAATCTGGCCATTATCAACCACGATAATGCGGTCCACCATATTTACGATACTCATTTTATGGGTTGCCACAATCAGGGTTTTATCGCTGACCCAAGGTTTAAGCTGATTGAGGAACTGCTTTTCTGTGGTGTCATCCAACGCTGCCGTTGGCTCATCGAGCAAAACCACATAGGGATTACGCACCAACAAACGTGACAACAGTAAAGACTGACGCTGTCCACCGGACAAGCCACCACCGCCTTCAGTAATGACATAATCCAAACCCGACGGCAGTCGGTGAATAAAGTCCAATGCTCCGGTCATACTCAAGGCCTTAAGCATGTCATCGTCACGCGCCATAGGCGCGCCGAGCATTAAGTTTTCACGAATAGTGCCATGGAAGAGGGTCGCATTTTGGCTCATTAAGCCCACATCACGGCGGACATCGGCCGGATCAATATGCGCCATGCCAACACCATCTAAGGTGACGACCCCGCGCTTGGCCTCTAACAAACCTGATAGTACCTGCAGCAAGGTGGATTTACCTGCACCATTGCGCCCTAGCAGGGCTATCTTCTCACCTTGTTTGATGACCAGCTTCTTCACTGTTAATGCCGGTTCCGGACTGTCTTCAGCGTAGAAAAATTCGGCATTTTTAATATTATAATCGCCATTGATTACTGTTTTATGCACCTTTTTCGCGCCTTCAGGGTTATCAACCGGCAATTCCATTAACTGATTAATACTGTTTAAAGCCACTTTGGTTTGCTGCCAGCGGCTTAACACCTGTGTCAGTCCCGCCATCGGCGCAATCATGCGCGAACCTAAAATTGATGCCGCAATCAGTGAACCCGTGGTTAGATCGCCCTCTATAACCATGGGTGCACCGAATAGGACAATCACAGCGAAAGCCGCCCCTTGTATGCTTTGCGTCCAAGCATTTAAGTGACTGACTAAGGAGCGCAAACGTAAATTTACATCCGCTGATACAGCATTATAATTGTTCCATTGCGACTGAAAGCGCTGCTCGGCTTGTAAGGTTTTAATGTCTTCGTTGCCTTGCACGGCTTCAACCAACATGGCATTGCGCAAGGAGCTCTCACGCATTGCTGCATTGGCATACTCACGTAACTTACCTTGCACTAGCAATCCGGGTAAAACCATTAACAGCACAGCAGCAATAGGTATCCAGACTAGAGAACCGCCTAAATACCAAAATACCCAACAAAACAAAAAGAAGAACGGCATATCGGCAAATGCCGTAACTGTGGTTGAAGTAAACATTTCGCGAATGTTATCCAATTCACGCACTTGTGAAATAAAAGTACCCGTAGAGCGCGGCCGATAGGCGTTTTTAATCCGTAACGCATGGCCAAAAACCCGATCAGAAATCCTTAAGTCCGCACGTTTACCAATAAGATCAGTCACTGTAGTGCGCATTTTACGCATCACGAAACCAAAGACCACGGCAACCATCACACCACTAAAGAGCACATACAGAGTGGAGTAGGACTCTGCCGGAATAACCCTGTCGTACACCTGGCGGGTAAAGAGAATCCCTGCCAAACCCAGCACATTAATCACAAAGGAGGCAACAAAAATATGACTATACGGTCGCCAATCACGCAACACGATATTTTTAAACCAGTTTTTATCGTGTGGTTTAATGTAATCATCAATCCGCGCATCTGGCACCGTATGTGATGGCCGTAACACCACGGCCAAAGTGACATTATCCAGCAGCTCTTGCTCAGTAATACTGCTTTTAACCCCCTCATCACCGCTGTAAGTGATACCCACTTGGCCCTGCTGATCCATGGTATCCAGGACAGCAATCTGCCCTTGCTGAAACTGCACCACGAGCGGCAAACGCCAGCTGGTAAGTTCGCTTTTTTTAAGCTTAATCACACTTAAAGTCAGACCCGCTTGACGGGCCATACTGCGTAACACATCACTGACGGGACTGTCCTTTAACCAATGGCTGGTTAAGGAAATATTCTCCTCAGAACATTCCAAACGATAATGCTTAGCCACCATTAAAATGGCTTCAATCCAAGGCGCATAATCTGCGCTGGCTTCTGAAGCAGCTGACTGAGATTTTAGGACGTCTAACTGTTCTTGATCACTCATTATTGATCGCTACTCACTGCTGTATAATTATTAAGCGCAAAGACACTGCGTATATTGGCTGTATTGTATAAGCAGTCAATTTGCAGCCTTCTATAATCTTGTTGAGTGTTGATTCTTTCCATACGGGCCTGATGAATTTCTTGCTCAGTATTAAGCAGGTCCAGCAGTGTGCGCGTGCCCAATGAGATATATTGTTGGCGATAAACTTTTTGAGTCTCAATAATACTGCTGAGTCGGTTGTCTAAAATCGATAACCGCTGGCCATAGGTCACTGCTTGCGTTGTTGCTTCTTGCAAGCCGCGAGCAATACCGAGTAATGCTTCATCTCGCGCAGCATCCGCTGCTCGCAATGCATATTCTGCGCTGCGTTTGCGCGCAGTGGTTGCACCACCCTGAAATAAATCCACATTAAAACTCAAACCAGCAGTGTAATCATTACGGTCACGGCGACGATTATTGGCCAAGTCTCGATCACGCTCTTTAAAGTAATGCTCTGCTTCAGCATCAAGACTGACAGTGGGGTAATACTCAGCCTTGCTGGCTTTCATATGCGCCAAGGCTTCAGCACGTTGCGCTTCGGCCACCATTATTTCCGGCACATGGCTTAAACTATCTACACTGACAAAACAGGCCTCTGCCAGTGCAGCAGGTGCTCCATCCAATACCGCTGGCGGCGTGGTTGAGCCTACCAAGTTTTGTAAAGTGCGCTTCCATGAATCCAACTGTGCAATCATTTGCAACTCAGTTGCTAAGGCAGCATCGCGACGCGACTGCGCCTGCATTTCATCGGCACGGGTACTGGCACCCATGCTCGCACGTTTTTCTGAAAGCTCTAATAAGCCTGTGACCCCTGCCACTTGCTCAGCGGCAATTTTAACCAGCTCTTGATAGCGCTGTACCTCGATCACCGCAAAAGCCGTTTCACGGGCCAATTGGTCCACCACCCGTAAAGTGTCGGCTTGATATTTTTCCACAGCATACTCAGCGGCTTCAACACTATTGGACACTTTCCCAAAGTCATAAATCATTTGTGACCCACTGATGGTCAACACCTCTTCAGAGCGGCGGTCGGAATCACGGTAACTGCTTTTAATACCTGATTTAATCTGTGGATAATAGGCAGACCTAGCAACCCCTAGCTCTTCTCCATATTGATTAATCCGCTCTGTGGCACCGGTCACCATGGGGTTCCATTCAACAGCACGCCTAACCGCTTGGTTCATATCCAGCTGGGTGAGCATCATAGGTGCTTTTAACGTCGTGGTTGCCCCCATATCCGGCAGCAAGGCGTCACTGGCTGCTGCGCTGAATGACAGTGGTAATAACAACGATGCCATCAAGAGGAAGGTTGGTTTGTTCTGAACAGAGGGAAGCAATAACTGAGTCAAGCTCTGACTTTTTTTCATTACGCAATGTCCTTAGCGGATACATCATTAAAATAGGTGATTGATTTAACAGGTTAGTTATAGATCTAACGACTTTTTTGCTTTAAATAATTAGATGTATAACTCGCTTTTA
>DASRNZ010000142.1:0-32521 GCA_035647155.1 Thiopseudomonas sp.
GTGCCGCACGTTTCATTGCCATTTCAATTTTGGCTTTTTTTAAGGCTTGTTCAGCGGCACTGAGCTCAGGCTTCGCAGCTTTTTCAGTTGTAGCGGGCGCATCTATAGTTGGCACTGCGGCCGTTGCAGTGGCTAAAGCCTGCTTGGCTTGTTCAGCACTCACAGTCAGTTGCTCAACTTGAGCTTTAAGTTCATCGGTGCCGTGAGTATCTAATTGTTTTTGCGCTTTACGTAATGCTACTTGGGCCATGCTGGCTGCGATTTTTAAACGTTTAATATCATCATCAGCCGGTTTGCTCGGTGCTGGCGCTGCAGCTGTTGCTGCGGCTAAAGCCTGCTTGGCTTGTGCAGCGCCTACTGTCAGTTGCTCAACTTGGGCTTTAAGCTCGTCGGTGCCGTGCACGTCCAGCTGCTTTTGTGCTTTACGCAGCGCTACTTGCGCCATGCTCGCGCCAATCTTTAAGCGCTTAATCTCATCGTCGGATGCGGCAGCTTGAGCACCGGCAGAATCAGCTTGTGCTGCTTTTTTCGCTTGCTCAGCTTTGGATTTGGCGAGACGTTCTGCACGAGCTTTACGCTCGGCTTCTTTACGTTCGTCTTCCAAGCGTAAGCGTTCTTGGCGGAACTCAAAGCGTTCTTTGGCGTGCTCAGCTTTGATGAGTTTTTGCTCTTGTTCGCGAATATCGGCTTTAGCTGAGCGGTAATACTGCACTAAAGGAATACTGGATGGGCACACATAGGCGCAGGCACCGCATTCAATGCAGTCAAATAAGTTGTGGGCTTGCAGTTGCTCATAATCATCACCGAGCGCATAAAAATGCAGTTGCTGCGGTAATAGGTTGGCAGGACACACGTCAGCACAGTCACCGCAACGAATGCAGGGCATCGCCGGTGGCGGCGGTGGTAATTCAGCATCGGTAGCTGCCAAGAGGCAGTTGCTGGTTTTAATAATCGGCGCTTGCAGTGACGGCAAAGTAAAGCCCATCATGGGGCCGCCGACAATCAGCCTGCTCAATTTGTCCTGTTGTAAGCCTGCAAACTCAAGTAAATCAGCAGCGGGCGTGCCAATTAAACACTCGACATTCATTGGCTTAGCTAAAGCCTGCCCAGTCAGCGTGGTAATACGAGAGATCAGCGGCTGACCTGCAATAATCGCATCATGCACCGCAACAATGGTACCGACGTTTTGGCATAAAATACCCAACTCCGCAGGCAGTTTATTGGCGGGGACTTCTTGGCCCATTAAGATCTGAATCAGCTGGCGCTCACCGCCGGAGGGGTAAATCGTCGGCAGAGAAACCACATTATATGTGCGTGAATCAAGCGCCTGACGCACTGCTGCAAGTGCTTCAGGTTTATTGTCTTCAATAGCAATCAGCACCTGCTTGGGCTGCAGCATATGCACGACAATATCGATGCCGACCATCAGTTGCGTAGCTTTTTCACGCATCAAAACATCATCAGCGGTGATATAGGGCTCGCATTCTGTACCGTTGATGATCAGCGTTGTAATCGGCTGATCTGCTTTAGGTGCTAGCTTAATTGCAGTGGGAAAACCTGCACCGCCTAAACCACTGATACCCGCTTGGCGCACTTTGGCAAGTAACTCAGCGGCTGTGGCTTGGGTGAAATCAGTTACAGGCTCAAGCGGGCACCATGTGTCTAAGCCATCAGTATCAATGACAATGGCATCGAGTAATTGTCCAGACACATGCGGATAGGGCTGCGGGCCAATAAAACTGACAGTACCCGAGCTTGGCGCATGTACAGCAGCACTTATAGCACTAGTGGAATCAGCAATCAATTGGCCTTTGAGGACCTGATCGCCGACATTGACCAGCGCTTCTGTCCGACTGCCAATATGCTGCAGTAGTGGCACAACTAATTGTTTAGGCAGCGGCGCGCTATGGATGGGTTGCTGATTGGATAGCGTTTTACACTGTGGAGGATGCACGCCGCCACGCAGCGGATGAATAAGCCAAGTGCTCATGCTTCAGACTCCCGATCCGTTGCAATCAAAGTGCCAGGCGGGAGGGGGTGATCCCACTTCCACGTTTGCAAAGTGCCGGTCACTTCAATCATATCAATACAATCCACAGGGCAAGGTTCCACGCACAGATCGCAACCTGTGCATTCGCTGGCAATCACGGTGTGCATTTGTTTAGCTGCGCCTAAAATCGCATCCACAGGGCAGGCTTGAATACATTTAGTACAGCCAATGCATTCTGCTTCACGAATAAAGGCCACCATTTGTGGCTTTTCGCCTTCGACGGCATCCAGCGGTTCAGGCTCAATATCAAGTAACTCAGCTAAGGCTTGAATGGTTGCTTCGCCACCGGGTGGGCACTTATTGATTTTATCGCCAGCAGCAATCGCTTCTGCATAAGGTTTACAGCCAGGGTAGCCACATTGGCCGCACTGGGTTTGCGGTAACAACGCATTAATTTCCTCGGCAATGGGATTGCCTTCTACGCGAAAGCGCACAGCAGCAAAGCCCAAAATAGCGCCGAACACTAAACTTAAGGCCACCAGCGCAGCGATGGCAATCAAGACCATATTCATAACTTGATCAAACCACTAAAGCCCATAAAGGCTAATGACATCAGCCCAGCGGTGAGCATACCAATCGCTGCGCCTTGGAAAGGTTTCGGCACATCTGCGATAGCAATACGCTCACGCATAGCGGCAAACAGCACTAACACTAATGAAAAACCGATGCCGGCGGCAAAGCCGTTCACGCTAGCCTGAATAAAGGTGTATTCACTGCGATTTGCATTCAAGATTGCCACGCCGAGGACGATACAGTTGGTAGTAATCAAGGGTAAAAAGATTCCGAGCACGCGATATAGCATCGGGCTGGTTTTATTGACCACCATTTCTGTGAATTGCACCACCACAGCAATCACTAAAATAAAACTGATGGTGCGCAAAAACTCAAGATCAAATGGCTTGAGAATATATTGCTGAACAAGGTAGCTACAAATAGACGCTAAGGTCAGGACAAATGTTGTGGCCAGCGATAAACCTATGGCTGTTTCAACTTTTTTGGAGACGCCCATAAAAGGGCATAAGCCAAGAAATTGAACCAACACAAAGTTATTCACTAAAATGGCACTGACCACAATAAGTAAGAGTTCGCTCATGGCTAATAGTGTGGATCAACCGTTAATAAGAAGACCCTTATTATCGTGCAGGTCGATATAGCGTACAAGTCGCATTTCAAGCTTCTTTAAGTTCTTTTTGATCTAAGGCTATGAGTTCTTGGCTCAAATGCTAAAAAAATACTGATTTAAAAAGAAAACGTGGCGTTATGACGCGTTAAAGCAATAGAGGCATAGTGCCACAGCTGGCGGATCGATATACTGAGCGAATGATATGTTCAACGATACTCTCACTTTGAAAATTGAATTGATGAGCTGCAATAGCGCGGCTAAGGAAAAATTGCATGCTCAATAAAATATCTTTTAAAGCGCGCCTGACACTGCTGACAGGCATCGCTTTTTTACTCTTTATCTTGGTTGGGGCCGTGGGTTTGACCGGTATGAATACCCTCAATCAATCACTGAAAGATGTCTATCAAGAGAAAATGGTGCCGGTGAAAGTACTGGATACTATTTATGCAGATATCAATGGTTCACGTGCTGAACTGCTTTTAGCCTTGCAGCATGCACCTGAATCTTCTTTTTTAGCCTTGCATGATCATCCTGTTAATCAGCATATTAACGCGATCAAACAAGGCCAAGGGCGTAACCAGCAAGGTTGGAAGGCGCTGAGTGAGGTTCAGTTTGCAGCTGTCGAGAAGCAGCTGCTAGATGGTTTGCTGGCAGAGATTAAGCAGTTACGTACTCAGGGCGTTGACCCAGTGATTCAAGCTATTGTTGGCGGTAATTACCACTATGCCAATCAGATGATTTTAACCAAAGTGAACCCCTCTATTCATAAAGTGCGCGCGTCGATGACTCAGCTCAGCGATAACTTAATGCAGCATGCGCAAGAAGAGTATAACCAGGGCGAACAGCGCTACCAACAGGCAATTAAGTTGTTTGCTGTAGTGATGCTTTTGGGTGGCTCGATCATGATTCTTTTAGCAATTCGAGTGATTACTAGCATCCAGCGCGCAGTTAAGTTATTGCGTGAAGCGTCGGAGCGACTGGCTTCAGGCGATACGACCGTGCGTGTGAATTATCAAGGCCATGATGAGCTGCGTGATGTGGCGATAGCCTTTAATGATATGAGCGAGCGTTTTCAAACGGCCTTGCATGATGTGGATCGTTCCGCGGAGCAATTAGCCGCTGCCAGTGAACAGACATCGGTTATCACAGTTAAAACCAGTGAGAGCATGCATCAGCAGCAAAATGAAATCTCACAAGTGGCTACAGCCATGAATGAAATGCATGCTACCGCCAGTGAAGTGGCGCGCAGTGCCAGCTTAGCAGCCGATGCTGCGCGTCATGCGGATCAGGAAGCAAGCGTGGGGCGCGATGTGTCGCTGCAAACCATTGAAGCGATTGAGAGCTTGGCATCGGGTGTTGAAAGCGCAACCCGCGTGATTGAGGCATTAGCTAAAGACAGTGAAGATATTGGTAGCGTGCTCGATGTGATTCGCAGTATTGCCGACCAAACCAACTTGCTGGCGCTCAACGCAGCGATTGAAGCCGCTCGAGCAGGTGAAGCAGGGCGCGGTTTTGCGGTGGTGGCTGATGAAGTGCGTACTTTAGCGTCACGTACCCAGAAGTCCACGCAAGAAATCAATGACATGGTTGAGCGTTTGCAGAGCGGTGCAGCGCAAGCAGTCGATGCGATGGAAACGGGACGCGTGCAGGCGCGTGCAGGTGTTGAACAAACGCTGAAAACCACGGCCTGCTTAGAGTCTATTGTAAATGCAATTAGCACCATTAATGATATGAATGTGCAAATTGCCAGCGCTGCAGAAGAGCAGAGCGCGGTCAGTGAAGAAATCACGCGCTCAGTAGTGGCGATTAACGATCTCACCAGTGAAACAACTGAGGGAGCGATGCAAACCACAGAAGCCAGTCACGAAGTGGCGCGCTTGGCGAGTGCTTTACAAGATATGTTGAGTCGCTTCAGAACGTAAAAATATGCTGGCCTATTCGCAATGACTGCAACCCCAGTGCTGAAACTAAACTCGGCGCTGGGGTTGTGTGTTGTTTATTGTCTGACAATTCTGGTTTTTCTGCTGCTTTACACCTAAATCATTGTTTTCATTGAGACAATAGTCTGATTTTAGACCAAGGTCGGCTGTTGCTTCACATCATAATCTTTACATTAGCTACCTATGTATGCGGTGTTGAGCAGTTTGCTGTGCAGTGCTGGATATGATCCCTTTTTTTAGGGACAACGTTTTAAACGTCTACTTCAGATTTTGGCGTGATTGATAATGACGCTAAGGGATGAGGTTAGAGAACAATATAAAAATCACAATAAATGTACACGTTCAATACTCAGCAACACAGTGTGTTGCTTGATTCCTGCATGTAAGTGATAACAATAAAATACGCTCGCTGGGTATGCTCGGTAGGGTAGGAGAAATAGAATGCAAGATACAGTTGTCGACAAGGTGCTTAAGCACCCTAAGTATGCGGAGCTTGTACAGCGCCGTACCAAAGTGAGTATGGCGTTCTTTGCCGTTGCACTCGTGATTTATTCAGGGTTTATCTTAACCTTAGCCTTTATGCCTGAAGTATTTGCACAGCCTATCGGTCCAGGTTGGACGATGAGTGTGGGTGTGTTGACAGGTATTTTGGTTGTGTTTAGTGCGGTCATTATGATTGCTCTATACACCTACGTTTCAAACAAGACTTTTGATCCACTGCTAGAAGCGATTATGAGGGACGTAGAATGAAAAAGTTTCTTTTAAACACATCTCTACTATCTCTGTTTGCTACGCCTGCTTTTGCAGCAACTGGGCAAGCCAATACATCCGCCATTGTGATGTTCTTGGTCTTTATTGCCGGCACCATGGTGATTACCTGGTGGGCTGCGCGTAAAACGCAAACCACATCTGACTTCTACACCGCGGGTGGTGGTATTACTGGTTTCCAGAATGGTTTAGCTATTGCTGGTGACTATATTTCTGCAGCATCCTTCCTCGGTATCGCCGGTATGGTGTACGTCAGTGGTTTTGACGGCATTATCTATGCGATTGGTTTCCTCTTTGGTTGGCCTGTAGTTATGTTCTTGGTTGCTGAGCGTTTACGTAACCTGGGTCGCTTTAACTTCGCTGACGTAACGGCGTTCCGCTTAGAGCAAACACCGATGCGTGTTCTTGCTGCCAGTGCTTCGTTATTAATTATTGCTTTGTACCTGATCGCGCAAATGGTCGGTGCTGGTAAATTAATCGTGTTGCTGTTTGGTCTTGAATACAAACTTGCAGTGATCATTATCGGTACCTTGATGATGATTTATGTGTTCTTTGGCGGTATGACTGCCACCACATGGGTGCAGATCATTAAAGCAGTATTGATGCTTGCGGGTGGTACTTTACTGGCCGCTCTAGTGTTAATGGCGTTTAACTGGAATCCAGATGTAATGCTGGCTGAAGCGATTAGCGTACACCCAACTGGGGCTGAGCTGATGGCACCAGGTGCTGCAGTAAGTGGTAACCCATTGAACGCACTGTCACTAGGTTTAGCTCTTGCGTTTGGTACTGCAGGTCTACCCCACATTCTGATGCGCTTCTTCACCGTATCCAGTGCAAAAGAAGCACGTAAGTCTGTAATCTGGGCAAGCGGCTTTATTGGCTACTTCTACCTGTTAACCTTTATCATTGGTTTCGGTGCGGTTGCTCTGCTTGTGCGTCACCCTGAGTATTTTAGCGTAGCTGCTGATGGTAGCTTCGATATGCTGAAAGACTTGGTGGGTGGTACCAACATGGCTGCAGTACACCTGTCTAACGCGGTTGGCGGTAGCTTACTACTAGGCTTTATGGCTGCAGTAACCTTCGCAACTATCGTTGCGGTAGTTGCCGGTCTAGCTCTGGCAGGTGCTGCGGCAATTGCTCATGACTTGTACGCCAACGTTATTGCACGTGGTCGTTCAACTGAAAAACAAGAAATGCGTATTTCTAAGATTTCTACGCTGGTATTAGGTGTCTTGGCAGTACTGTTGGGTATTATTTTCGAAGAACAAAACGTTGCCTTTATGGTGGGTCTGGCCTTTGCTATTGCAGCAAGTGCTAACTTCCCAGTACTGGTACTGTCGATCTCATGGCGCGGTTGTACAACTCGCGGCGCAACCATTGGTGGTTTCTTAGGCTTAGTCTTTGCAACACTGTGGGTTGTTCTGAGCTCGACTGTTTGGGTTGATGTATTCGGTAATGCTGAAGCAATCACTCCGTTCTCGAACCCAGGTATCTTCTCGATTCCATTAGCGTTCTTTGCGATCTGGTTCTTCTCGGTGACTGATAAGAGTGCACGTGCTGTTAAAGAGCGTGATGCCTTTACTGCACTGACTGTACGCAGTCAGACAGGTATCGGTCGCTCTGGTGCGCAAGATCACTAAAATGTAATACTGTGATGAGTTGTTGATCATCATGCTAAAAATACCCCGACTGGTTCGGGGTATTTTTTTGTCTGGATAATGAGTTTTCTGACGATTTATTTTGCAGATTATTTATTTTGTACGTTGTGCTATAGATGCTAATGATAACTGTTGCTATTTGCGTGAGGCTCTGCTAAATTTGCTGCCACATACAAATTGATTCAAGGAAAACTCATGAAAAATGTAATTAAAGGTGCAGTATTAGCAGTCAGTCTTGCCGTTGCCGGTGGTGCTTTTGCAGATGATCGCCCTGATCACTTTAAAGGTCTGGCTGCGCCGGATCTGCAAACTGCAGTGACTAATTTTTCTGAATACAACAACCGCCTTGAAAAAGCCTTGAGCGGTGAGTTGAGCAATGCTGATTTAATGAGCATTCACGAATTAACTTATACGCTTGAGAACGCTCTAGAGAAAATCAATGATGATTTAGAAGAGCTGGCAGAGACCCTTGAAAAAGTGCACGTAGCTTCAGAAACCTTTAATCGCGATGACCTGAAAAAAGCAGGTCCAGCTTATTTAGAAGCTGCGCGTACTGTCATTAAGTAATTTTACCTTTACCTGCGCCTTATGCGACATAAGGCGCAGGTTCTGTCCTAGCAGCTTGTTGTAAAATTGGTATACTTAGTTAGTCAGCTAAATGATAGCTTGGAGACTGTGTAGCCATGTACGAACAGCACCGCTTTGGAATGCAACTCACGCATTTATCACGAGCGTGGCGCGCAGAGTTGGATCGGCGTTTAGCTGATCTGGGCTTATCACAAGCCCGTTGGTTGGTTTTGTTACATGTGGCTCGTGCTAAAGGGCAGCTTACGCAAGGTGAGTTGGCTTGCAGTCTGGGTATTGAGAATCCCACTTTGGCTCGACTGCTGGATGCGCTTGAAGCGCAGCAGTTTATTGAGCGTCAAATTGATCAAGATGATCGTCGTGTTAAGAAAGTTGCCTTAACCCATACCTCATTAGACCTTATCGAAAAAATTGAAAGTATTGCCTCTCATTTACGTCGTGAAATATTTTCTGGTATTTCTGAGCAAGAGATTCAGCAGTGCCAAGCAATTCATACACGTATGCTAGCTAATTTAGAAAAAACTTATGAAGCGTGATCTTGCCAGTTTAAATGCACGTTTTGGTGCGCTTTATCGTATCTGGTTATTGGGCGTATTGATGTTAGGCAGCATGGTCATGGTGCTGTCATCGACCAGTATTAACGTGGCCTTGCCGGCGATTATGGATGAGTTTGCGATGGGACGACCCATGGCACAATGGCTGGCGACGGGCTTTTTAGCAGCGATGACCTCAGGTTTATTACTGGCCGCTTGGGCGCAAGCTAAGTTTGGTTCACGGCTGACAGTGCAGGTCAGTATTGGCTTATTTGTTGTATGTTCGCTTGCTGCGCTGATGGCGACCGAAGGTTGGCAGTTAATCGTGCTGCGCATTCTGCAAGGTGCCTCTGCAGGGATTATACAGCCCTTGGCTACTGTGCTGATTTTTCGTGTGTATGCCGGTGGTGGCCGTGGTGCTGCCTTGGGTGTCTATGGCTTGGGCTTAATGATTGCGCCGAGTGTCGGTCCAACTGTGGGTGGATATTTGATTGACCATTTTGGCTGGATGTCAGCTTTTTGGTTGCCTTTACCGGTGTGCTTTGTGCTGATGGTGGCAGGGCATTGGTTATTGCCCGATGAGGGAAATCCTAAAGCGCAGCGCTTGGATGTATTTTCTTTTGTGATGCTCACTGTAGCTATTTTTGCTGGACTCGCAGCGATCTCAGAGGCGCATCGCTACAGCTTAAGTGATTGGCGTGTGACTGCTTTGGCGCTGATTACTGTGGTCTGCAGCGTATTGTTTTTCCAACGTACGCTAAATAGTAAAAAGCCTATTTTATCGCTACGCCTGTGGCGCTTAGCTCCGTTTCGACGAGCAAGTTGGGTCGCTTTAGCAATGGGTTTGGGCTTGTATGGCTCAACTTATTTGATTCCTTTATTTCTACAAACCATCAGCGGTTATAGCGCAGGCCATGCTGGCGTTTTATTGCTGCCTGCAGGTATTTTTCTAGGTTTGGCATCCTTTGCCAGCGGCTGGCTATGTGATCGCATTGCGATTGTTTGGTTATTATGCGCAGGTTTAACGCTGTTTGCATTTTCGGCCATCTGGTATGGGATTTGGGGTGCGAGCAGTGGCTTTTTATGGTTGTGTATTATTGCTGCGTTAGGGCGTTTAGGTCTGGGCTTGATTATGCCGGCACTGAGTACCGCATCGCTTGATAGTCTCACGGTAGATGAGCTGCCCTATGGTGCTGGTGCAGTGACCTTTGTGCGTCAATTAGGTGGTGCATTTGGGATTAATTTATTAACTGTGTTTTTGGAATGGCAGCACCAGTCGTTGGGCGGTGATTTTGCTGCGGAAAGTATTGCTTTTGAACGCACTTTTATGGTGCTAGGTTTGGCTTTTTTATTAGCGCTATGGCCGGCGTGGCGATTGCGTAAATTCCCTAAAGTGGTTAATAAATCAATATGACAGTTCAGCACTCGAGTTGAACTAAAACTCAGAATTGCCCTCCACTAAGTGTGTAGTTAGTAAGTTAAATTTATTTATTCCCCCTACACGGAGTATATAATAATGAAAATATCAACTCGTAAATTTACAGGGCTTGTTGTTCTAACGGCTCTCTTAGGTATGCCACTGACCCACGCTGTTGCCAATGAAACCATGACGGAAGTCCAAGAAGTTATTTCCGATAGTTGGATCACCAGTAAAGTGAAATCAGTTTTTCTAAGTCATAGTGAAATCAGCGGCTTGCTGATTCATGTTGAAACAGTTGAAGGCGTTGTTGTCTTGTCGGGCGAAGTCCCTACAACGGCTGGGCGTGATTTGGCAGTGAGTAAAGCTAAGAATGTTAAAGGTGTGAAAGGTGTTGCGGCTGAAGCGTTAAAAGTCAGCCCGTAAGTACTGCATAACCCATAGAATAATTTAATATCTAACAAGGTAGGCACTGTATGAATACGGATATTTTTGAAGGTAAATGGAAACAGCTTAAAGGCCAAGTGCAGACGCGCTGGGGCAAGCTGACCAATGATGATCTGGATGTGGCTGAAGGCCATAGCCAGTATCTAGCCGGTAAACTACAAGAGCGTTATGGTTTGACCAAAGAAAAAGCAGAAGAAGAAATTGCTGAGTTTCATCGTAAGTTGTAATTTCTGCTGCTAGATAAACGGTTTGAGGGTGGTGTTGAAAAGCGCTGCTCTCAAGCCGTTTTTTATTGCGTTGTATTTACCCATGATAACTGCGCAAAAGCGCTTAGGCGTTACTTAAACAGCGGCCCTGACTTAGTGTTTAAACCTTTAGCCAAGCGGTCATAGAGCACTACGTTGACTGTTGCGGCTAAATTCATGCAGCCGTGGGTCGGTATATAAACCACATCGGTACACCAGTCCCGAATCTCTTGATCTAATGAGCCATCTTCGGGCCCAAAAATATACAGCGCTCGATCAGGGTGGGTGTATTCAGGTAGCGGGCGGGCACCTTCGACTAATTCAACCGCCACGGGCGTGCAGCCCAGCGGTAATATTTTGCGCAAATCATCAATATTGATCAGCGGAATATCTTGGTGTACTTTTTTGGTGTCGGTAATAAAATCTTTAGCTCGATCGTAGCGCGTACCGGTATAAAAGACGCTATTGACGCCATAACAACCGGCGGCACGCATAATTGAGCCCACATTGGTGGGTGATTTTGGATTGCTTAAAGCAATACAGCTGTAACGACGATTGGCCACGCGGAACTCACAAAGGTTGAGGTCTAGACCCAGATGCAATGGTTGGTTAGGGGTAGACGGTTAGCAATAAATAAAAAGGCCGAGAGCTGAGTCTCGGCCTAGGTAGAGCTTACAGATGCTTAAGGTGATTAGATCTCAACTGCTAAGCTCTCTGCAATTTTTTTCTTCCACAGCGCAGGTCCGGTGATATGCACAGACTCACCTAGGGTGTCGACCGCTACAGTCACTGGCATATCTTCCACTTCAAACTCGTAGATGGCTTCCATACCCAATTCAGCAAAAGCCACCACGCGTGATTTCTTAATCGCTTGCGCTACCAAGTAAGCCGCGCCACCCACAGCCATCAAATACACGGCTTTGTTATCTTTAATCGCTTCAATAGCAATTGGGCCGCGCTCAGATTTACCGATCATCCCCAGCAAGCCTGTGCTTTCTAGGATTTGACGGGTGAACTTATCCATACGTGTAGCGGTGGTTGGGCCAGCAGGTCCAACAACTTCGTCGCGCACTGGATCGACAGGGCCAACGTAGTAGATAAAGCGACCTTTAAGATCCACCGGTAATTCTTCACCGTTATTGAGCATATCGACTATACGTTTGTGCGCAGCGTCGCGACCGGTGAGCATTTTACCGTTCAGTAGAACAGTTTCGCCGGGCTTCCAGCTCTGTACATCTTCGGGTGTCAGCGTATCGAGGTTGACGCGACGTGCCGTTGGACCTGCTTCCCAAACGATATCTGGGAAAGCATCCAGCGGTGGTGCTTCCAGTACCGCAGGGCCTGAACCATCCAGCACAAAGTGTGCGTGACGGGTAGCAGCACAGTTTGGAATCATGCACACAGGTAAAGACGCGGCGTGGGTTGGGTAGTCCATGATTTTCACATCAAGTACTGTGGTTAAACCGCCTAAACCTTGAGCACCAATACCCAGTTGATTAACTTTTTCAAACAGCTCTAAACGCAGTTCTTCAACACGGTTTTGTGCGCCGCGGGCTTGCAGTTCGTGGATATCAATGGATTCCATCAGAACTTCTTTAGCCATCACAGCAGCTTTTTCAGCAGTACCACCGATACCTATACCGAGCATACCCGGTGGGCACCAGCCCGCACCCATTTCTGGAAGCGTTTCCAGTACCCAATCAACGATTGAGTCAGATGGGTTAAGCATGGCCATTTTAGCTTTGTTTTCAGAGCCGCCGCCTTTGGCTGCTACATCAAACTCAACCGTGTTACCTGGAACAATCGAGTAGTGAATCACGGCTGGCGTGTTGTCTTTAGTGTTGCGACGGGCACCGGCTGGGTCAGCCAAAATGGATGCGCGTAGGATGTTCTCTGGCAGGTTGTAAGCACGACGCACGCCTTCGTTGATCATGTCTTCAACGCCCATGGTTGCGCCATCCCAGCGCACGTCCATACCCACACGGACAAACACGGTGACGATACCGGTGTCTTGGCACAGTGGGCGGTGTCCAGTGGCGCTCATGCGTGAGTTAATCAGAATTTGCGCGATAGCATCTTTAGCTGATGCGGACTCTTCACGCAAGTAGGCTTCATGCATTGCTTCAATAAAGTCGAGCGGGTGGTAGTAAGAAATAAATTGTAAAGCGTCGGCTACGCTTTGAATGACATCATCTTGCTTAATAACGGTCATGAAACGCTCCTCTATGGGCGGGAACATCAAGTGCTTTTAACCAGCAGTCTCGGTGTGGATCAATCAACGGTGTGTGCGCTAAAACAGGCTTAGCACACAACGTAGATATTTTAAGAATCCGGTAAGTATAGCGCGCCTCGCGGCTAAACGAATAGCCGCACGCTATCGACTATGGTGTAAAGGCTCGATCTAGAGGTTATTTAACGGCTATTTTTTGTCTGCTCAGCTGCAATCAGCTGGGTTAATTGCTGATCTTTTTTCTGCCACATCTGATTGACCCAATCTTGGAATTCAGCGCGATAGCCCCTATCTTGATCATAACTTTTGCCGATAAACTGTTGCGGGATCGGAGTGATTTCAATGCGCATGACGATACGTTTAACCTGCCCACTGAGTAGATCCCATAGTGTGGGCTTACCTTGCGGATAATAAATCGTGACGTTGACTAAGCCGTGCAGTTGCTCGCCCATGGCGTCCAGTACAAAAGCAATGCCGCCAGCTTTAGGTTTAAGTAGATTCTGAAAGGGTGATGCTTGTTGGTCATGCTTTTCTGCAGTAAAACGCGTGCCTTCGAGAAAATTAAAGACTGAAACAGGGTTGGTTTTATAGCGCTCACAGGCTTTGCGCGTGGTGGCTAAATCTTGACCTTGTTTCTCTGGATGCTTGGCTAGATAGGCTTTGCTGTAGCGTTTCATAAAAGGAAACTCCAGCGCCCACCAACACAGACCAATCACCGGTACCCAAATCAATTCTTTTTTCAAAAAGAATTTTAAGAATGGCAGGCGACGATTGAATTGGTATTGCAAAGCGAGAATATCCACCCAGCTTTGGTGATTACTGGTGACCATCCATGAGTGAGTGAGGTCGAGCTTTTCTAAACCTTCAATATCCCAATCAATGGGCTGCACTAAGCGCATCCAAAAGGAGTTGACGGCAATCCACGACTCGGCGATCCAATGCATGGCAAAACGCAAGCTGCGCTGAATGGGTGCAAAGGGCAGAACGACCTTGAGTAAGGCGAAGATAAACAGCGGCCAACACCAAAATAGCGTGTTGAGGACCAGCAGCAATGAGGCAATGATGCCCCGTACGATGTGCGGAAGAGGGTGCAGCATAAAGCGATACCTCAAAGCAATGCGTCTAGCGCAGCAGAAATATAGTGTTGTCTGGGTATGGTTATCGTTTCAGCGGGGGAGTGCAAGTGTTACGTCAGACTTAAGAGCCACTGCGCGGAATGCGACAGTGACTCTTAATATCAGTATTACTGTGGTTGGTTGGCCGCCTGGATGGCGGTCAACGCGATGGTGAAGACAATATCATCGACTAATGCGCCGCGTGATAGGTCGTTCACAGGCTTGCGTAAGCCTTGCAGCATGGGGCCCACGCTGATTACGTTAGCGCTACGCTGTACCGCTTTATAAGTGGTGTTACCGGTGTTGAGATCTGGGAAGATAAACACTGTAGCACGACCGGCAACTAGGCTGTCAGGCGCTTTTGAGCGGCCAACGCTTTCGATGCTCGCTGCATCATATTGCAGTGGGCCGTCGATTGGTAAATCAGGATTACGCTCACGCGCAATACGCGTCGCCTCACGTACTTTTTCAACTTCTGCACCGGTACCTGAGTCACCGGTTGAGTAGCTGATCATCGCTACGCGCGGATCAATACCGAATGCTTGCGCTGACTCAGCACTTTGTAGAGCAATTTCTGCCAGTTGCGTGGCGTCTGGATCAGGATTCACTGCGCAGTCACCGTAAACCAGCACTTGGTCAGGCAGCAGCATAAAGAATACTGATGAAACCAAGTTGTAGCCGGGTGCCGTTTTTAGCAGCTGTAGAGCAGGGCGGATGGTGCTGGCCGTGGTGTGTACTGCGCCAGATACTAAACCGTCCACTTCGTCTTCAGCCAACATCATAGTGGCTAAAACAACAGTGTCTTCCAGTTGCACTGCAGCTAATTGTGCAGTTAAACCTTTGCCTTTACGCAGCTCAACCATGGGCTCAATAAAGCGCTGACGGATGGACTCTGGGTCAATGATTTCTAAATCAGCGGGTAACTCAATGCCTTGTGCTTTAGCAATGGCATGCACTTCATCAGGCTTAGCCAGCAGTACGCAACGCGCAATACCACGTTTCTGACAAATAGCAGCTGCTTGAATGGTGCGAGGCTCATTACCTTCGGGTAGCACAATGCGCTTATTGGCTTCTTTCGCACGTTTAACCAATTGATGACGGAACGCAGGCGGTGATAACAACAGCTGACGTGTGGTTTTGCAGCGCGCTGTAAGCCAATCTTGATCCAGCTGACCGGCAATATAATCGGTGACTGCTTTAGCACGCTCGGTGTCGCTGATCGGGATGCCTTTGTATAAGCGGGTCAGGTTGTAAGCGGTATCGTATGAACCTGTGGGTACGCTCATCACCGGTAAGCCGCCTTTTAGCGCACGCTCACCAATATCCATAATGCTTGGGTTGGGTGTGAGGTCACCGGTCAGTAGCAAGCCTGCTAAGAGGATGCCATTCATTTCAGCTAGGCTGGTGGCTAAAATAATATCGTCACGGTCACCAGGGCAGACGACTAAGACGCCGGGTTGCAGCAAAGGTACGATATTGGCCACGGTGCGTGAGCATAGAATCACTTTCTGCACGCGACGCTGTTCGATGTCACCGGTGTTATGCACTTTAGCTTTGATCAGCTGAGCAAAGTCACTGGTGCGTGCATTGTTCAGCTCATCTTTCTTAGCAATACAACCAATCAGGTGTAAATCGCCTTTACGCAGTGCTGGCAGATGGCTTTTTAAACGCTCAATAAAACCACCGATTGGGCTATCAGCAACTTTATTAATAATTACGCCTAGTACTTTAGGGTCTTGGGTGCCGCCAAATAACTGCGCTTGCATTTCGATACGATCGGACAGCACATTGAGGTCATCGCTGTCTGGCGCGCTGACTAAAATAACTTCAGCGTCCATGGTTTTTGCAAGGTGGGCGTTAATGCGCTCAGCGTAATTGGCTTGGCGTGATGGCGTCATACCTTCGACAATAATAATGTCGTACTCGGCTTGGATTTGCTGGTGCATACTGACGATTTCTTCCATCAGCTCATCCAGTTGACCATTACCAATCATGCGCTCAACATAAGCTAAAGACAGCGCTTTAGGTTGGCGAATACCATGAGCAGCTTCCATTAGAGCGCTTGAGCGCTCTGGGCCTGTGTCATCAAGGTGCGGCTGTGCAATGGGCTTGAAAAAGCCGACTTTTAAGCCGGAACGCAAAAGCGTTTGCACAACACCTAAGCTCACTGACGATAAACCAACACCAAACCCTGTGGGGGCAAGTAAAAAAGTGTGCATGAATCAAGTGTCCTCTATTAAGCGTTTGCGTCAATTAAAGCCAAGGTTTCAATAGCAATTTGGCGTTCTTCGTTGGTGGGTATCACCAATACACGCGGATGGTTGTCGGCACTGATAGTACCGCTTACACCACGTACGCACTTAGCATTCGCTTCTTCGTCTAACTTAAAGTTAAATAAACGCATATGATCTAGGGTTTTACTGCGGACTAAATTAGCGTTCTCACCAATACCGCCGGTAAAGATCAAACCATCCAGAGACGGTAGCGCACAGGCCATGCCAGCCAATGATTTAGCTAAACGGTAGCAGAATACTTCAATGGCCAAAGTAGCACGCTCATCACCTTTTTTGCTGGCTTCGATCAGAGTACGCATATCGTTGGATAGACCCGATAAGCCGAGTAAACCACTTTCTTTAGTTAGAACGGTTTCGATGCGTTGAATGTCCCAGCCTAGCGTGCGTGATAAGTAATTGTGCAGACTTGGGTCAACATCACCACTGCGTGTACCCATCACCAAACCTTCGAGTGGCGTTAAACCCATGCTGGTGTCTAAACTTTCACCGTTGACCACTGCGCAGGTTGAGCAACCATTGCCTAAGTGAGCGACCAACCAATTGCTGTCTTCAACAGGTAGACCGGTCATGGCGGCCGCTTGACGGCTGACATACATATGGCTGGTACCGTGGAAGCCATAGCGGCGAACATGGTGGTCGGTATACAAGTCCTCAGGCACTGCATAGCGGTACGCGTGTGCGGGCATGCTTTGGTGGAAGGCAGTATCAAACACAGCCACTTGCGTAAGGTTAGGGTAGAGCGACATAGCCGCTTCAATACCAATTAAACCGGCGGGGTTGTGTAGAGGGGCTAAAACAGCAGCGCTGCGAATCACATCAATAACTTCACTGTTGAGTGCTGAAGCTTTAGTGAAATGTGCTCCGCCGTGAACGACGCGGTGGCCAATACTGGTTAACTTACCGTGGCTGGCTTTTTGTACTAAAGGTAACAGACGCGCAAAGGCATCTTTATGATCAGCGCCGTGCAATTGTGCAACATGTTTTTCATCGCCGAGCTGCCAGTTTAAAACCGCTTCGCTGCTGCCTAAGCGCTCAGCTAAACCTTGAATTAAAAACTCATCTTTATCTTCGTCGACCAAGGCGAATTTAATAGACGAGCTGCCGCAGTTGATAACCAATACATTACGAGACGCCATGAGAGATCCTTTTGAAATAGAGAAAGAGTTGGGTGCGATCGAATAATCGAAACAAAAAAGAAGCACCATTTATAAAGTATCCCAATCTTCGGGTGCTAAGTGGAGTCAGGTCAAGTCGGCATTGGTCTATTTATTCTAAAGTCGCATTAACGCGCATGTGCAGGTAAACTTTGGCTTTCATTCAATTTGATAAAGGTTTTTATTTTATGCTGATCGCCAATCAACATGTTGTCGCCATTGACTACACGCTCAGTAACGACGCTGGTGAAGTGATTGACAGTTCTGCTGGTGCAGAGCCGTTGGTCTATTTACATGGTGCAAGCAATATCATTGCTGGTTTAGAAAACGCATTAACTGGCAAAACTGTCGGTGATGAGCTGGAAGTCAGTATTGAGCCTGAAGACGCTTATGGTGAGTACAGCCCAGAGCTGATTACCAATTTAGGTCGTGAGATGTTTGAAGGTGTTGAAGAGCTGGAAGTGGGTATGCAGTTTCATGCCTCAGCGCCCGATGGTGGTATGCAAGTCGTGACCATTCGCGATGTTGATGGTGACCAAGTCACTATCGATGGCAATCACCCATTGGCCGGCCAGCAGCTTAATTTTAAAGTTAAAGTTGTTAGCGTTCGCGCTGCTAGCGCAGAAGAAATCGAGCACGGTCATGTGCACGGTGAAGGTGGTCATCAACACTGATTGTTAAGTTCAGTGCTTGATTGACAACAAAGGCACCTCAGGTGCCTTTGTTGTTTACACCACTTGTGTGAGTGAACACACTGTTTTCTATCGCGCTTGTGCTTCTCTATTGGGTTGTAGGCTCCGACAATGCTATATTGCAGTGTTTGTTGCATGCGTGAAATATGTATCGGCATTCCATGTTCCAACACTTTTATGTTATTTAGCGGGAGTTTGCATGTCGGCTGACGATACTTTCGCCGTAGAGTTAAAAGGCCTGACCTTTAAACGCGGTTCACGAAAAATTTTTAATAATGTTGATATCAGCTTTCCTCGTGGCAAAGTCACTGGAGTGATGGGGCCTTCAGGTTGTGGAAAGACGACATTATTACGTTTGATGGCAGCACAGCTGAAACCTGAGAAGGGTGAGGTTGTGGTCAATGGCCAGAATTTACCCAGTTTAGCGCGCAGTGAATTATTTGAGATGCGCAAGCAGTTTGGTGTGTTGTTTCAAAGTGGTGCACTTTTCACTGATTTAAATGTCTTTGAAAACGTGGCCTTTCCATTACGCGTACACACTGAATTACCAGAAGAAATGATTCGCGATATTGTCTTAATGAAATTGCAGGCCGTTGGTTTACGCGGTGCGATTGAATTAATGCCCGATGAGCTATCAGGTGGAATGAAGCGTCGTGTTGCCTTGGCGCGCGCTATTGCTTTAGACCCCGATATTTTATTGTATGACGAGCCTTTTGTCGGCCAAGACCCGATTGCTAAAGGTGTATTAGTGCGTTTAATACGTTTACTCAATGATGCGTTGGGTATTACCAGTATCGTTGTGTCGCATGATTTGGCTGAGACGGCGAGTATTTCTGATTATTTATATGTTATTGGTGATGGCCAGGTTTTAGGACAGGGTCAGCCTGACGAACTGATGGATTCAGATAATCCACGTATTCGTCAATTTATGCAGGGTACTCCTGATGGACCGGTGGCGTTTCATTTTGATGCGCCAGATTATCGTGACGACTTACTAGGAGATCATTAAATGGTGCGCAAGTCGTTACTGGATCGTATTGCCTTGTTTGGCCGTTCTGGACTGCATATTTTACAAGCCATGGGTCGTTCGCTGATCTTTTTGTGGCATGTATTAACGGGTCGCGGCGGCGCAGGTACGGGGTTTCATCTGCTGGTTAAGCAGTTGTACTCGGTTGGTGTGTTATCGCTGGCGATTATTATTGTTTCAGGCTTATTTATCGGCATGGTGCTGGCGCTGCAGGGCTACAGCATTCTGGTTGATTTTGGTTCTGAACAAGCAGTTGGGCAAATGGTGGCGCTGACATTGCTGCGAGAGCTGGGGCCTGTGGTCACTGCTTTGCTCTTTGCTGGACGTGCCGGCTCTGCTTTAACGGCAGAAATTGGTAATATGAAATCCACCGAGCAGCTATCCAGCTTAGAAATGATTGGTGTTGATCCACTTAAATATATTATTGCGCCGCGCTTATGGGCGGGCTTTATCTCCATGCCGCTGTTGGCAGCGATTTTTTCAGTGGTGGGTATTTGGGGTGGCGCAATGGTCGCTGTGGACTGGTTGGGCGTGTATGACGGCTCATACTGGGGCAATATGGTGAATAGCGTTGATTTTTACAATGATGTGATCAATGGCGTTATTAAGAGTGTGGTCTTTGCTTTTGTGGTGACTTGGATTGCGGTATTCCAAGGCTATGATTGCGAGCCAACCTCAGAAGGGATCAGCCGAGCTACAACGCGTACCGTGGTATATGCCTCGTTAGCGGTGTTGGGTTTGGACTTTATTTTGACTGCTTTAATGTTTGGAGATTTCTGATGCGAATCCGCGCCGTAGAGATTAGTGTGGGTGTGTTTTTATTGGCAGGCATTTTCGCGTTATTGTTATTGGCTTTACGCGTCAGTGGCTTAACCGTGGCCAATAGCACAGACACCTATAAATTGACCGCTCACTTTGACAATATTGCTGGGCTGACCACACGCGCTAAAGTCACTATGGCGGGTGTCACTGTGGGTAAGGTGGTGGCGATTGATTTCGACACTGAAACTTACACAGGTCAAGTCACCATGGAAGTGCAGAAGCGTCTTAATAACCTGCCCACTGACAGTACAGCTTCAATTTTAACCGCCGGTTTACTGGGTGAAAAATATATCAGCTTTAGTGTGGGTGGCGAAGATGAAGTCTTAAAAGATGGTGATGTGATTTATGATACGCAATCCTCTTTGGTACTCGAAGAGCTGATTGGTAAGTTTTTAATGAACACCGTTAATCAGGATTAATTACTATGTTGGCTCTGTTACGTCACTCTTTGTTTTTCACTTTTTTAGCTTTTGCTGGTGTCAGCGTTGCAGCAACTGATCCGCATACAGTGGTTCAACAAACCACCGATAAGTTGATGGCGGACTTAAAAATCAACCAAGATAAATACCGCACTGATCCCGCAGCTTTTTACAATGCTATGGATGATATTTTAGGCCAGGTCATTGATGCTGATGGTATTTCTAAAAGTGTGATGACGGTACGCTATTCACGCCGTGCCACGCCTGAGCAGATGCAGCGCTTTCAAGAAAACTTTAAACGCAGTCTGATGCAGTTTTACGGTAATGCGCTACTTGAATACGACAATCAAGGCATCCGTGTCTTGCCTAATAGTATCGCGCAAGGTCCTAAGCGCAGTGAAGTGCGCATGGAAGTCACCGATAAAAAAGGTGTGATTTATCCTGTGTCCTACACCATGGTTAAAATCAATAATGAGTGGCGTATGCGTAATGTCATTATCAACGGTATCAACTTAGGTAAGTTATTCCGTGACCAGTTTGCGGAAGCGATGCAACGCAATCGTCAAGACCTTGATCGAGTGATTGATAATTGGATTGAGACTGTGGCTAAAACACGCGCCGCTCAGGAGGATGCGTGAGTCAGGCGGCAGTGAGAATAGATGATGCGGGTGTTTTGCATCTCAGTGGTGTGCTTGATCATACCAGCGGTCCCGCTCTGCGGGAGCAGGGGCAGGCGCTGATTGCTAAGACGTCCGCTGAAACGGTGCAGGTCAATTGCGCCGCTGTGAAAAAATCGAGTAGTGTGGGCTTAGCATTACTGCTGGCATTTATGCGTGACGGTCAGCAGTACGGCAAAAAAATTGAGCTCACTCAACTCCCAGAAGATATGCGTAAGATTGCTCAAGTCTGTGGCTTGACCGAGATTCTCGGCATCCAGTCTTAATGTTGGATATGCAGGACAGACAGAATAAGTGCTAATTAATGTAGCGACCGCAAATAAGTGAGTTGCTGTTGATGAGGTTATGTATGCAAGGTGATGCAGTAAAACAACTGTTAGAAGAAAAACTAGAAAACACGCAAGTTGAAGTTGAAGGCGAAGGCTGTAACTTTCAGCTTAATATTATCAGTGATGACTTGGCTGCACTCGGCCCTGTGAAGCGTCAACAGCAGATTTATGCCGTACTTAATCCTTGGATTGCTGATGGCAGTATCCATGCGGTTACGATGAAGTTTTATACTCGCACGGCTTGGGCCGAACGCTCTTAAAGCAACCAAACGAGACTCTAATGGATAAGCTAATTATTAGCGGAGGTCATCGCTTAGACGGTGAAATTCGTATTTCTGGCGCCAAAAACGCTGCGCTGCCTATTCTTGCTGCAACTTTATTGGCTAGCGCGCCGGTGACAGTGTGCAATTTACCGCACCTGCACGATATTACCACGATGATTGAGCTGTTTGGCCGCATGGGCATTGAGCCAGTTATCGATGAAAAACTCAGCGTAGAAATTGATCCACGTACCATTAAAACGCTCATTGCACCTTATGACCTAGTCAAAACCATGCGCGCGTCGATCTTGGTTCTTGGGCCTATGGTTGCGCACTTTGGTCAAGCTGAAGTGGCTTTGCCCGGTGGTTGTGCGATTGGTTCACGTCCGGTTGATTTACATATCCGTGGTCTTGAAGCACTGGGTGCAGAAATCACCGTGGAAGATGGCTACATTAAAGCTAAAGCGCCTGAAGGCGGTTTACGCGGTGGCAACTTCTTCTTTGATATTGTCAGTGTGACCGGTACCGAAAATATTCTGATGGCGGCGACCTTAGCTAAAGGCCGTACCATTTTAGAGAACGCTGCGCGTGAGCCGGAAATTGTCGACTTAGCCAATTGCTTGATTGCCATGGGTGCGAAAATCCAGGGCGCAGGTACTGATACCATCATTATTGATGGTGTCGATAAACTCGGTGGCGCAACTTACAATGTGATGCCAGACCGTATTGAAACCGGTACTTACCTCGTCGCTGCAGCAGTGACCGGTGGCCGTGTTAAACTCAAGGACACTGATCCAACTATTCTTGAGGCGGTATTGTCTAAGCTGCAAGAAGCCGGTGCAGAAATCACCACCGGTGAAGACTGGATTGAGCTGGATATGCATGGCAAACGTCCAACAGCAGTCAGCGTACGTACTGCGCCGTACCCTGCGTTCCCAACTGATATGCAAGCGCAATTCATTGCCTTAAATGCGTTGGCTGAAGGCACAGGTACAGTGATTGAAACCATTTTTGAAAACCGCTTTATGCACGCACTAGAAATGCAACGTATGGGCGCGAAAATTCAAATTGAAGGTAATACAGCGATTGTCACCGGAATTCCGATGCTGAAAGCTGCACCCGTAATGGCTACAGATTTACGCGCATCAGCCAGTTTGGTGATTGCCGCTCTGATGACCGAGGGTGATACCCTAATTGACCGCATTTATCATATTGATCGCGGCTACGAATGTATCGAGGAAAAAATGCAACTCCTTGGTGCGAAAATCCGACGAGTACCGGGCTAGTATTATGTTAACTATTGCATTGTCAAAAGGTCGAATTTTGGACGATACCCTGCCGCTATTAGAGCAGGCAGGTATTGTGCCGACTGAAAATCCAGAAAAAAGTCGTAAATTAATTATCCCCACCACGCGTGATGATGTGCGTTTACTGATCGTGCGCGCCACTGATGTGCCCACTTATGTTGAGTTGGGCGCTGCTGACTTAGGCGTTGCGGGTAAAGACGTCTTACTTGAGTACGGTGGACAGGGCCTGTATGAACCGCTCGACTTGCAGATTGCTAAGTGCAAGTTGATGACAGCAGGCCGCGTGAATACACCAGAGCCCACCGGCCGCTTGCGTGTGGCGACTAAGTTTGTCAATGTCGCTAAACGCTACTATGCCGAACAAGGTCGTCAGGTTGATATCATCAAACTGTACGGCTCGATGGAGCTGGCACCGCTGGTAGGTTTGGCTGATAAAATTATTGACGTTGTGGACACGGGTAATACCCTGCGCGCCAATGGTTTAGAGCTGCAAGAGTTGATTGCTCATATCAGTTCACGCTTAATCGTCAACCGTGCTTCGATGAAAATGAAACACGCTGATATTCAAGCGCTGATTGATACCCTAAGTGCTGCGGTTAACGCACGACACTGATAGTAAGGTCTGCTTGTGTGCTGATGCACACCGCCTATCTGCGTCATAGCCGAATTGATCGGGTGCCCGCGCAGAAGGTTTGCTAGTCTGGCGGCGCCCGAATGTTTGTTTATTATTGAGGCCCGCTATGACTGCAGTGACTATGGTTCGACGTTTAAATGCCCAAGATACAGAATTTAATACCCAACTTGACCAACTGTTGAGCTGGGAAAGTGTGTCTGATGCCAGCATCAATCAGCGCGTATTGGATATTATTGATAACGTCCGTACGCGCGGTGATGCCGCACTGATTGATTACACCCGCCAATTTGACGGTCTTGATGTCGCGCAGATGAGTGATTTAATCCTCAATCGCGAACGTCTTGAACTGGCATTGACGCGCATCACTCCAGAACAGCGCACCGCGCTAGAAACGGCTGCCCGCCGTGTGCGTGAGTACCATGAACGTCAAGTGCAAGACTCATGGCAGTATCAAGAAGCGGATGGCACTGTCCTTGGACAGAAAGTAACGCCACTCGATCGTGCTGGCCTCTATGTGCCGGGCGGTAAAGCCTCTTACCCATCATCCGTATTGATGAATGCTATTCCAGCTAAAGTGGCTGGCGTGCGTGAAGTTGTGATGGTGGTGCCGACGCCACGTGGTGAAATTAACGAGCTGGTTCTAGCCGCGGCTGCCATTGCCGGTGTCGATCGTGTGTTTACCATTGGTGGTGCGCAAGCGGTAGCTGCATTGGCCTACGGTACTGAAAGTGTGCCGCCGGTGGATAAGATTGTCGGTCCGGGCAATATCTATGTAGCCACTGCTAAGCGCCATGTGTTTGGTAAAGTCGGCATCGATATGATCGCTGGCCCATCGGAGATTCTAGTGATCTGTGATGGCAAAACTGATCCTGACTGGATTGCCATGGATTTGTTCTCACAAGCCGAGCACGATGAAGATGCACAATCTATTTTGCTCAGCCCAGATGCGGACTTCTTAAACCGTGTTGAAGAAAGCATGCAGCGTTTATTGCCGACCTTAGAGCGTGAAGCGATTGCCCGTACCTCATTGCGCGAGCGTGGTGCATTGATTCATGTAGCGGATATGGCGCAAGCCATTGAAGTGTCCAACCGCATTGCTCCTGAACACTTGGAGTTGTCGGTGGAAAATCCTGAAGAATTACTGCCGCAGATTCGTCATGCCGGTGCGATCTTTATGGGTCGCTACACTGCTGAAGCCTTAGGCGACTATTGCGCAGGTCCCAACCACGTATTGCCCACTTCAGGTACTGCGCGTTTCTCATCACCCTTAGGCGTGTATGATTTCCAAAAACGCTCATCGATTATTTACTGCAGCCCGGAAGGTGCTTCTGAGCTAGGTAAAGTGGCTTCAGTGTTAGCGCGCGGTGAGTCGTTAACCGCTCATGCGCGTTCAGCAGAGTACCGCATCAAAGCAGATTAAAACGCTAGCATCACTGCTCCAACGAGGGCAGTTATCGAGCATTACAATCGCTGCGCTCTGTGCAGCGATTGATTCAGTTTAGGAGCGCAACACGTGAGTAAGTTTTGGAGTCCTTTTGTTAAGAACCTGGTGCCCTATGTGCCGGGTGAACAACCGAAGATTGAGCGTATAATTAAGCTCAATACCAATGAGAATCCCTACGGGCCATCACCTAAAGCACTGGCTGCAATGCAGCTGCAAATTAACGATGACCTGCGTTTATACCCAGACCCTAACTGTGACCTACTTAAACATGCCGTAGCTGACTACTATTCAGTGGCACCGCAGTATGTATTTGTCGGTAACGGCTCTGATGAAGTATTAGCGCATGCGTTCCATGGTTTATTTCAGCACGACAAACCGTTGTTGTTCCCTGATATCAGCTACAGTTTTTACCCCGTCTATTGCGGTCTATACGGTATTGAGCCGCAGCAGATTGCCTTGGATGAGAATTTCCAAATTAACGTAGCGGATTACCAGCAGCCCAATGGTGGCATTATTTTCCCCAACCCGAATGCGCCCACCGGTTGCTTATTAGAGTTGGATAAAATTGAGCAAGTTTTACAAGCCAACCCGGATTCCGTGGTGTTGGTGGATGAGGCTTATATCGATTTTGGTGGTGAATCAGCCATCAGTTTAGTTAAAAAATACGATAACTTATTGGTCACTCAGACTTTATCTAAATCACGTTCTTTAGCCGGGTTACGTGTGGGTATTGCTGTGGGTCACCCTGATCTAATTGAAGGTTTAGAGCGTATCAAGAACAGCTTTAACTCTTACCCATTGGACCGTGCCGCGATTGCCGGTGCTGCAGCTGCTTTTGCTGATACCGACCACTTCCACAGCACACGTAATAAAGTGATTGCCAGCCGTGAGTGGGTGACTGAAGCTTTGACCGCGTTGGATTTTGAAGTATTGCCGTCGGCCGCAAACTTTATTTTTGCACGCCACAAAAGCCGTGATGCCAGTGAGCTGGCTGCGCAGTTACGTGAGCAAGGCGTGATTGTTCGCCACTTTACTCAGCCACGTATCGAGCAGTTTTTACGCATCACTATAGGTACCGAAGAGCAGAACGAAACACTGATTGAAGTCTTAAAAAGCTGCATTTAAAACATTCGCACGTTGTGGTGTTAGCAGGTTAAATAACCTAGAGGTGAGCCATGTACAGTGAACAAAACTTAATTTGGATTGACTTGGAAATGACCGGTTTGGATACCGATAATGACCTGATCATTGAAATGGCCACTATAGTGACTGATAGCCAGCTTAATATCCTCGCCGAAGGCCCTGTGTTGGCGATTCATCAGTCGGATGAAGTCTTAGCCGGTATGGATGAGTGGAACACTCGCCAGCACGGTGGCAGCGGTTTAACTCAACGTGTACGCGATAGCCGCGTCACTGAAGCGCAAGCCGAAGCTGAGACCTTAGCGTTCTTGGAAAAATGGGTGCCAGCGGGTAGCTCACCGATTTGTGGTAACAGCATCTGTCAGGATCGCCGTTTTCTACACCGCCATATGCCTAAACTGGAAACTTACTTCCATTACCGCAACTTGGATGTCTCTACCGTTAAAGAATTAGCGGCACGCTGGGCACCCGAGATTCGCGATGGTTTTAAGAAAGGCGAGGTGCATTTAGCATTGGCTGATATTCAAGATTCAATTGCTGAACTGAAGTATTACCGCGAGCATTTTATTCGCTACTGAGCCGCTTGAGAAATATTGGCTATAAAAGTTCAACTTTTTATGGCCAATATAAGACCTTTGGCTAGGTTTTATGTAGTATGTGCTCTACTTTGTAAGACAAAACCTATCAGCACATATGCTTGTGAGCGCTTGCGCAGAAGTGACGGTGGTATTTTATGGATATTTTATCCCGCTACTTCGTCATGGATTGGCAAGAAGCACAGCACGACTATAATAAAGAAACAGGATCCTAAATAATGGCTGCCTACGAAATACTGATTGCAGATGATCACCCATTGTTCCGCAGTGCTTTACGTCAAGCCCTGACGTTAAGTTTGGGTAGCTCAGTACGTTTAGTTGAAGCAGAGAACATTGCTGAACTGGAAAGTTGTCTACAGGAAAAATCAGATTGGGACTTGGTATTACTGGACTTAAATATGCCCGGTGCTCATGGTTTTTCTGGATTAGTGTTGCTACGTGGACAGTATCCACAGGTTCCCGTAGTAATGATTTCTGCGCAAGAAGAAGCAATGATTATGGCGCGTGCACGAGAGTTTGGTGCCAGCGGCTTTATTCCAAAATCCAGCGCCTTAGAAGATATTCAACAGGCTGTACAAGTTGTCTTAGACGGTGATGTCTGGTGGCCAGCACAAACGGCAGCCACTGCTGCTGTGACTGCGGATGAAAAAGCGGCTAGCGCAGGTTTAGCCAGCTTAACGCCACAACAGTTCCGCGTATTGACTATGGTCTGTGATGGTTTGCTCAATAAGCAAATCGCTTATGACTTAAATGTGTCAGAAGCCACAGTTAAAGCACACGTGACCGCAATTTTCCGCAAGCTGAATGTGCGTACCCGTACCCAAGCTGCGTTGCTCTTGCAGCAAATGGAATCCATTCCGCAAAGCGAATAACCCTCAGCGTCTGCAGTATGCTTTTGCGACTCAAAGTCATACTGCAAGCGATGCTTGTTCAGCCCCTACGCAGTCAAGGTCACCATGTCCCCATTTAAAGGTAAATCCGGTCTACGTCGAATTGTGAATGCTGGCGGTTATTCACTAGCAGGCCTGCGTGCTGCGTTTGTGGGGGAAGCAGCTTTTCGTCAGCTGTTATTACTTAATGCGATTCTGATCCCGATCAGTTTTATGCTGGATGTCTCACGCGGTGAGCGGGCATTGATGGTCGCAGTCTGCTTGCTGTCGCTGATTATTGAGTTATTTAACTCAGCCATTGAGGCGGCAATTGATCGTATTTCTTTAGAACAGCACCCGTTATCCAAAAACGCTAAAGATATGGGCAGTGCCGCACAAATGGTTGGCATGACCGCCATTGCAGCGGTCTGGTCGATTATCTTGCTCGGCTAGCGACAGGCTAATTACTCAATAGTGCGGCTATTCCTTAACCGCGCTCACGCCAGCCAGAGTGTTAAAGGATGTATCTTTAGCCGTCAGTAAAAAATCTTGCATAAAAGCGGCTTCGAGCATATCGGTGCGCACTGCTGCATATAAAGTTGAAAACAAACCCTTCTCACCTAAGCGACGCGCACTGACATAGCCTTTGGATGTGTATTCATGCATCGCCCAGTTTGGCAAAGAACAGACACCCCGACCACTGGCCACCAACTGCATCATCATCACCGTCATCTCAGCGGTACGTACTTGCGCAGGTTCAACATCAGCCGGTTCTAAGAAGTGATTAAAAATATCCAAACGATCATGCTCAACCGGGTAGGTGATTAAAATCTCATGACGTAAATCTTCCGGCTCGATATAGGCTTTTTGTGCCAGCGGGTGTTGTTTAGCGACGGCCAATAAGGCCTCATAAGCAAACAGAGGAATATAACTGATACCGCTTAAATCAATCGGATCTGCGGTGACCACTAAATCCAAATCACCACGCGCTAGAGCAGGCAGAGGGGCAAAGGAAAAGCCTGAAGCTAAGTCCAATTCCACTTCTGGCCAAGCATCACGAAACTGATCAATAGTCGGCATCAACCACTGAAAACAGCTATGGCACTCAATGGCCATATGTAAGCGTCCCGCTGAACCACCTTGTAAGCGCGCAATATCACGCTCTGCGCCGCGCATTAATGGCAGCACTTCATCCGCCAACCTGAGCAAACGTAATCCAGCACTGGTAAAGCGCACGGGTTTAGTCTTGCGCACAAACAGCTGCATTCCCAGACGCTCTTCCATTTCCCTAAACTGATGGGAGAGAGCGGATTGCGTGAGGTGCAGGCGCTCTGCTGCCTCGACTAAGCTACCAGCATCGCGTAACGCACCGAGAGTTTTGAGGTGGCGAATATCCAGCATAAGGATTCCTTAAATAGCAACATGAGTAAAACTATTGATCATCAGTAATATTAGTAGTTTGTTTCATTCGCGATCAACTATGACAATAGCGTCATTGACTTAGAAGGAATAAAATCATGGCCGTAGCACATAACTTAGGTTTCCCCCGCATTGGTGGCGATCGCGAATTAAAGAAAGCAGTAGAAGCGTATTGGAAAGGCGACATTACTGAAGACAGTTTACGTCAAGTTGGCCGTGAATTGCGTGCTAAGCACTGGCAGATCCAGAAAGATGCTGGCTTAGACTTAGTACCCGTCGGTGATTTTGCTTGGTACGACCAAGTTTTGACCCACTCATTGACCTTCGGTGTGGTGCCAGAACGCTTTGCTAAAGCGGGCGAAAAGCCAACCATCGATACCTTATTTGCCATGGGCCGTGGTGTTGTCGAGAGCAGCTGTTGTGGCGGTGCGCACGCACAAGAAATGACCAAGTGGTTTGATACTAACTATCATTACTTAGTCCCTGAGTTGACCGCTGATCTTCAGTTCTCACTGAGCTGGAATCAGTTGTTTGAAGAAGTGGACGAAGCTTTAGCGCTGGGTCATAAAGTTAAACCCGTCGTAATCGGTCCATTGACCTGGTTGTGGTTAGGTAAAGTTAAAGGCGAAGAGTTCGATAAGCTCGACTTATTAGAAAAACTCCTACCCATTTACGGCCAAATTTTCCAACGTCTGGCAGCACAAGGTGTTGAGTGGGTACAGATTGATGAGCCAATCCTCGGCCTCGACTTACCACAAGACTGGAAAAACGCCTTTGAGCGTGCCTACAACTTGCTGCAAGCCGAGCCGGTTAAAAAGCTGGTTGCGACTTACTTCTCTGGTTTAGAAGACAACCTCGGCTTAGCCGCTAGTTTGCCCGTCGATGGCCTGCACCTCGATTTAGTCCGTGCGCCAGAGCAGTACCCAACGATTCTTGATCGTCTACCCGCGTATAAAGTGTTATCACTGGGCGTAGTCAACGGCCGTAACGTCTGGCGCTGTGACCTTGAGAAAGTATTAGCAACACTCAAGCATGCACATGAGCGTTTAGGCGAGCGTTTATGGGTGGCACCATCCTGCTCATTACTGCACAGCCCAGTTGATTTAGATCGTGAAGATCAGCTCGATGAAGAACTGAAAAGCTGGTTAGCCTTTGCCGTACAAAAGACAGAAGAAGTCGCGATCTTAGCTGAAGCACTGAACAACCCAGGCAGCCCGAAAGTAAAAGCTGCACTAGCAGAAAGCCGTAAAGTACAAGAGAGCCGCGCCAACTCTCCCCGTATTCATAAACTAGAAGTACAGGCACGTTTAGCTGCAGTCACCGCTGCAGACAGTCAGCGTAAATCAGTCTTTGCCGAGCGTATTAAGCTGCAACGTGAGCGTCTGGACTTACCATTGTTTCCAACCACGACCATCGGTTCGTTCCCGCAAACTTCGGAAATCCGTGGAGCACGTTTAGCCTTCCGTCAGGGCAAACTGAGCGAAGCAGACTACAAAGCCGCCATGCACAAAGAAATCCAGCACGCGGTTAAAGTGCAGGAAGAGTTAGACCTTGACGTATTAGTGCACGGTGAAGCCGAGCGTAACGACATGGTTGAATACTTTGCGGAGCAACTGGACGGCTACCTGTTCACCCGTTTTGGTTGGGTACAGAGCTACGGTTCACGTTGTGTAAAACCCGCAGTGATCTTTGGTGACTTAACCCGTCCTAAAGCCATGACTGTTGAGTGGATTGAATACGCCCAGCAGCAGACTAACAAAATCATGAAAGGCATGCTGACTGGTCCTGTGACTATGCTGATGTGGTCGTTCCCGCGTGAAGACGTTTCACGCGAAGAACAAGTGCGTCAATTGGCGCTGGCGATTCGAGATGAAGTGGTAGACCTTGAAGCAGCAGGCATCAAGATCATTCAGATTGACGAAGCAGCCTTCCGTGAAGGTTTACCACTGCGTAAATCACAGTGGAAAAACTACTTGGATTGGGCCACTGAATCCTTCCGCCTCACCGCCAGCGGCGTGCGTGATGAAACACAGATTCACACCCACATGTGCTACAGCGAGTTTAACGATGTGATTGATTCAATCGCAGCAATGGATGCCGACGTCATCACCATCGAGACCTCACGTTCAGATATGGAATTACTGGAAGCCTTTGAAACCTTCCATTACCCAAATGACATTGGTCCGGGTGTGTACGACATTCACTCACCCCGTGTACCGGAAAGCGAAGAAATGGCTAACTTGCTGCGTAAAGCAGCCAAACGTATTCCAGTTGAGCACCTGTGGGCCAACCCAGACTGCGGCCTAAAAACCCGCGCTTGGCCAGAAACCAAAGCTGCTCTAGAGCACATGGTTGAAGCCGCTAAGCAATTGCGTGAAGAATACGCATAAGGCTTAGGTGGGTAGGCTAGGGATGGCCAAGTAACAAGAAATATAGAAACGCGCAGTTCTGAGAGGGGCTGCGCGTTTTTAATGATAATTGATCAGCAGTGCCAAACCATCCGCAGGGCTGGTGGTACCAGCAAAATGCTGACCCAATACATGAGTATAGATTTGCGTGGTCTTAACATCGGTATGCCCTAAGAGCTCTTGCACAGTGCGAATATCACGACCCGCTTGTAATAGATGCGTAGCGAACGAGTGACGAAATGTATGGCAAGTGACACGTTTGTTAACGATACCTGCTTTGTGTACGGCTGCTTTCAAGGCCTTTCGCGCAACGGAGTCATGCAAATGATGACGGCATAATTTGCCGTTATACGGGTGGATGCAGAGCGTGCTAGATGGAAAGATAAACATCCAAGCCGGTTGTCGATAAGCAGAAGGGTATTTGCGATCTAAAGCAAAAGGCAGTGATGGGCCAATGCTTTGTAAGTTATCGTCTTGTTGAATAAGCAGCGCTTGCCCGATAAGTTGTTTTATAGCAGGGATTAGGCGAGTGGGTAGTAGGCTGTTTCTGCTTTTACCACCCTTACCGTCATGCACGGTGATACAGCCATTATCAAAATCAAAATCTTTAACCCGTAGACGTAAGCATTCATTAATGCGCAAACCCGCACCATACAGCAGGGCAAATATCACTTGGTTACGAGTCTCCATAGCCTGCAAAATACGCTGAACCTCACTCACAGAAATAACGATAGGCAAGTTCCTAGGTTTACTGGCTGGAATATAGTCAATATTACCCAGAGGTTGCTGTAAGAATTTGTTATATAAAAATGCCAAAGCATTTAAAGCGATTTTTTGCGTATTTGTTGCAACATGCTTATCGTTAGCTAAGTGGGATAAAAACTGCCGAACCTCTTCACCGCTCATTGTCTGCGGATGG